>NZ_JAAGNW010000046.1:16966-26554 GCF_010645215.1 Burkholderia multivorans | reverse complement strand
GAGCTTGAATACGCGCAGCAGATGATGGCGTGGCTGCTGTTCCTCGAAACGCCCGAACGCGTGGTCCAGCTCGGGCTCGGCACCGGCGCGCTGACCAAGTTCGCGCTGCGCTTCCTGCCGCGCGCGAAGGTCGAGGCGGTCGAGCTGAATCCGGCCGTGATCGTCGCCGCGCGCACCATGTTCGAATTGCCGCCCGACGACGCGCGTCTCACGGTGCACGAGGCCGATGCGTGGGACTTCGTCAACGATCCCGCCCAGCGCGGCACGATCGGCGCGCTGCAGATCGACCTGTACGACGCGACCGCGCGCGGCCCGGTACTCGACAGCGTTGCGTTCTACCGTGCGGTGCGGAGCTGTCTCGCCGAAGCGGGCATGGCCACCATCAACCTGTTCGGCGACCACCCGAGCTTCGTGCGCAACATGAAGCACCTGAACGCGGCGTTCGACGGCCGCGTGATCGCGCTGCCCGAGGTGCACGACGGCAACCGCATCGCGCTCGCGTTCTCGGGCCCGGCGCTCGACGTGGCTTTCGATCAGCTCGACGCGCGCGCCAAGCTGATCGAGGCCGAACTGAAGCTGCCCGCGCGCCGCTGGGTGAAAGCATTGAAAGCCTCGCTCGACACCCGCGCGGACGTCTTCACGATCTGACGCGCCCGCTTCGGGTTCGCCCCTGTTTGACCGCTTCCCCCCGGCTCTTATACTGAAAAAGGCGCCGGGGGGCTGCCGCACGATTCGTGCCGCGTCTCCTCGCGCATCGCCGCACCCGTCCACAACATCAAGAACCGGGAATGATGAGGAGACGTCATGGCTCACGATGCCGACGCCAATCGGGCCGCCAAGCGCTGGCTCTGGCTGCTGGTCCTGCCGTTGATCGCGATGGTCTGGGTGCCGTCGTACAGCCGGATCGAACCGCAATGGTTCGGTTTCCCGTTCTTCTACTGGTACCAGCTGTCGTGGGTGTTCATTAGCGCGATCATCACCGCGTTCGTCTACTTCAAGACCAAGAACTGCTGGAAGGCGGGCGGTACGCCGGGAGGCCGCTCATGAACCTCGCCGCGACCTGCGTGTTCGTGCTGCTGTTCGTCGGCGTGACGATCATGGGCTTCCTGGCCGCGCACTGGCGGCGCGGCGATCTCGCCCATCTCGACGAATGGGGGCTCGGCGGCCGCCGCTTCGGCACGGTCGTCACCTGGTTCCTGCTCGGCGGCGATCTCTATACGGCCTATACCTTCGTCGCGGTGCCCGCGCTGGTGTTCGGCGCCGGCGCGATGGGCTTCTTCGCGCTGCCGTACACGATCCTCATCTATCCGTTCGCGTTCATGGTGTTCCCGAAGCTGTGGAGCAGCGCGAAGCGCCACGGCTACGTGACCTCGGCGGACTTCGTCAGCGCCCGCTACGGCAGCCGCACGCTGGCGCTCGCGGTCGCGGTGACGGGCATCGTCGCGACGATGCCGTACCTCGCGCTGCAACTGGTGGGCAGCGAGGTCGTGATCGGCGGCCTCGGCTTCGATACGCGCGGCTTCGCGGGCGATCTGCCGCTCATCATCGCGTTCGCGATCCTGGCCGCCTACACCTATACCTCGGGCCTGCGCGCGCCGGCGATGATCGCGATCGTCAAGGACATCCTGATCTACATCACGATCGCGGCCGCGATCATCGTGATTCCCGCGCAGCTCGGCGGCTTCGGCCACATCTTCGGCGCGGTGCCGCCCGCCAAGCTGCTGCTCAAGGCGCCCGACGCGGCGGGCCTGAACGGCTACAGCGCCTACGCGACGCTCGCGATCGGCTCGGCGCTCGCGCTGTTCCTGTATCCGCACTCGGTGACGGCGATCCTGTCGTCGTCGTCGGGCAACACGATCCGCCGCAACATGGCGATGCTGCCCGCGTACTCGTTCGTGCTCGGGCTGCTGGCGCTGCTCGGCTACATGGCGCTCGCGTCCGGCGTCAAGGACATGCCGGAGTTCGCGCCGTACTTCCAGGCCTACGGCGCGAATTTCGCGGTGCCCGCGCTGTTCCTGCATTTCTTCCCGTCGTGGTTCGTCGGCGTCGCGTTCGCGGCGATCGGGATCGGCGCGCTGGTGCCCGCGGCGATCATGTCGATCGCGGCCGCGAACCTGTACACGCGCAACATCCACCGCGAGTTCATCAATCGCAACATGACGCACGAGCAGGAAACCCAGGTCGCGAAACTGGTGTCGCTGATCGTGAAGGTCGGCGCGGTCGCGTTCATTCTCGGGCTGCCGCTCACCTATGCGATCCAGCTGCAGCTGCTGGGCGGGATCTGGATCATCCAGACGCTGCCCGCGATCGTGCTCGGCCTCTATACGCGCGTGCTCGACTATCGCGGGCTGCTCGCCGGCTGGGCGGCGGGCATCGTGTGCGGCACCTGGATGGCGATCTCGCTCAAGCTCGCCGGTTCGATCTTCACGATCCATCTGTTCGGTTATGCGATCCCGGGCTACGCGGCGATCTGGTCGCTGGTCGTGAATCTCGTGGTGTCGATCGCGGTCAGCGTGCTGGTGCGCGTGCTCGGCATGCGGCACGCGGAAGACCGCACCCGTCCCGAGGACTATCTCGACGTGGTCGAAGGCTGATCCGCGCGGCCGTCGCGGACCCGCCCGCCACGTTGTGTGGCGGGCGTCTTTTTGTGTGCGGCCGGGATGCGGCCGGCATGCCGCGGCGTGTTTCCACCCGCGCCCACGCGACCCTTCAAGTGATTCTATGGCGGCCTTCGCGGCCCGGAAATCGGTGAAAGACCGATTGGGTGCGCCGCAACATTCCATTGAATAATGCGTCCCTTCCAGCTGCGGCTGGCGTCATTGAGTCGAACGAAACGAAGGGAGAGGGGCGATGAAGATCTGGATTCTGTGGTTGGGCGTGTGCTGCGTGCCGCTGGGCGGCTGTGTCGCGGCGTACTACCGGTGAGGCGCTCGCATGAGGAAACTGCTGATGTGGTTGCCGCTCGTCGCGCTGCTGTTGTCCGGGTGCGTGAACCTGTATTACCGATGAGCGCGAGGCGTGCGCTGGGGTGTGCGGTCGCGCTCGCGAGCATGGCGGGATGCGTGCAGGTATACGGCCCGGGCGCGGGGCCGGGCGCGCGCGGGCATGCGGGCGCGGCGGCTCAGGCGGGCGAGGGCGGCGCGGCGGACCCGGCCGGCCGCTTCGTGATTGCGAACCGCAAGTACGACGAAGCATGGGACAAGGTCGGCCAGTTCTATGCGGACCACCGGTTCGCGGTACGCGTCAGCGATCGCGAGGCCGGGCTCGTCGCCGCGGCGTACGCCGACTATCCGAATGCGGGCAATTTCGTCGCGTGCGCGGATCTGCGCCAGACCTCGAACGTCACCTACGCGCTGAAGGTGGTGACCCGGCTCGACGATGCCGGCCAGGGCGTCGCGGTCGCGATCGACGTGACGGGCAGCGCGCGGGTCGAGGCCGCGGGCAAGCTCAAGGCGGCGCGCGTCGCGTGCCGCTCGAACGGCACGCTCGAACAGGCGCTCGCCGACGCACTGCGCAAGTGAAGGCGGGCGGCGCGCTTGCGCCGCCCTGACGAAGCGGGCATCTAGCCGCGCATGGAGGGATCCTCGACGTTGATCATCCAGTGCACGCCGAAGCGATCCTTGAGCATGCCGAACCCGAGCGCCCAGAAGGTTTTCTGGAACGGCATGCCGACTTCGCCGCCGTTCGCGAGGAGCGCATCGAACAGCTTCTGGCCTTCCTCGACGGTGGCGGGATCGAGCGACAGCGAATAGCCGTCGTGTTGACGGCCTGCGGCGTTGCAGTCGCCGTCCGAACACATCAGGATCGAGTCGCCGATCTGGAAGCTCGCATGCATGACCTTGTCGGCCAGCGCGGGATCGCTCGGCCGGGCGGGATCGGGCGGCGCATCCTTGAAGCGCATCAGCAGATGCACTTTCGCGCCGAGCGCCTGCGTGTAGAAGGCGAGCGCTTCGTCGCTGCGTCCGTTGAAGATCAGGTACGGTTGGACTTGCATCGTTGTCTCCTTGATATGGGCGGGGGCGCGCGGCCGCGGCCGGACGGGCCCGTGCAGAGGATTCTAGTGCGTGCGGCGCGCGAAAACGATGTCGGCGCGGTGACGCGGACGAAAAAAAGCCGCGGGTCGGACCCGCGGCTTTTCGGTGTCGGAGCGCCGGCCGCCGGAGCGCCGGCCGCCGGATCGACTGTCCGGCGGTTCGACCTCGCGCTCAGCGCAGCGCGTCGATCATCTTCTCGAGCTTGACCGCGTCGGCCGAGAACAGGCGGATGCCTTCCGCGAGCTTTTCGGTGGCCATCGCGTCGTCGTTCAGCTGGAAGCGGAACGACGATTCGTCGATCGCGACGCGTTCGGCCTGGCCGTCGAGGCGCGCTTCCGGCGACAGCTTGCGGGTGACCGTGTCGTTGCTGTCCTGCAGCTTCTGCAGCAGGTCGGGGCTGATGGTGAGCAGGTCGCAGCCCGCCAGCTCGGTGATCTGGCCGAGCGTGCGGAAGCTCGCGCCCATCACCTCGGTCGAATAGCCGAAGGTCTTGTAGTACGTGTAGATGCGGCGCACCGACTGCACGCCCGGATCGTTCGCGCCGCCGTTCTTCACCTCGTCCCACTCGGCGCCCGCGCTCTTCTTGTACCAGTCGTAGATGCGGCCGACGAACGGCGAGATCAGCTGCGCGCCCGCTTCCGCGCAGGCGGCGGCCTGCACCAGCGAGAACAGCAGCGTCATGTTGCACTTGATGCCGTCCTTCTGCAGGACCTCGGCCGCGCGGATGCCTTCCCAGGTCGACGCGAGCTTGATCAGCACGCGCTCGCGGCCGATGCCCGCTGCTTCGTACAGCTTGATGATCTCGCGGCCCTTCGCGATCGAGCGCTCGGCGTCGAACGACAGGCGCGCGTCGACTTCGGTCGAGACGCGGCCCGGGATCAGCTTGAGGATCTCGCTGCCGAACGCGATCAGCAGGCGGTCGATGATGAAGTCGCTCGGCTTGTCCGCGTGGTCGCGCACGGTTTTCTCGAGGATCGGCCGGTACGCGTCCTTCTGGACCGCCTTCAGGATCAGCGACGGATTGGTGGTGGCGTCCCGCGGCTGGTACTGCGCGAGCTGCTGGAAATCACCGGTGTCGGCGACGACGGTCGTGTACTGCTTGAGCTGGTCGAGTGCGGTAGTCATGGCGAATCGTGATGAAGGCGCGGCGCGCCGGGTTCGACGAAGGCGCCGCGGCATGCGGCGGCGAAGCAGGGCGGCGCGCGCGGGGCGCGGCCGCCGGAGCCTCTATTCTAGGCCGGATTGCCGGCCGCGGCGCGCGGGCGGCTCAGGCCGGCCGGCGCGCGTTCAGGATCACCTGCGTGAGCACGCCCGCGACGAGCCCCCAGAACGCGGAGCCGATCGACAGCAGCGTGAGGCCGGACGCGGTCACCATGAAGGTGACGAGCGCCGCTTCGCGCTGGCGCGGCTCCTGCATCGCGTTCGTGAGGCCGCTCATGATCGAGCCGAACAGCGCGAGCGCCGCGACCGACACGACGAGCGCTTTCGGCAGCGCGGCGAACAACGCCGCGATGGTGGCGCCGAACACGCCGGCGACGAGATAGAACAGGCCGCACCAGACCGCGGCCGTGTAGCGCTTGTCGCGCGCTTCATGCGCCTCCGGGCCGGTGCAGATCGCCGCCGTGATGGCCGCGAGATTGATGCCGTGCGAGCCGAACGGCGCGAGCGCGAGCGAGGCGAGGCCGGTGGTCGCGATCAGCGGCGAGGACGGCGTGGCGTAGCCGTCCGCGCGCAGCACCGCGATGCCCGGCACGTTCTGCGAGGCCATCGCGACCACGAACAACGGTATGCCGATGCTGACGATGGCCGCCAGCGAGAACGACGGCATCGTGAATACCGGCTGCGCGAGTGCGATATGGAAATGGCTGAAGTCGAGCAGGCCGAGCGCGCCCGCCGCGATGCAGCCGGCAAGCAGGGTCGTGACGATCGCGTAGCGCGGCGCCGCGCGCTTCACGAGCAGGTAGACGAAGAACATCACGAGCACCAGCGCGGTCTGGAACTGCGCGGCGCGAAAGATCTCGATGCCGATCTCGAACAGGATCCCGGCGAGCAGCGCGGCGGCGATGCCGGCCGGAATCCTGCGCATCAACGTGTCGAACAGCCCGCTCAAGCCGACCGCGGTCAGCAGCAGCGCGCAGACGATGAATGCGCCGATCGCCTCCGCATACGGCACGCCCGGCAGCGAGGCGACGAGGAGCGCCGCGCCCGGCGTCGACCAGGCGATCACGATGGGCGCGCGAAACCGCAGCGACAGGCCGATCGTCGTGAGCGCCATGCCGATCGACAGCGCCCAGATCCACGACGAGATCTGCGCGTCGCTCAGGTGCGCGCCGCGGCCCGCCTGGAACATCAGCACGAGCGAGCTGGTATAGCCCGTCATCATCGCGACGAAGCCCGCGACGAGCGCCGACAGCGACGTGTCCGCGAAAAAGCGCGGCGGCGCGGGGCGTGCGGCGTCGGCCGGCGACAGGTCGGGGGCGGGCGGTCGGGTCATGCGGGTGTCTCCGGTGCGGCGGGGGGGCGTTGTCGCGTGAGGGAACGGCGTTTATTTGCTGAGGACGCGCATCGCGGTTTCGAGGCCGGCGAGCGTGAGCGGATACATGCGCTGGCCGAGCACCTCGCGGATGACCGCGATCGATTGCCGGTATTCCCACAGCCGCTCGGGCTCGGGATTGAGCCACGCGAAATGCGGGAATTGATCGGCGAGCCGGCGCAGCCAGACGGCGCCCGCCTCGGGATTGTTGTACTCGACCGAGCCGCCCGGCTGCAGCACCTCGTAGGGGCTCATGGTCGCATCGCCGACGAAGAGCAGCTTGTAGTCGGGCGTGAACTTGTGGAGCACGTCCCAGGTCGGCGTGCGTTCGGTGTGGCGGCGCCGGTTGTGCTTCCACAGGTGGTCGTACACGCAGTTGTGGAAGTAGTAGAACTCGAGGTGCTTGAACTCGGCCTTGGCGGCCGAGAACAGCTCTTCGGTGCGCTTGATGTGATCGTCCATCGAGCCGCCGACGTCGAGCAGCATCAGCACCTTCACGTTGTTGTGCCGCTCGGGCACCATCCTGATGTCGAGCCAGCCCGCGTTGGCCGCGGTGCTGCGGATCGTGCCGGGCAGGTCGAGTTCTTCCGCCGCGCCTTCGCGCGCGAAGCGCCGCAGGCGGCGCAGCGCGACCTTGATGTTGCGGGTGCCCAGTTCCACGGCGTCGTCGTAGTCGCGATAGGCGCGCGCCTCCCAGACCTTGACCGCGGTGCGGTTGCCCGCCGACGGGCCGCCGATGCGGATGCCTTCCGGGTTGTAGCCGCCGTGCCCGAACGGCGAGCTGCCGCCCGTGCCGATCCACTTGTTGCCGCCCTCGTGGCGCTCCTTCTGCTCGTCGAACAGCTCCTTGAGGCGGTCCATCAGCTTGTCGAGGCCGCCGAGCGCCTCGATCTGGGCCTTCTCCTCGGGCGTCAGCTCGCGCTGCAGGCGCTTTTCCAGCCAGTCGAGCGGAATCTCGAAGGCGTCGGACGGCAGCGCCGACACGCCCTGGAAATACGCGCCGAACGCCTGGTCGAACTTGTCGAAATATTGCTCGTCCTTGACGAGGGTCAAGCGCGAGAGATAGTAGAACGCGTCGAGCGACGGCGGGATCACCTGCGCCTTCAGCGCTTCGAGCAGGGTCAGGTATTCCTTGACCGACACCGGCAGCTTGGCGGCGCGCAGCGAATAGAAGAAATCGATCAGCATGGACGGACCTCGGCGTGGCGGGGCGGCGCGCCGGTGCGGCCCGTGCGCGCCGGCGCCCGCGCGGCGGGGCGCGGCGGCGTGGCGGGAACGGGCGGGCGGCGCATCGGAGGCCTCGGCGCGCTAGCGGTTGTGGCGGTTCATGTAGACGAGCCGCTCGAACAGCGCGACATCCTGCTCGTTCTTCAGCAGCGCGCCCGCGAGCGGCGGCACGATCTGCTTGTGGTCCTTCGAGCGCAGCGCGTCGGGCGGGATGTCCTCGGCGAGCAGCAGCTTGAGCCAGTCGAGCAGCTCGGAGGTCGACGGCTTCTTCTTGAGCCCGGCGACGCCGCGCAGCTCGTAGAAGCTCTCGAGCGCGGCGCGCAGCAGCTCCTGCTTGATGCCCGGGTAGTGGACGTCGACGATGCGCTGCATGGTCGAGGCGTCGGGGAACTGGATGTAGTGGAAGAAGCAGCGGCGCAGGAACGCGTCCGGCAGCTCCTTCTCGTTGTTCGACGTGATGATCACGAGCGGACGGTGCTTCGCGCGCACCAGCTCGCGGGTCTCGTACACGTGGAATTCCATGCGGTCGAGCTCGCGCAGCAGGTCGTTCGGGAACTCGATGTAGTTGGCGATGTCCTGCACGCGCGCGTCGCCGAGCTGGGAATCGCGCAGGCGCGACACCGCGTCGTACTCGTAGAGGCCCTGCTGGGCCTTGGTGGTCGACTTGATGTGCCATTGCAGGAGCGGCATGTCGAGCGCGGCCGCGACCTCCTCGGCCAGCATGGTCTTGCCGGTGCCGGGCTCGCCCTTGATCAGGAGCGGGCGCTGCAGCGTCAGCGCGGCGTTCACCGCGAGCTTGAGATCGTCGGTGGCGACGTAATGCGAGGAGCCTTCGAAGCGCATGGCGGCGTGCTTCCTGCAAAAAAATCCCAGTATAAGTCAGGAAGGGTTGTCGGGTTCCCGCGCGGCTTGCTATCGTGGCGGACGGCGTCGGCGAGCCCGGGATGCCCGGACGGACCGCCGGGGCCGCGTTGTGGACGCGTTCCCCGCCGACGCGGTACAATCTGCCCGTTTTTTTTGGCCTGCGTGGCATCCCTACAAGCAAAACGGCGCGGGCCGTTGCCGTTTTGGGCGCCAGTTTCCCCTCAAGCTAGGTTACAAGCTATGAACAAATTCGTCGGCAAACATGTCGTTGTCGCAGCGCTTGCGGCGCTCGCAGCCAGTGCGCAGGCGGCCGGTGTGGTCGGCATCCCGAAGGACGGGGCAGGCAAGGCCGCGATGTGCATCGGCTGCCATGGCATCGCCGGGTACCGCACGGCTTACCCGGAGGTCTACCGGGTACCCATCCTCGGCGGCCAGAACCAGCAATACCTGGAAAACGCACTGAAGGCTTACCGGAAGAAGGATCGCCATTTCCCGTCGATCTCGCAGCCTATTACGCGGCGCAGAAGCCCGATTCGAAGAACAATCCCTACAAGTAAGCTCGCGCTTGCTTATCTGATCAGCGGGATAGGAGCATTCATGAAGAAGCCTCAAACGGCATTCAAGACGGCGGCGGCGTTCGTGTTCGCGGCCGGCTTCGCGATCGGCAGCGCGCACGCGGCCGATGTCACGAAGGGCAAGGAACTCGTCGAGTCGCACAACTGCGCGGCCTGCCACGGCGCCAAGCTCGACAACCCGATCAACGCGGAATATCCGCGCCTCGCCAATCAGCACGCGGACTACATGGTATGGGCGATGCGCCAGTACCAGATGGGCCTGACGAACCCGCTGCTCGGCCGCAACAACGCGATCATGCAGGCGCAGGTGCAGAGCCTGTCGATCAGCGACATGAAGGACATCGCGGCCTACATC
>NZ_JAAGNW010000046.1:16428-16956 GCF_010645215.1 Burkholderia multivorans | reverse complement strand
ATCGAGTCGCTGCAGGGCAGCCTGACCTTCAAGAAATAACGCGCGCGGCCCGTACTGGCCGCGCCGCTGCGCGCCTCCGAGGGGGCGCGCCATCGACCCCGCCGCGCGCGGGGTATTTTTTTGCCCGCGCGGCGCGCCTCAGTCGCGCGACGCGCGCTGCAGGATCCGCTGCAGGTAGGCGTCGGTGTCGGGCGGCGTGCCGGTGCGCTGCGCTTCCCAGATCGTCTCGCCGAGACATTCCATGATCGCGTGATGGGCGTCGTGCGCGGAGCCGAGCCGCGCCGCGAGCCGGTCGTGCGCGGCGCGGATGCCGGGCGGCTGGTCGATCGACAGCTGCTCGCTGATCGCGAGATGCATCGACAGGTGCAGGAACGGATTCGTGCGGCCTTCCTCGGGCGCGTAGTCGTGCTGCGCGGCGGGGCCGTCGGCGGCCAGGTCGGCGTGGTATTCGGGGTGCGCGCCGATCCAGTCGGCGGCCATCGTTTCCAGCGGCGTGAGGATGCCGCCCGTGCGCTGCTTGTGCCAGGC
>NZ_JAAGNW010000046.1:0-16418 GCF_010645215.1 Burkholderia multivorans | reverse complement strand
GTGGGGTGGCGATGCGTGGGCGCGGCGGGGTGCCGCGCGAACGCGCATTTTACGCCGCCCGGCGCCGCTCTGCCGGCGCGGGGCGGGCGCTTACTCGGCGGGCGCGGGCGTCTTCGGGCGGAACTCGCACAGCGGCTCGATCGCGCAGTGCCAGCACTCGGGGCGGCGCGCCTTGCACACGTAGCGGCCGTGCAGGATCAGCCAGTGGTGCGCGTCCTGGAGGAACTCGGCCGGCGTGAATTTCTCGAGCGCGGCCTCGACCGTGCGCACGTCCTTGCCGGGCGCGAGGCCCGTGCGGTTCGCGACCCGGAAGATGTGCGTGTCGACCGCGATGGTCGGGTGGCCGAACGCGGTGTTGAGCACCACGTTGGCGGTCTTGCGGCCGACGCCGGGCAGGCTCTCCAGCGCCTCGCGATCGGCGGGCACCTCGCCGTCGAACTGGTCGAGCAGGATCCGGCAGGTCGCGATCACGTTCTTCGCCTTGGTGCGGTACAGGCCGATCGTCTTGATGTACTCGGCCACGCCTTCCTCGCCGAGCGCGGCAATTTGCCGCGGCGTGTTCGCGACCGGGAACATCTTGCGCATCGCCTTGTTGACCGAGACGTCGGTCGCCTGCGCGGACAGCAGCACGGCGATCAGCAGCTCGAACGGCGTGGTGTATTCGAGTTCGGTGGTCGGGTTCGGGTTGAGGCTGCGCAGCGTCTCGTAGATCGCGCGCCGTTTGGATGCGTTCATGCGCTCAGGACTGGCCGGACGGTTTGGTGGGATCGGCGGGCTCGGGCTTGGCGTCGGCCGCCTCGGCGAGACGCCGGCGGCGCGCTTCGGCCGCGTCGATCTGCGCCTGCACTGCGGCGCTCACGCCCTCGGTGTTCTTCGGCGCGGCGCCTTGCGCGGCGAGTTCTTCCTTCTTCTTGCGCGCGCGTTCGAGCGCGGCGGCGATGATCGCGCGTTTCTTTGCTTCCGGATCGTCGGCGATCGGCGCGGCGGCACCCGGCGCGGCGGCACCCGGCGTGGCGACGCCCGGCGTGGCGACGCCCGGCGTAGCGACGCTTGGCGTGGCGACGCCACTCGGCGTTGCCGGGACTGCGCCCGGCGCAGGCGCGGCGGCCGCGGCTCCCGCGTTCGAACGCCGCGCCGCGGCGCGGGCCTCGGCCGCCTCGCGTTCGCGCTGCTGGCGCGCGAGCCGCGCGTCGTGACGCGCACGTGCGGCGTCGGCCTGCGGCTGGGTCCACGCGTCCCAGCCGGTCTGCGCGCCGGTGACGGGCACCATTGCGATGCAGTCGACCGGGCAGGGCGGCACGCACAGATCGCAGCCCGTGCACAGCGCGCTCAACACGGTATGCATTTGTTTCGGTGCGCCGACGATCGCATCGACGGGACACGCTTGCATGCACAACGTACAGCCGATGCACAGCTGTTCGTCGATCACGGCGAGCGGCCGCGGGCGTTCGTCGCCGTTGACGGGATTGAGCGGAATCACGGGCTTGCCGAGCAGCGCCGCGAGGCGCGCGACGCCTTCGACGCCGCCGGGCGGACACTGGTTGTAGCCGGCCGTGCCGGCGGCAATCGCTTCGGCGTACGGACGGCAGCCGTCGTAGCCGCACTTCGTGCATTGCGTCTGGGGCAGCAGATCTTCGATGCGATCCGCGAGGGTCTTGGAATCGGTCACGATGACAACGTGGGGCGGGCTCGCTTGCGCCGCGTGCGGACGGGCGAGTCGGTAGGGTTCGTCAAACCGGGATTATCGCCGATTTCCCGCATTGCGCTTGACAACGCATGTGCCATAATCGAAGCGCTTTTTTGCATGACCGCAGCAGGGCTCGCCTCAACCAGGGTGCGCCCGTCCTCGCTGTCGGTGGCTGACGAAGCGCCGGCAGCGCCATCCGGATTACGCGGCTCACACAGCAAAACGCCACCATGAATCAGCCAAAAATCAAAAGAGATCCTGAAGGAACACGGCGTCGCATCCTGCTCGCGGCCGCCGACGAGTTCGCAAGCGGGGGGCTGTTTGGCGCACGGGTCGACCAGATCGCGCGGCGCGCCGAGACCAACGAGCGCATGCTCTACTACTACTTCGGCAGCAAGGAGCAACTGTTCACCGCCGTGCTCGAGCATGCGTTTTCCGCACTGACCGAAGCCGAACGCGTGCTCGATCTCGATGGTGTTGCGCCGGTCGAAGCGGTCACGCGGCTCGCGCATTTCGTGTGGGACTACTACCGCGATCACCCCGAGCTGCTGCGCCTCCTCAACAACGAGAACCTGCACGAGGCGCGCTACATGCAGAAATCCACGCGCATTCGCGAAATGATGTCGCCGATCGTCGCGATGCTCGGCGGCGTGCTCACGCGCGGCCAGAAGGCGGGCCTGTTTCGCACGGACATCGATCCGCTGCGCTTCTACGTCACGCTGTCGGGCCTCGGCTACTACATCGTATCGAACCGCTTCACGCTGGCCGCGACGCTCGGCCGCGACTTCAGCACGCCCGACGAGCGCGCCGAGATGGTCAAGCTCAACACTGAGGTCCTGCTCGCGTATCTGTTGCGGCGCTGAGCCCGCGCGGCGCGCGGCGGCTCAGCGCGCGTGCGCTCAGGCGGCGGCCTTGCGGGGGCGCGCCGCTTTCGTGCCGGCGGCCGCGCGTTTCGCGGCGGGCAGCCGGGAGGAGCCGGCCGCCTTCGCGGCCGCGCGCCCCGCTTCGGCGGCGGCGGCGCGTGCGGCCGACGACGGGCGGGTGGCGTCCGTCGGCTCCGGCGCATGCTCGCGGATGAATTCGCGCAGTTGCGGATAGATGATGGTGCGCCAGCGGCGCCCCGAGAAGATCCCGTAGTGCCCGCATTTCTCGGCGGTCAGGCTGCGCCGGTGCGCCTCCGGAATGCCCGTGCACAGCTCGTGCGCGACGTGGGTCTGGCCGCTGCCCGAGATGTCGTCGAGTTCGCCCTCGATCGTCATCAGCGCGGTGTCGCGGATGTCCTGCGGGTTCACGCGCTCGCCGTTGACGTCCCAGGTGCCCTCGGCCAGCCGGAACTCCTGGAACACCACGCGGATCGTGTCCAGATAGTATTCGGCCGCCATGTCGAGCACCGCGTTGTACTCGTCGTAGAAGCGGCGGTGCGCGTCGGCGTCGTCTTCGTCGCCGCGCAGCAGGCTCTGGTAGAAATCCCAGTGCGATTGCGCGTGGCGCTCCGGATTCATCGCGACGAAGCCCGTGTGCTGCAGGAAGCCCGGATACACCTTGCGGCCTTCGCCCGGGTAGTTCGCGGGCACCGTGTGGATCACGTTGTTCTCGAACCACGCATGCGAGCGGTTGGTCGCGAGCGAATTCACCGAGGTCGGGCTCTTGCGCGCGTCGATCGGGCCGCCCATCATCGTCATCGTGAGCGGGGTGTCCTCGCCGCGGCTCGCCAGCAGCGAGATCGCCGCGAGCACCGGCACCGTGGGCTGGCACACCGAGATCACGTGCAGGTTGCGCGCGCCGATGTGGCGGATGAAATCCTGGATGTAGTCGACGTAGTCGTCCAGGTGGAACGGGCCGGTCTCGACCGGCACCATGCGCGCGTCGATCCAGTCGGTGATGTAGACCTTGTGGTCCTGCAGCAGCGTGCGCACGGTGTCGCGCAGCAAGGTGGCGTGGTGGCCGGACAGCGGCGCGCACACGAGCACCGCCGGCTCGTCCTTCAACTGCTCGACCGCCTCGCTGTCGTCGGCGAAGCGCTTGAAGCGCAGCAGCCGGCAGAACGGCTTCTCCAGGATGGTCTGCTCGACGATCGGGATGTTGTGCCCGTCCTTGACGATCTGGTGGATCCCGAATTCCGGCTTCTCGTAGTCCTTGCCGAGCCGGTACATCAGCTCGTAGGCCGCCGACAGCCGCGTCGCGCCGGGCACCAGCGACAGCGGGCTCAACGGATTGGCGAATGACTTGGAGGCGGCCTGGGCCCAGGCGGTGAGCGGGCTCAACATGGCCCGCTGGAATTCATGCAGTTGGTAGAGCATGCAGGCTCCCGGGGGGAGACGGTGCGCGAACGCTTGCCGTGTGGGTCAGCAATCGAGCCGGTCAGATACGAACGGACGATCAGTCGAATCTGATCATATCGAAGTCTGTATCTTGCCGCAATGCAGCATCACCCGGATATACCCGCGTTGGGCCTGGATCTGAACTTGTCTTACATTTGTCGTCAACGTGTGGCTAACGTGTTGCGAAAAACGGCCTGGTGCGCCGCCGCGCTCAGCGCCCCGCGGCCTCCAGCGGGGCGGGCTGGCCGGCTGCGCGCGCCATTTCGTCCTCGTGGTGCATCAGGTTCAGCGCGGTATGGACGAGCGCGACGTGCGAGAACGCCTGCGGGAAATTCCCGACCAGCCGCCGGGCGGCCGGGTCGTACTCCTCGGCGAGCAGCCCGAGGTCGTTCGACAGGGACAGCAGGCGGTTGAACAGCCGGTGCGCATCGTCGATCCGGCCGAGCAGCGCGAAGTTGTCGACGAGCCAGAAGCTGCACGCGAGGAAGGTGCCTTCGCCGGGCGGCAGGCCGTCGTCGTATTCGGACGTGTGGTAGCGCAGCACGAGGCCGTCGTGCATCAGGCCCTTCTCGATCGCGGCGACCGTGCCGGCGACGCGCGGATCGGTCGGCGGCAGGAAGCCGACGAGCGGCAGCATCAGCACGCTTGCGTCCAGCTCGGGGCTGCCGTAGCTCTGCGTGAAGGCTTGCTGCCCGGCGTCCCATGCGTGCTCGCAGACGTCCGCATGGATCGCGTCGCGCAGCGCGCGCCAGTGATCGAGCGGCGCGGGCAGCCGGAACATTTCCGCCGACTTGATCGCGCGGTCGAACGCGACCCAGGCCATCACCTTCGAGAACGTGAAATGGCGGCGGCCGCCGCGCGTTTCCCAGATGCCCTCGTCGGGCTCGCGCCAGATCTGCTCGAGGTGTTCGAGCAGCGCGCATTGCACCGACCAGACGGTGTCGTCCGCCTGCAGGCCGCCGACGCGCGCGAGATGCAGCGCCGCCATGACTTCGCCGAACACGTCGAGTTGCAGCTGATTCGCGGCATTGTTGCCGATCCGTACCGGTTTCGAATCCTGGTAGCCGGGCAGCCAGTCGAGTTCGAGCTCCGGCAGGCGCCGTTCGCCGGCGATCCCGTACATGATCTGGATCTGTTCCGGCGAGCCCGCCATCACGCGGCCGAGCCACGCGCGCCACGCGCGCGCCTCGTCGAAATAGCCGCCGCGCATCAGCGCGAGCAGCGTGATCGTCGCGTCGCGCAGCCAGCAGTAGCGGTAATCCCAGTTGCGCGAGCCGCCGAGCTGCTCGGGCAGCGAGGTGGTGGGCGCGGCGACGATGCCGCCCGTCGGCTCGTAGGCGAGCGCCTTCAGCGTGATCAGCGAGCGCCGCACGGCGGCTGCGTAGCGGCCCTGCACCTCGCAGCGCCCCGACCATTCGAGCCAGTAGTTCTCGGTGCGCGCGAGCATCGACAACGGCTCGCGCGCGGGCGGCAGCCGCAGGTGCGACGGCGCGTAGGCCAGCGAGAACGGCACGCGCTCGCCCGCGTACACGGTGAAGTCGGCGACGGTGCGCAGGTTCTCGCCCGTGAGCGGCACCGGCGTGCGCAGCACCACGGTGTCGGGCCCCGCGATCGCCTTCATGCCGGCCTCGCGCGACAGCTGCGTGACCCACGGGATCGAGAACCCGTAGTCGAAGCGCAGCACCAGCTCCATGTGCATCTTCAGCGCGCCGTGCCGGCCGACCACGATCCGCACCAGTTCCGACCAGCCGTTGCCGGGCGGCATGAAGTCGATCACGGTGACCGCGCCGTCGGCGCTTTCGTAGTCGGTTTCGAGGATCAGCGTATCGCCGCGATAGCGGCGCGTGCTGGCCGTGACCTGCGCGTCGTCGGCAGGCGCGAGCCGCCAGCGGCCGTGCTCGGGCGTGCCGACCAGCGCGGCGAAGCAGGCGCCGGAATCGAACCGGGGCCAGCAGAGCCAGTCGACGGAACCGTCGCGGGCGATCAATGCGGCGGTGTGGCCGTCGCCGACGAGCGCGTAATCTTCGATGAGGGCGGGCATGGGCAGCGAATCTCCCTGTTCTGGTCGTTCACGATCTGGGCAGGCAGGCGGACGACTGTACGTGTTCCGGTGCGAGCCCCTATACTCGGACGGCGCGTCGCGGACGGCCCCGGAGCGGCCCGCGCGTCGTCACATCACAACACTAGAGACAGTTCGATGCAAGGAGGTTCCATGTCCGACTGTTCCCGCGCGCCGCTCATGCGCGTTTTCCCGTTCAATTTATCGCACTGGATGAAAGGTTTCGCGCTCGCGCTGTCCCTGTCCGCCGCGCCCGCGTTCGCGCAGGACGCCGGCGCCGCGCCCCTCGACGGCCTCTACAACCTCCTCGTCGGCACCTACACGGACGGCGGCAGCGACGGCATCTACGTGTATCGCTTCGATACCCGCACGGGCGACGTGACGCCGGTGTCGTCCGCGAAGACCGTGAACCCGTCGTTCCTGATCGCGAGCCGCGACGGCCGCCACGTGTACGCGGTCAACGAGCTGCCCGGCGACAACGGCCCGGCGAACCAGCGCGGCGGCATCAGCGCGTTCGACTTCGACGCGAAGACGGGCGCGCTCACCTTCGTGAACCGGGTGTCGTCGGAAGGCAACGATCCGTGCTACCTGAGCCTGTCGCCGGATGGCAAGTATCTCGTGACTGCGAATTATTCGGTGGCGTCGGATCCGGGCGGCAGCTTCTCGGTGTTTCCGCTCGAAGGCAACGGTTCGGTCGGCAGCGCGGTGCTGAACGTGCACCACGAGGGCACGGGGCCGGTGAAGGGCCGCCAGGACGGCGCGCACGTGCATTCGACGGTGTTCTCGCCCGACGGCCGCTACCTGTTCGTGCAGGACCTCGGCGCGGACAAGATCTTCGGCTACCGCTACACGCCGGACGGCAGCCGCGGGCTGATCGGCCCGACCGACGGCCGCTACACGCTCGGGCGGCCGGGCTCCGGCCCGCGCCACATGGTGTTCGCCGCGAACGGCCGCTACGCCTACGTGACCAACGAGCTGGACGCGACGGTGGACGTCTACGCGTATCACGACGGCCGGCTCGAACGGCTCGAAACGGTGCGGATGAGCGAGCCCGGCTTCAAGGGCCGGGTCGGCGGCTCGGCGGTGCACCTGTCGCCGGACGGCCGCTTCCTGTACGCGAGCAATCGCGGCGATGCGAACGAGATCGTGACCTACGCGGTCAACGCGGCCAACGGCCGGCTCACGCTGGTCGGCCGCCAGTCGAGCCTCGGCAAGACCCCGCGCGAGTTCGCGATCGATCCGACCGGCAAGTGGCTGATCGTCGGCAACCAGGACAGCGACAGCGTGTTCGTGTTCCGGCGCGACCCGGCGACCGGGCGGCTCGATCCCGATGCGCGCCGCCTCGCGGTCGGCAAGCCGGTCGACTTCAAGCTGGTGCCGGCGTCGTAAAACCGGGCCGACGATAAAAAAAGCGACGCCGAGGCGTCGCTTTTTCTTTGGGGCCGGGGGCGGGCGTTCAGTCCGGCAGCGGCGGCGCGAGCACCTCGCGGCTGCCGTTGATGCCCATCGGCGACACCAGGCCGGCCGCCTCCATCTGCTCGACGAGGCGGGCCGCGCGGTTGTAGCCGATGCGCAGCTGGCGCTGCACCGACGAGATCGAGGCGCGTCGCGTGCGCACCACGAACGCGACGGCTTCGTCGTAGAGCGGGTCGGCCTCCGCGTCGGGGGCTTCGCCGAACAGGTCCTGGGCGGCGCCCTCCGAGGCCGGGCCGTCGAGAATGCCTTCCTCGTACTGCGGCTCGCCGAACTGCTTCAGGTACTCGACGATCCGGTGCACTTCCTCGTCGGCGACGAACGCGCCGTGCACGCGCTGCGGGTAGCCGGTGCCGGGCGGCAGGAACAGCATGTCGCCCTGGCCGAGCAGCGACTCGGCGCCCATCTGGTCGAGAATCGTGCGCGAGTCGATCTTCGACGAGACCTGGAACGCGACCCGCGTCGGGATGTTCGCCTTGATGAGGCCCGTGATCACGTCGACCGACGGGCGCTGGGTGGCGAGGATCAGGTGGATGCCGGCCGCGCGCGCCTTCTGCGCGAGGCGGGCGATCAGCTCTTCGATCTTCTTGCCGGCGACCATCATCAGGTCGGCCAGCTCGTCGATCACGACCACGATCAGCGGCAGCGTCGACAGCGGTTCGGGCGCGTCGGGCGTCAGCGAGAACGGGTTGCCGATCTTCTTTTCCTTGGCCTCGGCGTCGCGGATCTTCTGGTTGAAGCCCGCGAGATTGCGCACGCCGACGGCCGACATCAGCCGATAGCGCTTCTCCATCTCGCCGACACACCAGTTGAGCGCGTTCGCGGCGAGCTTCATGTCGGTGACGACGGGCGCGAGCAGGTGCGGAATGCCCTCGTAGACCGACAGTTCGAGCATCTTCGGGTCGATCATGATGAGCCGCACGTCCTCGGGCGTCGCCTTGTAGAGCAGCGACACGATCATCGCGTTGATCCCGACCGACTTGCCCGAGCCGGTGGTGCCGGCCACCAGCATGTGCGGGGCCTTGGCGAGGTCGGTGACGACCGGGTTGCCGACGATGTCCTTGCCCATCGCGAGCGTGAGCTGCGACGCCGAGTGCTCGTACTGGCGCGACGCGAGGATTTCCGACAGGCGGATCGTCTGGCGCTTGGCGTTCGGCAGTTCGAGGCCCATGCAGGTCTTGCCGGGGATGGTCTCGACCACGCGGATCGAGGTGAGGCCGAGACCGCGCGACAGGTCCTTCATCAGGCCGACGATCTGGCTGCCGCGCACGCCGAGCGCGGGCTCGATCTCGAAGCGGGTGATCACGGGGCCGGCCGACGCGCCGACCACCGTGACCGGCACCTTGAATTCCTGCAGCCGCTGCTCGATCACCAGGCCGGTCTGCGCGAGGGCTTCCTCGGAAATCGTCTCGACGTCGTCGGAGGCGGGTTCGAGCAGGTCGGTCGTCGGCAGTTCGACCAGCGATGCGGCGGGCGCGCGGAATTCGAACGCGTTCGGGCCCGGCGGGCGCGCGGGCGGGGCGTCGGCGACGAGGGGCGTGGCGACGATCGGTGCGGCGGCGTCCGGGAGCGGGGCGGCCGTGGCCGGCGGGATCGGTTGGGCGTTCGGGGTCGCCTGGGTTGGCGTGCTTTGGGCGTCGGCGGTCGCGGTTACGGGTGCGATTGCGCCGAGCACGCCCGCGAACGGGGCCGCTGCGGGCAGCGTGCCCGAGATCGTCGGGTGGGCGTTCGGGGTGGTTTGCGCCGGCAGGCCCGAGGTTCCGGACGCGGTCGGTGTCGGTGCGCTGGCCTGATACGGGGCGGGTGCGGCCATGCCGGAGACGTTCGAGAGCGGCGCTGCTGCATACGATGTGCCTGCCGTCGTGGCCGGCGGCGTAGGCGCCGGCTGCGGGAGGTCGCCGGAAGGCGCGGTTGCGGTCGGCGCCGGGGTGCCGGGTGCGCCCGACAGCGGGCTCGTCACGCTTGACATGCCGGTTGCCGGTGCGTTCGGTGCGGCGTGGGACGGCAGGCCGGAGCCGCTCGCGGGCGTCGTGGCGGATGCAGGTGTCGGCTGATAGGCGGATACCGAGGCGCTGCCGCTGGTCGCGGCAGGCGACGTGGCGAGGCTCGGTGCCGGGGCGCTGGGCGCGGTCGGGGACGCGGCGGGCGCAGACGTCGAGACGCCCGATGTCGACGGGATTGGCACGCCGGTCGGCGATGTTGCTGGCGCGTGCATGCCCGTGATGCCGTGTACTGCGGGGTTGGACGACGACCCTGAGGCCGCCGTGACGCCGGTCGCGGCGGTCGGCCCTGCGCCGATTCCCGCGAACACTGAGGCAACCGGTATCCCGGTAGCTGGTGCGCCTGCGACAGGCGATGCAACAGGCGGCGCGATGTGAGAGGTCGCCTGCGTGGCCGCGGGCGCAGCAGACGACGCCGATGCAACAGGCAGTGCTGCGTCGACACGGAGCGGGTCCGACGAAGTCGGGCGAGCGCCGCTTGCTGCGGTAGCGGAGGCCGCGGCGAAAGACGATGAGCCGTTGACCGAAGGCGTACTCGACGCCGCTTGAGCCGTCGGGTCGGGTTGCTGCACGCTGTCGCTTGCAACCATCGGCGCGCCGGAGGCGTTGGGCGCAGGCTGCGCGGCCACGGCGCCTGCAGCCGATGTGAGCGAAGCGCCGGGTTGCGCTGCCGGCAGGGCAGCGGCGACACCGAACGCGGCCGGCGCGGGCCCGGACGCGTCGGCGGTTGCGGAAGCGCTCACCGGCTTCGCTTCAGGCGCGCTGCTGGCGATGTACTGAGGCACGTTCGGCGACGGCGCGACCGGTCGGGGAGCGTCGGCGTCGTCCACGCGCCCTGTCGGCGCAGTAGCCTGCCCCGTCACGGATGACGATGCCACCGGTCGTATTTCGATCCGGTCCGGGTTCGAGGCGTGGATCGTCTGGTGGGACGTGAGGGGCGCATTCCCGCTGGGCGCGTCGTCCCAGGGCGCGAGCGGAATCGGGGCCGAGACGGGTTCGATCCGGCCCGCGCGCGTCGTCGAATCGCTCGCGTGAGACGTCGGCGAGGTGAGGGGCGACTGGAGCGATCGGACGGTGTGCGCCGCATCGGCGGCTTCCGCGTCCGTCTTCGCGGCACCGGCGGGCGCTGCGTCCGTCGTCGCTGCGAGGCGCGGCGCGCGGACATCGGTCTGGCCGGTCGTCCCGGCCTGCCCTGCGTCGTCACTTGCCGTCACGCGCGTTGCCGGAGCGTGATCGTCTGCGTCGAGCGGCGTCCCGCTTTCCAGGTTCCCGGACATGCCCGACAGGCTGCTCGCTGGCGGCGCGAGCGGTGCGGCCTGAACCGCGGCGGTTGCCACGTCGGGGTCGATCAGGGGCGGAATCCCGAACGACGGTTGATCGAATACGAACGAGAGGTCGATGACCTCGGATGCCTCGGGCAGATCGGTTGCGCCGGGGCCGGCCTCGACCGTATCGGGAACGAAACCCGATGCGGCGGAATCGAGGCTTGTTGAAGCCTCGTCAGCGGTCGGGGCCGTGCCGTCAATGGCACTGACGGTTGCTGCGTGGTCGCCATCCATCGTCGGCTCGACGTCGGCCGTGGCGCCTGCTGCCTCCGCATGGCGCCAGCCGGACGCGACGTTGGCCGCCCCAGCCTCCGTGCTCGCCGTTGTGTCGCCTTCTGCGTAGTCGATCGCCGGCGCATCGACATGCGCAACGGCAGGGGACGCGAGCGCTTCACCCGCGCCCGTCGCGCCATGTTCGAACGAATCGACGCTCATCGCGCCCGCCGCGTGCAGGCCCGCGGCGATTGCCGCAGCCGGAGCGACGGCCGTCGCGGCCGAGAGGCCGGAGGAGGCTGCCGCTGTGCTCGACGCCGCGCCGGCCGCGCCCGCGAGCGCGGCCCATTGCGCGGTGCTCGCCTCGATCGAGCGCAGCGTTTCGTGCACGCTCGGCGCCGGCGCAATCTTCTGCGCGGGCTTGTCCGCCCACGCATAGAGCGGTGCGCGCGCCGGCGTGACGGCGGCGCGCTTGCGCGCCGCATCGGACGCAGCGGGCGGGGTCGTGCGCGTCGGGAGCACCGGCTGCGCGGTGGCGGCCTTGCGGATCGGCGGCTGCGCGGCTGCAACCGAACGCAGCGCGGCCGGTTGCAGCGGGCGCTGCTGCGTCGTCGCGGCGCCGGCGTCGGCGTGCGCCGCAGGCGGCGTGCGCCGAACCGGCGCGGCTTCCGTCGCAGCGCGCGCGCGTTCGCCCATGGCCGGCGCGAGCGTGGTCGCGGGCTTGACGGCCGGCCGTGCCGGCACGCCTGCCGGCGTGACGACCGCGCCGCGCGGCGTCACCGCGCCCGCAGCAGGTATGCCCGCCGCCGGCAAGCCCGCCGCTGGCAAGCCCGTCGCCGACATACGCGCCGCGCGCGCCGGATCGACCGGCGTCGCTGCCCGCGTCGACGTGCCCGACTTCAACCAGCCGGCCGGCGCGACCGGCTCGTTGCGTTTCGCCTGCACGGCAGGCGCGCCGACGCCCTGGCGGCCGCGCCGTTCGTCGCGCGATGCCTGCGTGGGACGCCACAGGGTCGGCCGCGTATAGCGGCCATTCTGCTTCGGCGCCATTGAATTCACGGTATGCGCGCTCGTCGGCTGCACGTCGCCCGCGCGGCGCACGCGCCGGTCGTCGTCGCGCTGCAGCGAGGCGCGCGGCAGGTCGGCGACGCCGCGCGGTTCGTCGTCGCCGCCGCCTTGCGGCAGGCTGACGCCGAACGACGCATCGAGCCACGTGTTCAACTGTCGCCAGCCGATGCCGAGCAGCCAGGGCAGGCCGAGGAACAGCAGCACGACCATCGCGAGCGGCGTGCCGATGTGGCCGAGCACGCGCTCGAAGCCCGCCGCGAGCAGCTGGCCGAGCGCGTTGCTGGCGGCGTCGCCGCCCGGCAGCGCGGTGCCGAGCGTGCAACTCGCGATCATCACCGCGAAGAAACCCAGCCACAGCCGGATCGAACCGGGGCCCGCCAGACCGCCGCCGCCCGGCAGCATGGATTTGACGAGACGCCAGAAAAGGGGGATGAACCAGACGGCCGAGAAGCCGAACCAGCCTAGAACTACCGTATGCATGCTTGGAAACACAAAGAAGACGAGGGGCGCCGAGCGCGACCCGTCGAGTTTAACCGGCCCGCGACGCCGTGTCGGCAGGCGGGCCGACGCGCGGCGCGGCGCGCCACGCGATCACTTGCTCGCTGCTGCGCCGCGCCGCGCGAAGCGCAGCGTCGCGCCGTCGTCGGTGACGAGCAGCAGTTCCTGCGGCTCGCGCATCTGCACGCCGGTTTTCGCGAGATGGGCGAGCGCGTCGAGATAGTCGCGCTCGAGCTTGCCGCCGAGCGAGCCGGCACAGGCCATCCGGGTGCCGGCGAGCGGGCTGAAGCCGAGCACGCCGTTCTTCACGTCGTAGGTGCCCACGTAGCGGTTGCAGCCGGAAAAGCCCGACACGCGCCGCACGCCGGTCTCGGTCGACAGCGCGAGCTTGATCGGTTCGCCGTTGTCGCCGTGCGGAATCTCGCGCGACGAGCCGTCCGCGTTCTGCCAGGCGACCAGCTCCCAGCTCGTGTCGTCGAGCAGCTGGACCGCAGCCGGGTTGAACGGATCGGGCGCGGCCGCGCCGGAATCGGGGTGGGTGGGCATGGCGCAGGCGGCGAGAAGCGTGGCGACGGTCAGCGCGCCGAGCGGCGCGCGCAGCGGACGGGCGACGCGAAGGCAGGCGCGCGCGGCCGCGGGAAAATCGAACATGGCCTCGTTCCTCTTTCATGGGGCTGGCGAAGCCGTAAGGGTAACGCACTCGGCTTGTCGGAGGCGAGCGGACCATTGCCGTGCGGATTCGTTCGCGGCCCGCCGCGCGCGGCAAAAACGCGATTCGGCGCATTGGGGCGCGTGTTAACATCGCGACTCGCTTTGCAGCGGCTCGGCGTCGAAGTGATCGCCGTCGACCGTTATCCGAACGCGCCGGGCCACCAGGTCGCGCATCGCGCGCACGTGATCGACATGACGGACCCGGCGGCGCTGCGCGCGCTCGTCGAGGCGGAGCGGCCGCACCTGATCGTCCCGGAGATCGAGGCGATCGCGACCGACGCGCTCGCCGCGCTCGAGGCCGACGGGGTCGCGGAAGTGATCCCGACCGCGCGCGCGACCCAGCTCACGATGAACCGCGAAGGCATCCGCCGGCTGGCCGCCGAGACGCTCGGGCTCGCCACCTCGCCGTATGCGTTCGCGCAATCGTTCGACGAATTCCGCGCCGCGGTCGCGCGGATCGGCTATCCCTGCGTCGTGAAGCCGGTGATGTCGTCGTCGGGCAAGGGCCAGTCGGTCGTGAAGGGCGACGCCGACGTCGAGGCCGCGTGGCAGTATGCGCTCGCGGGCGGCCGCGTGAACCACGGCAAGGTGATCGTCGAGGGCTTCGTGCGCTTCGACTACGAGATCACCCAGCTCACCGTGCGTGCGCTCGATCCGGCCAGCGGCGAAACGCGCACCTATTTCTGCGAACCGGTCGGCCACCTGCAGGTGGCCGGCGACTACGTCGAATCGTGGCAGCCGCAGCCGATGAGCGCGGTGGCGCTCGAACGCGCGCGCGAGATCGCGCATCAGGTCACCACGGCGCTCGGCGGCCGCGGGCTGTTCGGCGTCGAGCTGTTCGTGCGCGGCGACGAGGTGTGGTTCTCGGAAGTCAGCCCGCGCCCGCACGACACCGGGCTCGTCACGCTCGCGTCGCAGCGGCAGTCGGAATTCGAACTGCATGCGCGCGCGATCCTCGGGCTGCCGGTCGATCCGGCCTTGTCGACGCCTGCCGCGTCGGCGGTCATCTACGGCGGCCTCGACGCCGCGGGCATCGCGTTCGAGTCGCGATGCGGCGGCAAGAGGAGTGGTGAATGGCAAGGCTCATGAAATGGCTGTTGATCGTCGCGCTGAGCAGTGCGGCGACGGGGTGCGGGTTGGCCGCCGCACCGTGCCGGGTCGCCTCGGCCGGGCTCAAGATCGTGCCGCTCGTCGGGCACGTGGCGGCAGCGCCGACCGATGCTTGTGCGACCGTGATCGATCCCTGAATCCAGGCGGATGTCCGCCGATCGTTTGTGATGATGTGATGAGGACCCGCATGAACCTGCAAGCTTCCCTCGCGCTGGCGCTGACTGCCGGCCTTTGCGCGGCCGGCGCCGCGCGCGCTGCGCAGCTGACCGTCGAGGAAATCGACGCGGATGCGCGCCAGACCGTCGCGTACCAGTGCGCGGACCAGAAGCAGCCGGTGCGCGTGTCGTACTGGCATGCGGGCAACGGCCAGGGCTTCGCGCTCGTGCCGGTGAACGGGCAGCGGCTGCTGTTCGTCGACACGGTGTCGGCGTCCGGTGCGAAGTACCAGGCGGGCCGCTACACCTGGTGGACCCAGGGGCGCGATGCGAACCTGTACGATGACATCGCGGGCGACCAGGCGCGCCCGCTGCTCGCCGATTGCAGCGAGATCCAGAAGAAGCGCAAGCGCGGCTGACACGCCGCCCGGCGCGTGCTTCACCGGGCTGTCATCGGCCCGGTACGAGGCAATGCTACAATGCTGCCCTTTCTGCCGGCACGTCCGCCGGACCGGGCCTCGCGCACGGCCCACGGGGTCGTGGCGCCCGGCGGCGCCGCGCGGCGCGCCGCGGCTCCGCCTTTATTCCGATGTTTGTGCCGCAGGCAGCCCGACGTCCGGTGCTGCCGCGCGCTTGATGTCCCGCCGCGCCTTTTGAGCGAAACGCCACCATGTCCGATTCTGTTGCCAAGCCTGTCGACGCGACTTTCGACCAGTTCGGTCTTGCCGCCGATATCCTGAAAGCCATCGTGGAGCAGGGCTATACGACGCCGACGCCGATCCAGGCCAAGGCGATTCCGGTCGTGCTGTCCGGCCGCGACGTGATGGGCGCCGCGCAAACCGGCACCGGCAAGACCGCGAGCTTCTCGCTGCCGATCCTCCAGCGGCTGTTGCCGCAGGCCAACACCAGCGCCTCGCCCGCGCGCCACCCGGTGCGGGCGCTGATCCTCACGCCGACCCGCGAGCTGGCCGACCAGGTCGCCGCGAACGTGCACGCCTACGGCAAGCACACGCCGCTGCGCAGCGCGGTGGTGTTCGGCGGCGTCGACATGAACCCGCAGATGGCCGAGTTGCGGCGCGGCGTCGAGATCCTGATCGCCACCCCGGGGCGGCTGCTCGACCACGTGCAGCAGAAAACCGCGAATCTCGGCCAGGTCCAGATGCTCGTGCTCGACGAAGCCGACCGGATGCTCGACATGGGCTTCCTGCCCGACCTGCAGCGGATCCTGAACCTGCTGCCGAAGGAGCGCCAGACGCTGCTGTTCTCGGCGACCTTCTCGCCCGAGATCAAGAAGCTCGCGTCGACCTACCTGCGCGATCCGCTGACGATCGAAGTCGCACGCAGCAATGCGACGGCGACCAATGTCACGCAGATCGTCTACGACGTCGCCGAGGGCGACAAGCAGGCGGCCGTGGTCAAGCTGATCCGCGAGCGCGCGCTCAAGCAGGTGATCGTGTTCTGCAACAGCAAGATCGGCGCGAGCCGCCTGTCGCGCCTGCTCGAGCGCGACGGCGTGGTGGCCACCGCGATCCACGGCGACCGTACGCAGAGCGAGCGGATGCAGGCGCTCGACGCGTTCAAGCGCGGCGAGATCGAGGCGCTCGTCGCGACCGACGTCGCCGCGCGCGGCCTCGACAGCGCCGAGCTGCCGGCCGTGATCAACTTCGACCTGCCGTTCAACGCGGAAGACTACGTGCACCGGATCGGCCGTACCGGCCGCGCGGGCGCGTCGGGCGACGCGCTGTCGCTGTGCAGTCCCAACGAGCGCAAGCAGCTCGCGGACATCGAGAAGCTGATC
>NZ_JAAGNW010000459.1 GCF_010645215.1 Burkholderia multivorans | reverse complement strand
GTGGATTCGGGCGAGCACGGGCCCGCCGCGCGCACCCTGATCCTGCAGGCCGCGGGCGACGATCCCGTCCGGCTCGAAGCGGCGCTCGAGGCGGGGCTCTCGGCGATCGAGGATCGCCTGACACTGTGGGACGGCCTGCTCGCTCATCTGCATGACGAACGGGCCGCCCGCGCGCCGGCGTTGTAGTCCCTGCGCCATGCCGCCTTCCTTACGTTTCTTTCGTCTCGTGGAACGGACGCGTTATGATGTGCGGCCTTTCATCTGAACATTAGTACTTCTATGTCCGGTTCGACTCTCTGGCTTGCGCTTCCCTGGATCGCCATCTTCCTCGCGGCGCTGGCGGTCTGGTTTCCACGGCTGCGCCTGCCCAGCCTCGGCCTGTGCGCCCTCGGCTACGCAGGCGGCTTCATGACCGGGCAGCTTGCCCCGGTGGCCGCTGCGCCGCTCGCGCTGCTGGCCGCGGCCGCTTATCTCGTTGCGCCGCCGCGGCCCGTCGCCGCGCGCTGGTCAGGACACCTGCTGTTCATCGTGCTCGCGGTCGCGCTGACCCTGCACTGGCTGCCGGGCTTCCACAATCCGCGCGTGATCGGCCCGGTGCGCTTCACGCCCGACGCCGTGCCGTTCACGATGTACCTGAATTTCGACAAGCCGCTCGTCGGCTTCTGGCTGATGTGGGTGCTGCCCTGGCTGCGGCCGGCCGTGTCCTGCGCACGCAGCGTGCGCGTCGGCCTGGGCGCGGCGCTCGCCACGTCGGCGGCGTGTCTCACGTTCGCACTGGCGCTCGGGATGGTCGGCTGGGCGCCGAAATGGCCGGCGCTCGGCTGGCTGTGGCTGCTCAACAATGCGCTGCTCGTCACCTTCGCCGAGGAGGCGCTGTTCCGAGGCTATCTGCAAGGCGGCCTCGAACGCCTGCTCGCGCCGCTGCGCGGCGGCAGCACGATCGCATTGGCGCTGGCCGCCGTCGCGTTCGGCGCGGCGCATCTGGCAGGCGGCTGGCCGTGGGCCGTGCTCGGCACCGTCGCGGGTATCGGCTACGGGCTCGCGTACCGCCACGGCGGCCTGCGCGCCGCCGTGCTCGCCCACCTCGGCCTGAACCTCATCCACTTCACGCTGTTCACCTATCCGATGCTGCAAGCGGCGCGCTGAACGTCGCGTCGTGACATCAGTGGATCTGATCGGCGATCGGCCGCAGGAATTCCGAGAAGCCGGTCAGCATGATCTGCACGCCGACGCACAACAGCAGGAACGCTGAAACGCGCATCGCTACCTT
>NZ_JAAGNW010000458.1 GCF_010645215.1 Burkholderia multivorans | reverse complement strand
AACGCCAAGCAGTCCTCCGCATCCTGATCGTGATCACCTTCGCTATAATCCATTGACCGCGCAACACCACCTTCCAGACTGATCACGTTCGCCGGAACGGCTGATCACCATCACCGAAATCCGCACCCTGGCGCAGCGCGTGCAATTTTTCGTCGCGACATTCGACTGGTTCGTCGAGGTCGACGGTCACCTCATGCAAGTGCACGGGCATGCTTGAGCTTACCCCGGATCAACTCGCCCGCCTGGCCGATCTGGACGACCGCCGTTACGTCGACGGGGTCTGCAACGATCTGCTCGGCGAGCAGCCAGAGCTACGCGACGATCCCATCCTAGGTGAGCGGCTCTGGCGCGCCTACCGCGCGGCGCGCGCGCTCGGCATTGACGTGGACGACCACGTGGTCGCGTTCTTGCGTCTCGAGGCAATCAGCCCCGGCTTCTACGCGCGTCCGGCGGCCCGCGCGTGGCTGACGCGACCAGGTCGAAGCGCCGACGAGCGATTTGCCGACTATCTCTCGCTGCTGCGCTGGCGCGCGGCACACCCGGACTATCTTGGAGGACAGAGCAATGGCGGGTCTGGTCGTACCGGCAATCGAAGCGGCGGTGGTCGAGCTTGGGCCGTTCGTGGCACGGGCTGGCGCCGCATTATTGGGTGGAGCCGCGGTGGCCGGGACGGCCAGTCTGACGGGTGATGCTGCGCAGGACAAGAGCGACGCGGCGCCGCTGACGCGCGCACTGCCGCGGACTGGCGAGAGCTGCAAGAAGTGTCCGCCCGAGGCCGGTGCGCGTTATCGGCGAAACCACGGTGTGAACTGGAACGCGTATCGCTACCAGGCCCGCGTAACCGGTTTTCCGTTCGACACCGAGGCCTGCCGCTGGAGTGAGGAGTGGACGTGGCTCGGCACGGACTTCGACGGCTTCCAGGCGGATCAGTGCTTGCTGCAGGAGGCGAAAGGCAACTACGATCAATTCCTCGACGGCTCGATCCCGCGCGCCGAGGATTTTTTCACGGGCTTCGACGCGATGGAAGCGCAGGCCTTCGCCCAGGCCGTCGTCGTTCGCGGCGATCCGCCGGCGCAGTTGTCGTGGTACTTTCAGACGCCGCTCACGTACCGAAAGATGACCCCGCTGCTCGCCGAAATGGGCGTCACGGCAATCTATCAACCGTAACCGACATGGAAATCAGCGCACTGTTCCGCGACAGCGATTTGAGCTCTCGCGACTTCCCAGCGATCCTCGGCCGAGAGTCCACGCTCGTGGCGTCCCTCGCCCGTCTGGCGCCCGCG
>NZ_JAAGNW010000457.1 GCF_010645215.1 Burkholderia multivorans | reverse complement strand
CCGCGATGCGAGGATGGGCGCGACGACGACGCGCCCCGGCGGCGGCAGCGCGCATTTCCAGCCGCCGACGGCATCGTTCGTCAATTCGACGACGCGGCGCTGGATCGCCAGCGCCGCGTCGATGTCGTCCGGGCGCGCGGCGTCCGGCAGCCGCGCGCCGGGAATGCCCGTGCGCTGGAGGGCAATGAGGTGCAGGGCGGCGATTTCCGTGTTGTCGGGCGTGGCGGTCATGGGCATGCGGGAGGGGTGCGAGGCGAAGCGAGCATTCTATGCCCGGCGGCGGATGCCGTGTCGAGCGCCGGGCGCTACCCGTGCCGGCGTCGAGCCCGGCCGCGTGGTTGCCGAAACCGGCCGGGGTTCGCATCAGGCGCAATCGAGGCGCATCGTTGAAACGATGCAACTCGCCCTCTCATCCGGTCATCGTGACGGATGGATCGGATCGACGAATCAAGGGATATAAACCGATCCGGAGTTCACCAACGAGGCTCCGCCCGGTGAAACGCCATAAATGAAGATGCGGGTGCCCGGCGGATAGCTTGCGCCCAACTGAATACCGAACCGATGAGAGCCGCCGGCATTACAGGCGGTGTTAACTGCGGGCTCGTTCGCTTGATTGGCAATGCCCACGCCGGCCAGCATGCCGCCGTTTTCCGGGCTATTGCCGACGTAGATCTGCACGGTAACCGGTTGATAGTTTCCTTGCGCGCAGGCCCAGCCGTATACGACACCGTTGCTGTTGGCCGAATCGATCGTACCAATCACGCCGGCAAGCGCCGCGTGAGAGGAGAGCATGAGCGCCGGGGCGGCGAACAGGAGCGCAAGTTTCCTCGCGCGCAGCGTGGAGCAAGCCTGCTTCGCAAGCTTGCCGATCGAAACCGTATTTGAAATGCTCATTGAATTCCCCCAAGTTAAAGAAAATTGGTCGGTTTATGGGTTTGTTTCAAAGATGCGAATCGGGGTTTTCTCGGTCGGGCTGGATTCGAGGGCGTCCGATCAAAAACCCTCTCAAGTAATTTATTTCAAGCGGCAGGCGTCATCAATCACCAATCGCAATCTATTTGATGCATGTCGGCAGATGTTCGTGTGATCGAGAGGGCCGCGCGCGATTGAATGCGATTTGATTTATGGTTGAATTTAATGGTTCGAAGATTATTGATAAGGCAGGAGTGCTGTTCGCCTGAATTTCAGATTTCCACGACAACGCGTGCGCTGTTCCAGAACAAGCAGCCAATGAAACAAATACGTGCTGTATCTGCAACCTCTGCTCGTCCGGCGAGTGTGCCGGCGCATCGACGAAC
>NZ_JAAGNW010000456.1 GCF_010645215.1 Burkholderia multivorans | reverse complement strand
GACAACGGCCTGGCCTTTCTCCGGGTTCGGCAGGGGCGGGCTCCAGAGGCGCTGGAGCTTTGCCAGTCGGGTTACACGCTCCTGACCCGCGAATTGGGTGAGGACAAGCATGCGCTGCATCGCTCGGTTTTGTTGTATAACGCGGCTCAGGTGTATGTCATGCTGGAGCAACTCGATATCGCAATCGAATATTATAATAAAGCCATTGCCATGGACCCTCATTACTCCGAGTACTACAATGAGGCCGGCAATCTCCAGCAGCGAAAAGAGCATTTCCGGGAGGCGCTCGATCTATACGATCGGGCGCTTGAGTGCAGTGCGCCTTATCCCGAGGTGTATTTCAATAAAGCGGTTTGTCATGCTCGTTTGGAAGAGGCCGACGAGGCCCTGAATAACCTGCAAATCAGCCTGGAACTGGATCCCGACCAGTTCGACGCCTATATGCTGCATGCGGAAATCCTGGATATGGCAGGGCGCGAGGAAGATGCGCTTCATGACTACGATAAGGCGATTTCCTTGAATGAGGCTGCCGTCGAGGCGAGAGTCAACCGGGCGGTCATTCATTTCAACCGCGGCAGGTTTGATTTGGCGCTCCACGACATGGATCGTGTGATTTCCATTGATGCCGGGCAAGCCGACCATTACGAAAACCGCGCGGAAATCCATAAGGCCATGCATCAGGACGCGCTTTATCGGCGTGATCTTGAAGCGGCGGAAGCTCGCCGGTCTTCTGTATGACTTCCCTGGCTCGGCAACCGGGCATGGATCCGGCCGTCGGCTCGTAGCGGGAAATCGATTGTCGAGCGAACCGTGCCCGGCGCCGACCGGCGCACGGCGTTCGCATCGTGTCCGACGGGACCTGAACTTCGCCATGAGGCCCACCAATGCGAAAGCCCCGAACCGCGCGAGAGCAGCAGGGGGCTTTCTTTGCACCAGACCCATCGGCACGAGGAGACGATGCGATTCGAGTATAGGCGCGGGGCTTCCCGCACCGTGTGGCTGATTTGTGAATAATTGTATCGTCTGGCCTGCGCGGCGCGCAGGCTAGCGGAACACGGGCCTGAAGAAGCTGCGTTCGTAGCTGTCGAAACAACGGGTCCTGGCGGCGTAGTCGAAGGCCGCGATGCAAGCCGGGTCGTGCTTCGATTGTTCCCGGTAGATCTCGTAGGCGGCCAGGCTGGGGAAGGAGAACAGCGCGAGCGCCACATTGTTCGCGCCTTCCGAGGGCATGAAATAGCCGTGATGCTGTCCGCCGAATTGCTCGACGAGCGGAATCCACATCTTGCCGTAGATCTCGAATTCATCGAGCTTTGCC
>NZ_JAAGNW010000455.1 GCF_010645215.1 Burkholderia multivorans | reverse complement strand
CGATCGGCTCTCGATGATTCCATTGAACCGGGCTCTGGCGCAGATCGGCGATTCGGCGCCGAACCTGAACGATGTCGAAGAGGGCTATGACATCGGCGCGCGCATCGGCAACACCGGCGTGACGTCTCCGCTTGTACAAATTGGCCTGGGGCTGATCGCCAGCTACCAGAACGGCGGCGCCAGCGCGACCGTGAACCGTCGCCCGAACGGGACGACGAGCATCATCATGGTCAGCCCACCGGATGCAGAGATCAAGGCCGCGTGGGACCAGAAGACGAGCGGCGCGAATCCATTCAGATAGAGCTGCATATGAGACGCTACATTTGGAGCGGAGCGTTCGTGGCACTCGCGTTCATCGCCCTGATATATGGGCTGAGTGCCACGTTGACACATCGATTTTCCGCGTTCACCGGGGCTTCGTCGGGATCGAATTCACGCAATGCAGTAGAGATCGACCCTAACCGGACACATGGATTCAACGGCTCGCCTGCGATGCTCTCTCAAACAGGGAGCAAATACGTTTTGGAGGTGCGAGGCGTGGGTATCGTTACCGGGTGGGAGACCAACCACGAAATCTGGAGCGAGATCGAAGCCAAAAAAGGTAACCACGAGACATACATGTCGAAAAATCCGGAAAATTATCCGGATAGCAGAGGGCAGAGGCTAAGTAATTTCGGTCTTGTCTCTGGCACTGGCTTCAAGTTCGCTGCCCGTCGCGCTGTTGAATATTGGCCGGTGCCTGTCATTATTTGGGGGCCGCCTAAGGATAAACGAAATGACGCCCGATCCGCCGAGGATATTAGTGATCTTCGCCAAAAAGCGAGCCTTGGCGTCACGCTGTTGTTATGGCAAGACGACGCCAATACGGACGATGGCGTGGTAATGATCGAGAGGCTGTTTTCATTCTTCGAGTCGCATCCTGATGTGCCAGAAGCCGTTGTATTCTGTTCGGATGGCTCAATGTTACGCTCGCTCCTTAGTGCCCCTGGCAGCGGCGGGCCACCGCGCGCCGGCCGTATCATCCCTGCACTCCCGGATAGCATCGGAGCGTTGCTGGTGTCACGTTCTGATCGCGTTGACAAGCTGATTCGTCCTTTTGTCGTCGAGCAAACCTCACGAATCAATCGCAACAGCACGGACTACGACATCATCAAGCTGTGGAATTTCTTTTGGGCCAGGAATGACGATCGTGGCCCAGACAGCTTCAATACACACTATCTTGCACAACAAAAGGCGGCGGGGGCCGAAGATCCGTCGGATCTTGGTTCCATGTCGTCAAGTTGGTGGCATGCCCAACTGCCTGAATTCTGGAAGACCATCGACAACAGAGG
>NZ_JAAGNW010000454.1 GCF_010645215.1 Burkholderia multivorans | reverse complement strand
CCTAGCAGGCTGTTGAATTTGGATACGGTGTAAACGGGCCCTGAGGGCGGTGCGTTAGAGATATCGTGTTCATGATCTTGAGCAGGCGAGAGCGATGCGCGGAATGGACGAGATGCAAGAACCGCTGTTCACGACGGTGAAGCTGGAAGACTTCGTGCCGGCCGATCATCCGTTGCGACCGCTTCGGTTGCTGGTCAATCAAGCGCTGAAGCGACTTAACGGATTGTTCGGCACGATTTATGCGGACAGCGGCCGTGCGTCGATTCCCCCCGAGAAGCTGCTGCGTGCGTTGCTGCTGCAGGTGCTGTACTCGGTGCGCAGCGAGCGCATGCTGATGGAGCAGATGCGCTACAACCTGCTGTTCCGCTGGTTCGTCGGACTGGCGATCGAAGACGCCGTCTGGGACCACTCGGTGTTCTCCAAGAACCGGGATCGTCTGCTCGAGCACGAAGTGGTCGAAGCGTTCTTTACCGAAGTCATGAGCTTGGCCGACAAGCAAGGGCTGCTCTCCAGAGAACACTTCTCGGTTGATGGCACGCTGATCCAGGCGTGGGCCAGCCACAAGAGCTTCCGGCCCAAGGACGGTTCGGACGATCCACCGGCCGGCGGTGGCCGCAATGTCGACACCGACTGGAAGGGCAAGCGGCGCAGCAACGACACGCATGAATCGAGCACTGATCCGGATGCGCGCCTGTTCCGAAAGGGGCGGCAAAGCGGAGCCATCCTTTGTTATCAGGGGCACATCCTGATGGAGAACCGCTCGGGCTTGGTGGTGGGCGCAGTGGTCAGTCACGCGGACGGTTTCGGCGAACGCGCGAGTGCATTGCGCCTGCTCGATTGCGTACCGGGTCGTCACGCCAAGACGCTCGGTGCCGACAAGGGTTACGACATGCGCGACTTTGTGCGGGATTGCCGAACGCGCAAAGTGACGCCGCACGTCGCGCGCAACGACACGCATCAAGGCGGCAGCGCGATCGACGGACGGACGTCGCGGCACGCCGGTTATGGCATCAGCCAAGTGATTCGCAAGCGCAGCGAAGAGCACTTCGGCTGGGGCAAGACCGTCGGCAGGATTCGGCAGACCGCGTATCGCGGCATCAAGCGGGTCGACCAGCACTTCAAGCTGACGATGCTGGCGAGCAACCTGACTCGAATGGCCCGAATACTGGCAGCGGTGCCGCAAGGAGCCACGCGATGAGCCGCCCGAGCGCAGCAGTTGCGTGGCAACGCGCCGGCCGGTCCGCTCTCCAGCGGCGCATCCGGCACGATCCGTCTGCAACTCAGCGGCCAATCGCATACGAAACCCTTTTAAACCGTGCCCCGATCGCCAAAGCGAGGCGCTTTTCAACAGCCTGCTAG
>NZ_JAAGNW010000453.1 GCF_010645215.1 Burkholderia multivorans | reverse complement strand
CAGGCGTGCCCAGCTCGGCCTGCTTCAACGCGTATGTGATCTGCTCTTCGGTGAACTTGCTCTTCTTCACGGCATGACCTCCTGGTCTACATGACAACGTCATGCCGGAATTTTCCACTTCCAAATGGGACAGTTTTGTGGGCTAGGGTCAATGTTTTCATCATAACAAAGCCAACGAAATATCAGACAAAATGAATTGACCTGGAATGCGCCCCATCACCCCAAAAAAATCCAAAGATAATCACCTTGCACACTTCGATAAAAAATACTTTGATACAACCAGCAACAAAAGTACAACATCCGAGTTCAATGTTGTACCAACATAAAAACATGAAGAAAAATATTTTACGTATGCCGAGAATCGCTCAAGTGTTGCCACATCGAAAGTAATGTTCGGGGGAAATGTAATGTTTCGTGGGCTTGGATAAAATTGTGGAGGAATTTATGCAATCTAATTTGTGCGGCTTTATTGCGTGCCTGTCCCTCTGTCTTGCTGTGGGCCCTGCCATTCCGCTGGCCGTCGCCCAAGAAGGGCCAGCTAATCCCCCGGTTTATGCATGTGTGGATACAACGCTGGGCGTTCAAACGGTCCATTGGCAAGCATCACAGCCTTGTGTGGCGCCTCTTTTGGCCACGACTCAAAGTGGACAGCCCTCCCTGACAATCTATACAGCATCATTTAATTCAGATGGTTCTTTGTCTGCACCTTCCGCTCTGAGCGGTAATGCGTCATTCAACCAAACTAATGGGGTTTACACGGTCACCTTCAAACAGCCATTCCCTGGAACGCCTGGATGCAATGTTGCATTAGATGCTGCCAACGCACCTAGCTTTCAGATAGAAGAATCTCAGCTTTCCAAATCTGGAATATTAATTTCGATACAGTCAGGTCCGCCCAGTTATACAGCGTCATCGGCACCCTTTGTTTTAAGTTGTACATATTCACAATAAACGGGATCGTACGAAGGCTGATCAGAATTTTCTGGATACGTTTGTGCGGCACGTGGCGGAGTGGCTCGAAGAAATCTGCTGTTTGGGTTTGCACTTCCGCCGCAGTTCTAAAGGGATCCTCGAGATCTGGGAAGTCGCGGCTTCTTGATCAAAGCTTCGGATCACCTCGTGACATGGTGGAATCGAAAGCAAAGCGCAACAACGGGCTTAGTCGGCCGTTGTTGCGTAAGCGCTCTTTGAAGGACGCCATTGCATGGCGAAGCTGATTCATTGAGGCTACGTGTCCATGTTCACGCTGCGCAAGTGGGTCAATCAGGCCGAGAGCGACCGCGGCGAGCGGCCTGGCGCGACGACTACCGAACTCGCGCGGCTCAAGGAGCTCGAGCGCGAGAATCGCGAGTTGCGCACGGCCAACGAAA
>NZ_JAAGNW010000452.1 GCF_010645215.1 Burkholderia multivorans | reverse complement strand
CAGTCGCAATCGCATGCGCAACCGCGCCATGCAAACGCGCCATTTCAGGAAGATCAGCAGCTTGTTTATAGTGGAAGTACCAGAAACGACGCGCGAGGCCGTGCATGAGCCGCATGGACGCTTCCGCGAATTCGTTGCGGGCGGCGACAAGACAAAGTTCGTTGAATTCGCGATCGAGGCGCACGAAGCTCACGTCGTCGTTCGCCTTGGATGCTTCCGCGAACTCCACCGCAAGTTGCGCGAAGACCTCGCGATCTTGCGGCGTGGCGCTGCGCGCAGCGCTGCGGCAGATGAGACGCTCCACCTCGCGCCGCGTTTTGAGCAGCTTTAGCTGCTTGTTTACGTCGATCTCCGGGACCAATAACCCTCGCTGAGGCATGATGACAATGAGATGCTCGCGCGCGAGCCGCTGAATAGCCTCCCGAATCGGCGTACGTCCAATCCCGGTCATCTCGGAAAGCGACAACTCCGAGACTGTGGTGCCGGGCGCGAGCTCCAGGGTGACGATCGCCTCTTCAATCTGGGCATAGGCCTGCTCGGTAAGACTCTCTCGCTGGGCCGGTTTTCTTGCGCCAGCGCGTTGTGCACGCGCTGGGGTGGAAGATTTTGCGCGCGTGGCGCCGGGTTGCGCAGCGACTTTTCGAGCAACGATGCGTTCAGCCATAGGTGGACCTGACAAGAAGTTCAGAGCATTGGGTAGTGCTCACCAGATATACCTATTGTATAGCAGCTGCATTTTTCGATACCGCATCGCCCCTGTGCCGTTGCCTCGCGTCAAGTCAGGCCGATACCTCTTCCAGCGCCCTTCCACGGGTCTCCACACCAAGCGCCAGTACCGCCAGCGCCGCCACCAGAAACGACGCCGCTCCCAATGTGAACACCCCGCCCTGCCCTAGTGCAGGCAGCACGATTCCCGCTATCGAAGGCCCGAGCAGCGAGCCGAGGCGCCCGACAGCGGAGGCGAAACCAGATCCGGTCGCGCGTGCACGCGTCGGATACAGCTCCGGCGTGTAGGCATACAGCACGGACCACATGCCGAAAAAAAAGAACTGCATGCACGCGCCCGTCGCGATCAGTTCTGCGACCGGTGCGTGCGAACTCGCCACCTGCCCATACAGATAGGCGAATGCGGCGCTGCCGATCAGCGTCACTACACAGGACGGCTTGCGTCCCCACGCTTCGATCAGCCACGCGAATGTCATGAATCCCGGGATTCCCGCGAGCGAAATGAGCACGGTATAGAAGACCGACTTCGTCACTGCATAGCCCGCACCTTGCAGCAGCGCGCCGAGCCATGTCGTCAGGCCGTAGTAGCCGAGCAGCGCGAAGAACCACAGCGTCCAGATCATGAACGTGCGACGCGCGTAGCCGCCCGTCCACAACTGCGC
>NZ_JAAGNW010000451.1 GCF_010645215.1 Burkholderia multivorans | reverse complement strand
CCCTCGCACAACGGTGCAGCGGCGTTCCCGCCGGATCGCCGCTTTTCAGTACGCTGCTCAATTATCGGCATAACGCTCCCCTGACAACCGAGCACGCTCCGCTCGACGGTGTCGAGGTGCTCAGCGGGCAGGAACGCACCAATTACCCGCTGGTGATGTCCGTGGAAGATTACGGAAATGCGCTCGGGCTCACTCTGCAGGTAGTTGAAGCGCTCGATGCCGAGCGCATCTGCGGGTATATGGCGCGGGCGCTGGAGAGCATTGCAGAGGCGCTGGGAACGAAACCCGAGAGCGCGGTTCGGCGGATCGAGGTTCTGCCGCCGGAAGAATGCGCGTTGTTGTGTGACGTCTGGAATCGCACGCATCGCGATTATCCGACTGGCGCCACCGTGCAGCGGTTGGTTGAACAGCAGGCTGAACGGACGCCATCGGCGGTCGCCGTACGGTTTGGAGATGTCGCGCTCAGTTATGGCGAGTTGAATGCGCGTGCCAATCGGCTTGCGCATCATTTGATCGAACTTGGGGCGCGTCTCGATGATGCCAGCCCGGGTATCGTCCTCGCCGATGAGGCCGGCCTCGCCGCCCTCGGCGATGCGCCGCTCGCCTCGCGGGTCGTCCTCGATCCCAATGAAGCACTCGTCGACGAAAACATCGTCCTGCATGCCGGGCAGACCGCGGCACCCACCATCCTGCTCAAGCTTTCCGCTTATCCGACGACCAATCCGGTTGTCGATGGGTTGAATGAGCGGAACCTCGCCTACGTGATCTATACGTCGGGGTCGACTGGTGTGCCCAAGGGCGTGATGGTCGAACATCACAACCTCGTCAACCTCTGTCACTGGCATATCGATGCGTTCGAGCTTCGCCCCGGATCGGCTTCGGCCATGACGGCCGGCGTGGCGTTCGACGCCACCACCTGGGAACTCTGGCCCAGCCTTCTCTCCGGTGGCACCCTCGTCCTGCCTCCGACTCATGCCGCTCGCGATCCGATCGCCATGCTCGACTGGTGGCAGCAGCAGCAACTCGACGTCTCCTTCCTCGTCACCTCCCTTGCCGTCATGGCAATCGATCGCAAGCAGCTGCCGCCTAACCTCCGCTATCTCCTCATCGGCGGTGAACGATTCCCCGGCGGTGTCGAGGCACTGCCCGACGGCCTCACCCTGGTCAACAACTACGGACCGACTGAAGCTACCGTCGTCGCAACCTCCGGCGTGTTGCCTGTCGATGCCGACGTGCCCCATATCGGCCGACCGATTCACAACGCCACCGCTTACCTGCTCGATTCGCATCTGCGCCCCGTGCCGCTCGGCGTTGCCGGCGAACTCTATGTCGGCGGGGCCGGCGTCGCGCGCGGTTATCTGAACCGACCTGACCTCACCATCGAACGCTTCATC
>NZ_JAAGNW010000450.1 GCF_010645215.1 Burkholderia multivorans | reverse complement strand
CATATCGATGCGTATCCGGGCGATCCGATCCTTACGCTGAACGAGAATTTCCAGAAGGATCCGCGCACCCGCAAGGTGAATCTGAGCATCGGCATCTACTTCGACGACGCCGGCCGGATCCCCGTGATGGGCGCCGTGCGCGAAGCCGAGGCCGCGCTCGGCGAGGAGCCGGGCCCGACGCCGTATCTGCCGATGACGGGGATGGCCGCGTATCGCGCGGCGATCCAGTCGCTGGTGTTCGGCGAAGCCAGCGACGCGCGCCGCGAAGGCCGCATCGCGACGCTGCAGACGCTCGGCGGCTCGGGCGCGCTGAAGGTCGGCGCGGATTTCATCCGGCGTTATTTCCCGGACGCGCAGGTGTGGATCAGCGATCCGAGCTGGGAAAACCACCGCTTCATCTTCGAGCGCGCGGGCTTCACGGTGAACACCTACCCGTACTACGACGAGGCCACGGGCGGGCGGCGCTTCGACGCGATGCTGGCGGCGATCGACACGCTGCCCAAGCGCAGCGTCGTGCTGCTGCATGCGTGCTGCCATAACCCGACCGGCGTCGATCTCGACGAGGCGCAATGGCTGAAGCTGATCGACGTGCTGCAGGCGCGCGAACTGCTGCCGTTCGTCGACATGGCGTACCAGGGTTTCGGCGCGGGCCTCGACGACGATGCGTTCGCGGTGCGCGAGATCGCGCGTCGCGGCATGCCGGCGTTCGTCGCGAATTCGTTCTCGAAGAATTTCTCGCTGTACGGCGAGCGCTGCGGCGGCCTGAGCGTGATCTGCGAAGACGCGGCGGCGGCCGAACGCGTGCTGGGTCAGCTGGCGAGCGCGGTGCGCGCGAACTACAGCAACCCGCCGACGCACGGCGCGAAGGTCGTCGCGAAGGTGCTGACGACGCCCGCGTTGCGCGCGCAGTGGGAAGAGGAACTGGCCGCGATGTGCCGGCGCATCGCGAAGATGCGCAGCGCGATTCACGACGGCCTGCGTGCGCACGTGCAGGGCGAGGCGCTCGCGCGCTATGTGAAGCAGCGCGGGATGTTCACCTATACCGGGCTGACCGAGACGCAGGTCGAGAGCCTGCGCAACGACCACGGCGTGTATGTGCTGCGCTCGGGGCGGATGTGCGTCGCGGGCTTGAACGAGGCGAACGTCGGGATCGTGTCGGAGGCGATCGGCGCGGTGCTGGCAAGCGGCGTCTGAGTCGCGCGGCATGCGCTGAAAGCGGCAGACGGCGAGGCGCGGCCTCGCCGTTTTGCTGTGGGGCGTCGCAGGGCGGCGCGTCGTGCGGGATGAGGACCAGGAGGGGTGATGAGCATCAGCATCGTCAGGCTCGGCGCGCCGCGCGGCGCGGATGAGGGCTTGCGCATCGGCACGGTGCGCCGGCCGCCGCGCGGGGTGCCGAAGGCGGAGTTCGCATCGCGCGACTATT
>NZ_JAAGNW010000045.1:29161-37940 GCF_010645215.1 Burkholderia multivorans | reverse complement strand
CGCGTAGAAGGTCGGGAAGTTCACGACGCCGAGCACCTTGTGCGTCGGCAGCGGCGCGAGCTTGAGCGTGAGCTGCCGGCTGCACGCGAGCGTGCCCTCGGAGCCGACCAGCAGGTGGGCGAGATTGGCGTGGCCGTCGTCGGTATAGGCGCGCGGGTTCTGGCAATCGAACAGGTCGAGGTTGTAGCCGCCCACGCGGCGCAGCACCTTGGGCACGCGCTCGACGAGTGCGTCGCGCTCGCGTGCGGCGACGCGCTCGACGCCGCGCAGCAGGTCGCGCGTGCGTACTTGCGTCACGGGTTGCGCGAGCGACCCGAAATGGCAGTCGCTGCCGTCGGCGAGCACGGCGTCGATGGCGAGCACGTTGTGCACCATGTTGCCGTATTCGATCGAGCGCGAGCCGCACGAGTTGTTGCCCGCCATGCCGCCGATCGTGCATTGCGCGCCGGTCGAGACGTCCACCGGAAACCACAGGCCATGCGGCTTGAGCCACGCGTTCAGGTGATCGAGCACGATGCCCGGTTCGACGGTGACGGTGCGCGCCTCGGCGTCGAACGCGACGATCCGGTTCAGCCACTTGCTGGTGTCGATGACGAGCGCCTCGCCGACGGTCTGCCCGCACTGGCTCGTGCCGGCGCCGCGCGCGAGGATCGGCGCGCGGCGCTCGCGCGCGATGTCGAGCGCGCGCAGCAGGTCGTCCTGGTCGCGCGGCACGACCACGCCGAGCGGCATGATCTGGTAGATCGACGCGTCGGTGGCGTAGCGCCCGCGGGCGGCGCGATCGGCGTGCACCTCGCCGCGCAGTTCCTTGCGCAGGCGTGCGAACAGCGGCGACAGCGCGCCGCCGGGCGAGGGCATCAGATGGACGGGCTGGAGCAGCGGAGCGCGGACGGCGGAGGTCATGGCGGCGGTCGGTAGCGGTGGACGAAGGGCGGACAGATGGGCGGCTCAGGCGAGCGTGACGCTGACGGGCGGCAGGCCCGGGAACCGGCCGGTCGCGATGCCGGCGGCGCGCGGGAAGTGCATGCCGGTATAGGAGCCGGTGGTGACGACGGCGCCGGCCGGCAGCGCGATGCCGCGCTGCGTCGCGTGATTGACGAGCCACGGCAGCAGGCGGCGCGGATCGCCGGCCGGGTTGGCCGCGGGGCCGTCGGCGATCGTGTCTGCGTCGAACGTGAAGGCCGGCGCGGGCGTCAGGAACGGGAAGTCGGCGCGATAGGGCACGGCTTCGCCGACCACGAGCGCGCCGTGGTTCTGGAGATCGGCGAGCTGCGCGAGCGGGGCGACGGCCGGCCACTCGCGATAGCGGCTCGTGACGATCTCGATCGCCGCGGCCATCTGCACGATGCCGGCGAGCACGTCGGCGGCGTCGTAGGGCGCGGTGCGCGGCGCGAAGTCGCGGCCGAAGCGGAACGCGATCTCCAGTTCGAGCCCGAGCGGCTGGAACGCGCGGCGCGGCAGCGCGGCGCCGCTCGCGTGCACGCCGTCGGCGGGCAGCGGCGCGGCCTGGATCGGCCCGTCGGGCGTTTTCGCGCCGACCTTCCAGCCGCCGATGGCGGCGCGGCGCGCGTGGAGCAGTTGCATCTGCACGGCATAGGCGGCGTCGAGGCCGGCGGGGACGAGTTCGGCGGGCAGCGCGTCGAATGCGATGCCGTCCTGCCATCCGGCGTCGAGCCGGGCGGCCAGTGTCTGGGAAGCGTGGATCATGGCGAGTGGCGGAGAGGGTGAGGGGGCGCGCGGCTTCAGGCCGGCGATTGCTTGGTGACGGCCGGGGCGACGGGTTCGCCCGCGAAGCGGCTGTCCGGCTGCATGCGGAAGGCCAGGACGACGCCCACGCCCATCAGGACCATGCTGCCGATGAAGGGCAGCTGCCAATCGCCGAAGCGGTCGATCACGTAGCCGGAAATCACGGGCGAGAGGATGGCGGCCAGCGCGGAACCCGAATTCATCATGCCGCTGGCGGTGCCGGAGTACTCGGGCGCGATGTCCATCGGCACCGCCCACATCGGGCCGATCGTCATCTCGGCGAAGAAGAAGCCGGCCGCGAGACAGGCCACCGACAGATACAGATCGTGCGCGAACACCAGCAGCGGGATCAGCGACAGCAGCGTCAGCAGCATGCAGATCGCGACCATCCAGCAGCGGGCCTGCTTGAGGCTGCCGGTGCGCGCGTGGAGCCGATCGGTGACCACGCCGCCGAGCGTGTCGCCGAGCACCCCGGCGAAGAACACGGCGGATGCGAACACGGCCGACTGCTTGAGGTCGAGCGCGTAGCTGTGCAGGAAGTACTGCGGAATCCAGCTCAGGAACAGCCACAGCGTCCAGCCGTAGCAGAAGTACACCGCGGTGACCGGCAGCATGCGCTTGAACAGCGGCCCCCAGGGCACGTTCGCGGGTTTCTGCTTCGGCGCGGGCAGCGCGTCGAGTTCGGCCTGCGTGATGCGCGGATGATCCTTCGGATGCTCGGTGTAGACGAGCGCCCACACCACGACCCACAGCAGGCTGATGCCGGCGCACAGGTAGAACGATTCGCGCCAGCCGTGCACGGCCATGATGGCGACCACCGCGGCCGGCGCGACGGCGTTGCCGATGCGCGAGAACGCGTGGGTGATGCCCTGCGCGAAGCCGCGCCGCTCGCGCGGCACCCAGCGCGCCATGGCCGAGGTTGCGGCCGGGAAGGTCGCGCCTTCGCCGAGGCCGAGCAGCAGGCGCGCGGCCAGCAGCGAGACGAGGCCGCCCGCCATCCCGGTGAGCAGCGTCGCCACGGCCCACAGCAGGCCGCACACGAGCAGCGTGCGGCGCGCGCCGAAGCGGTCGCTGACCCAGCCGCCGATGATCTGGAACACGAGGTACGGATAGGCGAAGGCCGAGAACACCAGGCCGATCTCCGTCTTGTTGAGGCCGAATTCGCGGCCGAAACCGGCGGCGGCGGTGCTGACGTTCACGCGATCGAGGTAGGTGATGAAGTACATCACGCACAGCATCACCAGCACGATGCTGGTCGCTCGGAACAGCTTCATGTTGCGTCTCCTAGATGTAATCGGGCGTGCGGCGGGCCGGCTCTGCGTCCGGCTGGTGAAACGGATGAGGAGGCGGTCACGCCCCGGCCGCGCGGGCGGGGCGTGTCGCGCCGGACGTCGCGCGTTCGCGCGGGACGCCCGGTCAGGCCGCCGCGCGCAGCGCGGTCGGATGCGAGGTCGAGGCCAGGTAGTCCATCGCCGCGACCGCGCCGCTGCCGGCCAGCGGCACGCCGGCCAGCTTGAGGCCCATCTCGCAGCCCGCGAGCGTGGCCATCAGCGTGAGGTCGTTGCAGTCGCCCAGGTGGCCGATGCGGAACATCCGGCCGCGCAGCTTGCCGAGCGCCTGCCCGAGCGACATGTCGAAACGTTCGTAGATGAGCTTGCGCACGGCGTCGGCGTCGACGCCGTCGGGCATCATCACGCCGGTCAGCACGGGGCTGTAGACGGCCGGATCGGCGCACTGGATCGGCAGGCCCCACGCCCGCACCGCGCGGCGGGTGGCTTCTGCGAGCCGCTCATGGCGCGCGAACACGCGGTCGAGCCCTTCGCCGAGGATCATGTCGAGCGCTTCCGACAGGCCGTACAGCAGGTTGGTGTTGGGGGTGTACGGCCAGTAGCCGGTGCGGTTGGCCTCGATGATCTCGTCCCAGCCCCAGAACGCGCGCGGCAAACGCGCCGTGCGGCTCGCCGCGAGCGCCTTCGGCGACACCGCGTTGAAGCTGATGCCGGGCGGCAGCATCAGGCCTTTCTGCGAACCGGAGACCGTCACGTCCACGCGCCATTCGTCGTGCCGGTAGTCGGCGGAGGCGAGCCCCGAGATCGTGTCGACCATCAGCAGCGCCGGGTGCCCGGCCGCATCGAGCGCGGCGCGCACCGCCGCGATGTCGGAGGTGACGCCGGTGGAGGTCTCGTTGTGCACCACGCAGACCGCGCGGATCTCGTGCGCGGCGTCGGCGCGCAGGCGCGCCTCGATCAGGTCGGCCTGTACGCCCCGCCGCCAGCCCTCGATGCCGGGCAGGCCGATGAACTCCGGCTTCAGGCCGAGCGCCTCGGCCATCTTCTTCCACAGCGTCGCGAAATGCCCGGTCTCGTACATCAGCACCGCGTCGCCGGGGCTCAGCGTGTTGGTCAGCGCGGCTTCCCACGCGCCCGTGCCCGACGCCGGATAGATGATCACCGGCTGGGTGGTCTTGAACACCTGCTTGATGCCGGCCAGCACCTTGAGCCCCAGCGCGCCGAACTCCGGGCCGCGGTGATCGATGGTGGGGTAGCTCATGGCCCGCAGGATGCGGTCGGGCACCGGGCTCGGGCCCGGAATCTGGAGGAAATGGCGGCCGGACGGATGGAAATCGAGCGCTTGCATGGTGGTTCTGTCTCCTGGTTTGCATTTTGAATTTTGCATGCAAAATACTTTAGCAGAGCAGGCCGGTGGATTCAAAGTAGAGAATTAAGCGGAAATGGCGGTGTTTACCCGCTGTTTGCAGTGCAATATCGCGGGCCTGGGAAGTTGAAGTAGAATCGTTGCGAGCAAGAATGAAGGGTTTTGCATGCAAGATTCAGAAAATTCGGGGTTCGGCGCGACGGCCCCGGCGCTCCCCCGGCTGGAGCGCCAGCGGCTGCACGACACGGTGGTCGACCATCTGCGCGGCTTCATCGTCGAGGGCGTGCTCGCGCCGGGCATGCGCCTGAACGAGCGCGAGCTGTGCGAGACGCTGGGCATTTCGCGCACGCCGCTGCGCGAGGCGTTCAAGGTGCTCGCGGCCGAAGGCCTGCTCGTGCTGTCACCCAACCGCGGTGCGAGCGTTTATCGGATGGGCGAGGCGGAAATCCGCGAGACCTTCGAGCTGATGTCGGGGCTGGAGGCGTTTTCCGGCGAGCTGGCGTGCGAGCGCATCACGCCCGCCGAACTGGCCGAGATCAAGGCGCTGCACTACGCGATGCTGGCGTGTCGCCTGCAGAACGATCTTCCCGGCTATTACAGCCGGAATCAGGAGATCCACGACCGCATCAACGAAGCCGCGCGCAACTCGGCCCTGCGCAATACCTACCAGTCGATCAATCGACGCATCATGACGATGCGTTTCCGTTCGAATCAGCTCGCCGAGAAATGGGATCGCGCCGTGCACGATCACGAGGAGATGATCAAGGCGCTCGAAGCGCGCGACGGCCGCGCGCTGGCGGCGATCCTGCGGCGTCACCTGCTGGAGAAGCGCGACGCGGTGCTGCTGATGCACGCGGAAGCGGAAGCCGCGAGCCGGACGGCGTAAGGGCGCGCGTAGCGGGGGCAGGCGGGGCGTCGGTGTTGTCGCAGGGGCGGCCCGCGCAGCGTGTGGTGGAAGGCGGGCGCGTCTGCTTGCTTCCGCTGCTTCTAGCCGCTGCCGCAGCTTCCACCGCTTCCGTCACTCCCGCGGCTCCACCAGCCCCTCCCGCCGCTTCCGCCGGCCGGCGTGCTACGCCGATACCTGCGCGAGCCGGCGCGCCTGGTCCCGCCTCACCAGCCGCGCCGCCGCTGCGCGATACAGCGGCGACGGACGCCGTTGGTCTTCACACAGACACGTATAGGTCATCTTGATCACGTGGTCGTCGTCCGATTCCACGGCCATCCGGCAGATCTCGTGCCATTCGAGGTCGAGCTCCAGTGTCGACACCTCGCTGCGCGCGGGCCTGCGTACGCTCGCATAGGCCGCGCACAGCGCGACCCACAGCGGCGGCAGCAAGGCGGCGACCTGCACCTTGGGCAGCCGCGCGAACACCGTGCGCGCGGCGTGCGTGGCCGTGACCGTGTGCAGGATCGTGAAGTCGGGCGTGCGCCAGTACGCGTCGAGCGTGGCCGCCGCGATGTCGTCGATCAGGGACGCGCTGGACGGCGGCGCGAGGACGGCCTGTCTGAAACGCGCGTCGTCGCCGACCTTGCGCAGGCGGGTCGTGATCATCTCGCCCTGCACGCCGGCCTCGCCCATCGCACGCGCGGCCTGTTCGAACGCGGCGCCGACGCTGTCCGCCCGGGGCAAGCCGTCGAGCGGGACGTCGAGCGGCAGATGCCCGGCGACCAGCGCCGCGAGACCGGCGGCGATCTCGCCGGCATGGCCGGCTTCGAGACCGTAGGCGAGCCGGATCAGCGCATGAAATGCCCCCGACGCGGGCGCGAACGGGATATCCCGCAACACCGCGGCGAGGATGGGCGACGCGCCGTCCTCCGCGATCCAGTCGAGAAAGACGGCGCGCAACGCGCCGAACGCCCGGGCGTCGCCGACATGCAGCGCCCAGTCGCGCCGTGCGATGACGGTGTCGATCGGCTGCGCGCTCAAGGCATATTCGCGCGTCCAGCGGTCGAAGAAGGCCCGCAGCCGGGCCGGCGCTGCGCCCATCCGGCGCAGCGCGACCAGCGCCATCGGGCAGTGGTTGGTCGTGCCTCGGCCGCCGAGCGCGAAGCACGCATTGGCGTCGAGCAGCTCGGCCAGGGTCAGGTCTGCATCGCTCTTCCACATGGTTCGGGTTCCGGTTCCAGGAGACGTATCGCAGTATAGAAGTTGAAGTTAACTTGAACTCAACATGATTTCTTCGTCCGCTTCGTTATCGATATCGGGCGTGAGTGGGCGTACTGCTCGCGGGAACGCGTCGTTGGGCGCGGAGGACATCACCCTCATGACGAAGGGGACATGGGCGGCGCGCCGATCCGGAAACCGTTCGGTCGCCATTATCACGCGGGTGTGGGGCAAGCCGCCGCCACGGCCGCGCGGGGCGTCTCCATTCGACTCGCGCCGGCGGGCATAAGCAAAGACAAATTCGTCATTTCCGGCGTCGTCCCGGCACTTCCATACTGGTTTATTGCGCGAGCCCGCGCACGCGCCGCGTGCGCCATCGTCGCGGTTGTTCATCACATCGTCAGGGGGAGCGCCATGAGCGATACGTCGATTAACCGCGCGCATGCGGCGAGCGACACGGCGGCCGGCACGGCCGGACGCCGCCCGTTCGGCACCGAGGACTGGTGGGCCGTCGCGATCGGCCTGTTCGTGATCGTCGTCGCCTATCTGCTGTTCGTATCCGGCAGCAGCCTCAAGGGGCTCGCGGTCGCGCCGGCGAAATGGGCGGAGGTCGGGCAGCTGGCCGGCGACCTGGGCCGGCACGCGTCGGGCTATGCCGCGCTGTTCGTCGCGTTCGCGCTCGTGTTCTCGGTAGCGATCGCCGCGCTGCGTTTGCCGGTCGCGCAATTCGTGCCGGGCTTTCTCGTCGTGTTCGTCGTCTCGGCCGCGATCGTCGCGATCGGCGCCTGGGCGCGGGCGAGCGCCTACAACCTCGAACCGCCGCTGCTCGCGCTGCTGCTCGGCCTGCTCGCATCGAACCTGTTCACGCTGCCCGCGTGGCTCGCGCCCGCGTTGCGCGTCGAGTTCTATATCAAGGTGGGCATCGTGCTGCTCGGCGCGACCCTGCCGCTCACCCTCATCGTCTGGGCCGGCCCGGTTGCCGTCGGACAGGCGACCATCGTGTCGCTCGTCACCTTCTTCGTGATCTATGCGGCCGCACGCGCGTTGTCGCTCGATCGGCGCTTCGCTGCCGTGCTCGGCGTGGGCGGGGCGGTGTGCGGCGTCTCGGCGGCGATCGCGATCGCCGGCGCGGTGCGCGCGCGGCGCGAGCAGGCCTCGGTGGCGATCTCGCTCGTGGTGGGATGGGCGATCGTGATGGTGTTCGCGCTGCCGGCCATCTCGCGCGCGCTCGGCCTGCCGACCGGGGTCGCGGGCGCGTGGATCGGCACCTCCGAATTCGCGGATGCCGCCGGGATCGCGGCGGCGCAAGCGTATGGCGATTTCGCGCGGCATGCGCCGGGCGCTGTGGCCGGCGCGCCCGATGCGGCATTGCAGGCGTTCGTGCTGATGAAGGTGGTCGGCCGCGACATCTGGATCGGCATCTGGGCGTTCGTGCTCGCGCTCGTCGCGACCGCGCGCGGGGAGCGCGATGCCGAGGGCGAGCCGGTGCGGGCCGAGGCGCGGGCGAAGGAGATCTGGACGCGTTTCCCGAAGTTCGTGATCGGCTTCGTGATCGCCTCGGTCTTCGTCACGTGGATCGCGTCGCACTACACGCTGGCCGACTATCGCAGCGTCGTCACCCCCGACTTCGTTGCGCCGATCGTTGCATTGCGCACCTGGGCCTTCACGTTCTGCTTCCTGAGCATCGGCCTCACGACGCGCTTCGCCTCGCTCGCGTCGACCGGGATCCGGCCGTTCGCGGCCTTCACCGCCGGGGTCGCGGTCAACATCGTGATCGGCTATCTGCTGTCCGCGCATGTGTTCGCGCCGTACTGGTCGGCGCTCGGGCAATGATTGCGCGCACGGTTCGGGATGCGGCGGTCTGCCGCCATTGCGTACACTGGCGCGATGATCGCGCGCTGCTCGAAGCGGCCATCGGCGGCCTGGCGTCGTTCGGGTCGGCGTATGGCGCGAGTGTCGGCGACAGCCGCCTGTGCGCGCGGCTGGATCGGCTCGTGTCGCCGGGTGACGGCTGTGCCGGGTTCGCGCGCCGGGACGACGTACCGGTCCGGATAGGCTAATAAATTCGTAATCCTTTCCTAATTCGATCGGCGCGCCCGACGCAATGCCGTGGGCCGTGGTGTATTCCGGCAGGAGGGTGATGCCGATGCTCGGCAGCGCCACCCGACGTCGACGCCACGCAGTTCGAGCCGTGCCGGCCCGACACTTCCGTATCGGCGTACGCGAGCGACGCCGCCTGAGCGCGATGCGCCGCGACACCTAGCGCGACGCGAT
>NZ_JAAGNW010000045.1:23980-29151 GCF_010645215.1 Burkholderia multivorans | reverse complement strand
ATCGCCAGTGTTGAGACAAAATTGAGGTTTCGTGGCGGGCATTGTTCTGCACTCCGGGCAACGCCACCATTGCACGACATTCCCGATTGCTCAACTGCTGGTCCCTACGATGAATTCGCTGATACTGATTGCTGAAGACGAGCCCGAAATCGCGGAGATACTCGAGGCATATCTGGTTCGCGAGGGTTTTCGCACCTATCGCGTCGGCAACGGCCAGGCCGCGCTCGATCTGCATCCGCTCCTGAAACCCGATCTGGTCGTGCTCGACATCAAGCTGCCCGAGAAGGACGGCTGGGAAGTGCTGACCGAATTGCGCCGGCGCGGCAATACGCCGGTCGTGATCATCACCGCGCTCGATCAGGACATCGATCGATTGCAGGGGCTGCGCATCGGCGCGGACGACTACATCTCCAAGCCGTTCAATCCCGTCGAGGTGGTGGCGCGCATACGCGCGGTGCTGCGGCGCTCCGGCGCTGCGACGAACGGCAACGTGATTCGCGTGGGCAGCCTCGAGATCGATACCGAGAGCTATATGACGAAGGTTCGCGCGGAGGCCGGCGAGACCCTCGTGTCGCTGACGCTGACCGAATTCCGGCTGCTCGCGCACATGGCCAAGTCGCCGAGCCGGGTCTTCACGCGCGGCGAACTGGTCGATGCGTGCCTGGGCGGCGGCGGCGCGCTCGAACGCACGGTCGACAGCCACATCAGCCGGCTGCGCAAGAAACTCGATTGCGCGGGCGCGCCCGGCATGCCGGAAGTGATGCGCGGCGTCGGCTATCGGTTGCAGAGAATCCAGTGAGCGCGCGCAGCCGGCTCAGCCAGCAGATCGTCCTGTCGATGAGTCTCGCGTCGATTGCCACGACCTTGTTCGTGTTCGTCGGTTCGTTCGTCATCTACGGGGTGGTCTATCGACTGTCGCCGCCGCGGCACGGCGGCGCACTCGACAGCGCGATTCCGCAGGCGAACGACTATCTGTTCTTCGCGCTGCTGCTGCTGACGGGATTGGTCGCCGCGATGATCGTCGCGACCCGGCTCGCGCGGCGCATTCTCAAGCCGCTCAATTCGCTCGCGGAGAGCGCGCGCCGCCTCGCGGCGGGCGACCTGAGCGCGCGGGCCGTGCCCGGCGACCGCTCGCTCGCCGAGACGGCGCTGCTGGTCGACGATTTCAACGCCATGGCGGTGCGCCTGCAGGACATGGCGGCCGAGATGAGCGCGTGGAACGCGGCCGTCGCGCACGAGCTGCGCACCCCGCTCACGATTCTCAAGGGCCGGCTTCAGGGGCTCAAGGATCGCGTGTTCGAACTCGACGACACGCTGGTGCGCAACCTGCTCAGTCACGTCGAAGGGCTGACGCGGCTCGTCGACGATCTGCAGATCGTCACGCTGCAGGACACCGGCCGGCTCGAAATGAACATGCAGCCGACCGACATCGAGCTGGAGGTGCGCAACGCGGTCGATTCGATCGGCGATACGCTGCACGACGCGGGGTTCTCGGTCGAGCTGCTCACGGCAGGCGTGGTGGTGCCGTGCGACGGCGCGCGCATTCGTCAGGCCTTGCTCGCGCTGCTCGACAACGCGCGGCGCTACGCGGCGCCCGGCACGCTGCGCGTCGAACTCGCGGTGCAGGCCGCGAGCGTCGCGCTGCGCGTGGAGGACGAAGGCCCCGGCCTGAGCCCCGAGTTTGCCCGCCATGCGTTCGACCCGTGGACGCGCGCGGACGTCTCGCGTTCGCGCCAGTTCGGCGGGTCGGGGCTGGGCTTGTCCGTGGTGCGGGCGATCGCCCACGCGCATGGCGGCCACGCGCGCTATCGCAGCTCGCGCCTCGGCGGCTCGCTGTTCGAGCTGGAGATTCCGCGCCGCGGCCGCTTCGTGCCGCGCGCCGCGGCATCGATCGCGCCGCGCCTTTCGTAAAGCGCCCGGCGCGCCGGGCGGACCTCGCGCTATGATGTGCGTCGCCGTTGCGTGGCGCATTCCGGATCGTCGGGATCGGCCACGGGCTCCGATCCACCCTTCCGCGAATTCCAGATGACCCAGCGTTTCATCTCTTTCGTTCCACGCCGCGCCGCATTCGCCGCCGTCACGCTCGCGCTGGCCGCCGCCGGCGGCGTCGTTCTGGCCGCTCCGGCGCCGGCGTCCGACGCCGCCGCGTCCATCCCGGCGTCCGGGTATGCGCAGCCGCCCAAGCCGATCCTCGACGTGATGCGCGCGCCGCCCGTGCCGATGCCCGTCGTCAGCCCGACCGGCGACCGGCTGCTGCTCGTGTCGTGGCAGGACTACCCGTCGATTTCCCGCGTCGCCACGCCGTTCCTGCGTCTGGCCGGCGTGCGCGTGGAGCCCGGCAATCACAGCCGTCACGACACGGAGGGCGGCTACGGGATCACGCCGTGCGCGACCGGCTTCTCGCTGGTTCACGCACCGGCCGGCACGACGCGCACCGTCGCGCTACCCGCCGGCGTCTGCGCGAGCCGCCCGCTGTGGAGCGCCGACGGCAAGCGCTTCGCGTTCGAGAACACCACGGCCCGCTCGGTCGACCTGTGGATCGGCGACGGCGAGACCGGCGCGGTGCGCCAGGTGCCCGGCGTGCAGCTCAATCCGATGTTCGACGACGAACTCCAGTGGATGCCCGATCAGCACACGCTGCTCGTGAAGCTCGTGCCCGCGCGGCTCGGGCCGCCGCCGCCCGCGCCCGCGCTGCCGGAAGGGCCGAGCATCCAGCAGTCGGACGGCAAGTCCGGCCAGAGCAGTACCTATGAAGCGCGCGACACGCTCAAGAACGCGCACGACGTCGCGCTGTTCGACTACTACGCGGCGTCGCAGCTCGCGCTGGTCGAGGCGCGCGACGCGCGCGTCGCGCCGGTCGGCGGCGCGGGGCTGTACGACGGGCTCGCGCCCGCGCCGGACGGCCGCCACGTGCTCGTGTCGACGATCCGCAAGCCGTATTCGTACCTCACGACGGCCGAGCGCTTCCCGCACGACTTCGCGGTCTGGGATCTCGCGGACCGCGCCCATCCCGCGACGCATGCGATCGCAGCGCGGCCGCTGACCGACCGGGTGCCGATCGGCGGCGTGCCGCTCGGGCCGCGCGCGTTCTCGTGGCGCGCGACCGAGCCCGCGACGCTGGTGTGGGCGGAAGCGCTCGACGGCGGCGACTGGAACGTGGAGGCGCCCGAACGCGACCGCGTGATGATGTCGAAGGCCCCGTTCGATCAGCCGCCGCGCGAGGTGCTGCGGCTCAAGCAGCGCTACGCGGGCTTCGTGTGGGGCGCGCGCCCCGATCTCGCGTTGCTGTCCGAGTACGACCTGAACCGGCACTGGCGGCGCGGCCTGCTGGTCGACGTCGACGCGGCGCAACCGACGCCGCGCGTGCTGTGGGATCTGTCGACCGACGAGAAATACGCGAACCCGGGCGTGCCGGTCACCCGCGCGCTGCCGAACGGCTTTCGCGTGATGCGCGAGGACGGCGGGGCGATCTTCCTGGCGGGCGCGGGCGCGTCGCCGCAGGGCAACCGGCCGTTCCTCGACCGGCTCGACCTCGCGACGCTGAAGACCGAGCGCCTGTTCCGCAGCGATACGTCGAGCTATGAGCAGTTCATCGTGTTCGCCGGCGCGGGCTCGCGCAGCTTCCTGACCTGGCGTCAGTCGCCGATCGATCCGCCGAACGTCTACGTGCGCACGCTGGGCGCGCCGCTCGACGCGCCGGCGGCGGGCGAGCCTGCGTTCGCATCGAGCGGCGCGGCGCTCACGCATATCGAGGATCCGGCGCCGGCGGTGCGGCAGATCAAGAAGCGCCTCGTCAAGTACAAGCGGGCCGACGGCGTGGAGCTGTCGTTCACGCTGTACACGCCGCCCGGCTATCGCGAGGGCACGCGCGTGCCGGCGATCCTCTACGCGTATCCGCTCGACTACGCCGACGAATCGAAGGCCGGCCAGATCAGCGGCTCGCAGGAGACCTTCACCACGTTGAAGAACTACCGGCTGCTGCTGCTGGCCGGCTACGCGATCATCGACAACGTGTCGTTCCCGATCGTCGGCGACCCGAAGCGCGCGTACGACACCTATACGGAGCAACTGGTCGCCGATGCGAAGGCGGCGGTCGACGAGGCGGTGCGGCTCGGCGTCGCGGACCCCGACCGGATCGGCGTCACCGGTCACAGCCATGGCGCGCTGATGACGGCCAACCTGCTCGCGCACTCGGACCTGTTCCGCGCGGGCGTCGCGACGAGCGGCTCGTACAACAAGACGCTCACGCCGTTCGGCTTCCAGAGCGAGCGCCGCTCGGTGTGGCAGGCGCAGGACGTCTACCTGAAGGTGTCGCCGTTCTTCTATGCGGACCGCCTGAAGACGCCGCTGCTGATCGTGCACGGCGCCGACGACGCCAACCCCGGCACGACGCCGTTGCAGGCGAGCCTGCTGTACGAGGCGATCCGCGGCAACGGCGGCACCACGCGTCTCGTGATGCTGCCGCATGAACCGCATTGGTATACGGCGCTGGAATCGAACGAGCAGCTGGTGGCGGAGATGCTGACGTGGTTCGACCGCTACGTGAAGAATGCGCCGCCGCGCGCGCCGGCCGCGACGAAGCCGGCCGCCGGCTGAGCGCCGGCGAGGGGCTGGACGCGGCGTGACGTGTCCGGCCCGGCGGCGGGAGTGGGACGGCGGTAGAACGCCCCGAACGCCCCGCGCGCCGCCCACCCCCGCCCGGGCGTAGCCCAGTCCCGCCCGCCGCTGCGATAATCTCCCCCAGTTTCATACCCGGCGCGCCTCCCGCGCGCCGGCACTTCCTTTTCACACGCCCAGTCATGCAAGGACAACATGGCATCGGATTCCCCCGACGAGATCGTGCCGGGCACCCGTGATCTGCGGCTGCGCCGGGAGCGCGGCTTCTGGCGCTGGCAGTTGGTGAAGTGGTGGATCCAGGGGCACGGAAAGAACGGCTACACCTTCAGACTGCTGCTGATCCCGCTCGTCCTGGTGTTGGTCGTGGTGTTCGGCCTCCTGCTGCTCGAACAGATCGTCTGCGCGCTGATCTTCAGCGCCGTGATGACGGTCTTCCTGGGCGTTGCCGGTTTCCACGGCACGAAGCGCGAGCTGCTGCTGCGCTCCGCCGCGACGCGCGCGGTCGTGAAGGCGCGCGCCAAGCAGGCCGCCGAGCGTTTTTCATCGCTCGGCGT
>NZ_JAAGNW010000045.1:21832-23970 GCF_010645215.1 Burkholderia multivorans | reverse complement strand
CGGCGTGGGCGCGACGGTGCTCGCGATCTTCGTCAGCGCGACCTCGGTGTCGCTCGCGCTGTACGACCTGCCGCTGCTCGATACCGCGCTCAAGGATGCGTTCTCGATGTTCATCGCGCTCGTGTTCCTGCCGGTCTATGTGTCCGGCGCGGTGCGCAAGCTCGCGGTCGCGCGCGTCGAGGAGCTGGAGGCATTGCGCAACGATACGGTCGGCACGGCGCTGAAGCGCGATCACGCGGGCCGGGTGCGCGCGGTGGTGGTGGCGGGCCCGGCGGCCCGGGCGACGGTGCCGGTGCGGGCCTATCTGATCCTGCGTTTCGAGCCGCCCGTCACGCAGTTGCTGGAGCGTGCCGCGAGCGCTGGCCCGGCGTCCGGCGCAGCAGCGCGCCCGCCCGGCTAGGCCGCGTGCTTGCGCGCGGGCGGGCCGTCGACCGGCCAGCTCAATTCGAACCGCGTGCCGCCGCCCACGGGCTCGCAGCGGGTCTGCCCGCCGTGCGCGTGCGCGATCGCCGCGACCACGGCCAGCCCGAGCCCGCTGCCGCCCGAGCGCACGTTGTCCGCACGCCGGAACGCCTCGAACACATGCGGCGCGAGTTCGGGCGACACGCCCGGGCCGTCATCCTCGACGCTCAACCGGCAGACGCCCTGCGCGACCTGCGTGCGGATCCGGATCGCACCGGGATCCGCGTGACGCCGCGCATTTTCAAGTAACGCGAGCAGCACCTGGCGGATCCGCACCGGATCGCAGCGCGTCGCCTGCGGATCGAGTTCCAGCTCCACGTGCTGGCCTGCCTCGCGCAGCGGCGCCTCGAACAGCGTGACGACCGACTGGATGTCGGCGATGAGATCGGTGTGCTGGAGCTGCAGGTCCAGGTGGCCGCTCTCGGCGAGGCTGATCACGCGCAGATCCTCGATCAGCCGCGCCAGCCCCTCGACCTGGGTCTGCAGGCTGCGGAACTGCGCGGGCTCGGGGCTGAACACGCCTTCCGCGAGCCCTTGCAGCCGGCCGCGCAGGATCGTGACCGGGGTGCGCAGCTCGTGGGCGATCGCCGCGTTCCAGAACGCCTGCTCCTTGGTCACGCGCTGCAGCTGGTCGGCCAGCGCGTTGAAATCGTCGGCGAGCAGCGCGACCTCGTGCAGCGAGCGGTCGCCCGCGATCGCGCGCGCGCCGAGGTCGCCCAGCGCGACCCGGCGCATGCCTTCCGCGACCGAGTTCAACGGCACCAGGATCCGGCGCGCGAGCCTGACCGCGACGGCGACCGCCAGCGCGAGGCCGGTCAGCGTGGTCAGGCTCAGCCAGACCCATTCCGGGCCGGTCGGGATCAGCCAGTTGCCGTGCTCGGTGTAGTGGGCCGCCCAGTACTTGAAGGCCACGTAATAGAACGCGGTCGCGGTCAGCACCACGAGCAGCGTCACGCCCACCGAAATCGCCGCCATCGACAACGCGATCTGGCGGCTCAAGCCATCCAACCTCATTCGGTGCTCCACAGCTTGTAGCCGACGCCGCGCACGCCGACCGGCACGCCCTTGACGCCGAGGTCTTCCAGTTTCTTGCGCAGCTTGCTGACGTGGCTGTCCACCGTGCGCTCCAGTGCATCGCCCTCGGGCAGGCAGGTCGCCATCAGCTCCGCGCGGCTGAACACGCGCTTCGGCGCGCGCGCCAGCTGTGCGAGCAGCTTGAATTCGGTCAGGGTCAGCGTGAGCGTGTGGCGCTGCGCGCCGACCTGCACGACGGCCTCGTGATTGTCGAGGTCGATCTCGAACGGCGCGGCGCGCAGGATGCGCTGCTCCGCCCGCGCGCCCGCCATCGAGCGGCGCCGCGCGGCCTGGATCCGCGCGACCACCTCGGCCGGATTGAACGGCTTGACCACGTAGTCGTCCGCGCCGATGCGCAGGCCCATCAGCTTGTCGAGGTCCTGGTCGAGCGCGGTCAGCAGGATCACGGGCGTATTGCCGCGATGGCGGATCTCGGCGAGCGCCTGCCAGCCGTCCACCTCGGGCATCTGCACGTCGAGCAGCACCAGGTCGGGCTTGAGCGACAGGTGCAGGTCGAGCGCGCGGCGGCCGTCGGCCGCATGCACGCTGCGATAGCCGCTGCGCGCGAGATAGGCCGCGAGGATCTCGGCGGCGTCGGGCTC
>NZ_JAAGNW010000045.1:19896-21822 GCF_010645215.1 Burkholderia multivorans | reverse complement strand
GTCCTCGGCGATGAGGACCAGCGCCTGGCTGTTCTGGGCGGCGTCGGACGGGGAATTGGGATCGGGCATGGCGGCGGGTTGGCGTTTCGGTTGCATCTCCATTGAATCTCCATATTAACGCAGAGGAAACCCCATCGGACCCGTTCACACTGCGTCCGTGTTGAGCTGGCGATTGGCCGCCGGCAACCTGAGGAACCATTGATATGAAGAACGAACGACTATGCCGCACCGGCGGCGTATGCGCGCTGGTGGTTGCGTTGCTGGCGGGGTGCGGACAATCCGAGCAGCACGCCGGGCCGGTCGCGGTGCCGGTGGCCGCGACCGCGGTCACCCGGACGCCCCTGAAGATCACCGAGGATCTGCCGGGCCGCGTGGCGGCCGTGCGGATCGCCGAGATCCGTCCGCAGGTGAGCGGCATCGTGCTGCGGCGGATGTTCGAGCAGGGCACCGAGGTGCGCGCGGGCCAATCGCTGTTCCAGATCAACCCCGCGCCGTTCAAGGCCGACATGGATACGGCCGCGGCCGCGCTGCAACGCGCCGAGGCGGCGCTCGCGCGCGCCAAGGTGCAGACCGCGCGCCTCCAGCCGCTCGTCGAGGCCGACGCGATCAGCCGCCAGGTGTATGACGACGCGGTGACGCAGCGCGACCAGGCCGCGGCCGACGTCGCGCAGGCGCGCGCCGCGCTCGCGCGCCGCCAGCTCGACCTGAAGTTCGCGACGGTGGACGCGCCGATCTCCGGCCGCATCGATCAGGCGCTCGTGACCGAAGGCGCGCTCGTCGCGAGCACGGACGTCAACCCGATGGCGCGCATCCAGCAGATCGACCAGGTGTACGTGGACGTGCGCCAGCCGGCGGCGTCGCTCGAAGCGCTGCGCGAGGAACGCGCCAAGCATGGCGGCGCGAGCGACGGCCTGCCGGTCACGCTGCTGCGCGACAACGGCGAGCCGTATTCGATGCAGGGCCGCATCCTGTTCTCGGGCGTCAACGTCGACGCCGGCACGGGCGACGTGCTCGTGCGCGTGCTGGTGGACAACCCGCAGCGTCAATTGCTGCCCGGCATGTACGTGCGGGCGCGGCTCACGCGCGCGAACTACAAGGATGCGCTCACGGTGCCGCAGCAGGCGGTGGTGCGCTCGGGCGGCAAGCCGCAGATCTGGACGCTCGATGCGAAGGGCAACGTGCACCTGAAACAGATCGAGCTGGGCGAACTGGCGGATCGCCGCTACCGGATCCGCGCCGGCGTCCAGCCCGGCCAGAAGGTCGTGGTCGAGGGCATGGAACGCCTCACCGACGGCGCGGCGGTCACGGCGAGCGACTGGAATTCGCCTGAGGCGGCTTCGGCCGCCCGGCACTGAATCACGGGGAGCACAGCGTCATGGCTCAATTCTTTATCCGGCGTCCGGTGTTTGCGTGGGTGATCGCGCTCTTCATCATCCTGATGGGGCTGATCGCGATCCCGCAACTGCCGATCGCACGCTATCCGTCGGTCGCACCGCCGTCCGTCACGATCAACGCCACCTATCCCGGCTCGACGCCGCAAACCATGAGCGATGGGGTGCTGAGCCTGATCGAGCGTGAGCTGTCGGGCGTCAAGAACCTGCTCTACTTCGAATCGTCGGCCGACACCTCGGGCACCGCGCAGATCACCGTGACGTTCAAGCCCGGCACGGATCCGGCGCTCGCGCAGGTCGACGTGCAGAACAAGCTCAAGGCCGTCGAGCCGCGCCTGCCGCCCGTGGTGCGCCAGAACGGCGTGATCGTGGAATCGGCGTCGTCCGGCTTCCTGATGTTCATCAGCCTGCGTTCCGATTCGGGCCGCTTCAGCGAAGGCGACCTGAACGACTACATGGCGCGCAACGTCGCGGAAGAACTGCGGCGGATCGAAGGCGTGGGCCGCGTGCAGCTGTTCGGTTCCGAACGTGCGAT
>NZ_JAAGNW010000045.1:14315-19886 GCF_010645215.1 Burkholderia multivorans | reverse complement strand
CTACGGCCTCTCGATGTCCGACCTGACGAACGCGATCGGGCAGCAGAACGTGCAGATCGCGCCCGGCAGCATCGGCGCGACCCCGGCGCGGGAAGGCCAGCGCGTGACCGTGCCGCTGACCGCGCAGGGCCAGCTGTCGACGCCCGAGCAGTTCGCCGCGATCGTGCTGCGCGCCAATGCGAACGGCTCGAAGGTCGTGCTCGGCGATGTCGCGCGCGTCGAACTCGGCTCGCAGTCGTACAGCTTCGTCAACCGCGAGAACGGCAAGGCCGCATCGTTCGCGGCGGTGCAGCTGTCGCCGGGCGCGAACGCGGTCAAGACCGCGGATGCGATCCGCGCGCGTCTCGTCGAGATCGGCAAGGCGATGCCGTCCGGCATGGCCTACTCGGTGCCGTTCGACACCTCGCCGTTCGTCAAGATCTCGATCGAGAAGGTGCTGCACACGCTGCTCGAAGCGATGGTGCTGGTGTTCCTCGTGATGTACCTGTTCCTGCAGAACGTGCGCTACACGCTGATCCCGGCGATCGTCGCGCCGGTGGCGCTGCTCGGCACCTTTACGGTGATGCTGGCGACCGGCTTCTCGATCAACGTGCTGACCATGTTCGGCATGGTGCTCGCGATCGGCATCATCGTCGACGACGCCATCGTGGTCGTCGAGAACGTCGAACGCCTGATGGCGGAGGAAGGGCTGTCGCCGAAGGACGCGACCATCAAGGCGATGAAGGAGATCACGGGCGCGATCATCGGCATCACGCTGGTGCTGACCGCCGTGTTCATTCCGATGGGCCTCGCGAGCGGCTCGGTGGGCGTGATCTACCGGCAGTTCACGCTGTCGATGGCGGTTTCGATCCTGTTCTCGGCGCTGCTCGCGCTGACGCTGACGCCGGCCCTGTGCGCGACCATGCTCAAGCCGGTCGAACCCGGCCACCACGAGAAGCGCGGCTTCTTCGGCTGGTTCAACCGCCGCTTCGACCGCCTCACGCAATGGTATGAAACCCGCGTCGGCCGCCTGGTCGGCCGCACGGGCCGCGTGATGCTGCTGTTCGTCGCGCTCTGCGGCGCGCTGGTGATCGGGTTCCGCATGCTGCCGTCGTCGTTCCTGCCGGAAGAAGACCAGGGCTATTTCATCACCAGCTTCCTGATGCCCGCGGATTCGACGAGCGAACGCACGTCGGACGTGATGGGGAAACTGGAGAAGCATCTCGCGTCGCGGCCGTCGATCAAGGCGAGCGTGTCGGTGATCGGCTACGGCTTCTCGGGTTCGGGGCCGAACGCCGCGCTGAACTTCAGCGTGCTGAAGGACTGGAACGAGCGCAACGGCGCGACCGCGTATGACGAAGCGTTGCGCGCGCAACAGGCGATGGCCGGCGTGACGGAAGGGATGGTGATGAGCCTGATGCCGCCCGCGATCGACGAGCTGGGCAACAGCGCGGGCTTCACGATGCGCCTGCAGGATCGCGCGAACCAGGGCACCGCGGCGCTCAAGGCGGCCGAAGCCAAGCTGCTCGAACTGGCGGCGCAAAGCAAGGTCGTGACGGGCGTCTATCCGGACAGCCTGCCGGCGGGCACCAGCATCCGGCTCGACATCGACCGGCAGAAGGCCGAAGCGCTCGGCGTGTCGTTCACGAGCATCAGCGACACGCCGTCGGCTGCGATGGGCTCGACCTACGTGAACGATTTCCCGAACGCGGGCCGCATGCAGCAGGTGATCATCCAGGCCGACGCACCGGCGCGGATGCAGCTCGACAACGTGATGAAGCTGTACGTGCGCAATGCGAGCGGCGGCATGGTGCCGCTGTCGGAAGTGGTCCAGCCGGTGTGGACGGAAACGCCGCTGCAGCTGGTGCGCTTCCAGGGCTACCCGTCCGCGCGGATCTCGGGCACCGCGGCGCCCGGCTATTCGAGCGGCGCGGCCATGGAGGAGATGGAACGCCTCGCCACGCAGCTGCCGAAGGGCTACACGGTCGCGTGGACCGGGCAGTCGCTGCAGGAACGCCAGTCGGCGTCGCAGGCGCCGATGCTGATGGCGCTGTCGATGATCGTGGTGTTCCTGGTGCTGGCCGCGCTGTACGAGAGCTGGGCGATCCCGCTGTCGGTGATGCTGGTGGTGCCGCTGGGCCTGATCGGCGCGATCGGCGCGGTGATGCTGCGCGGCCTGCCGAACGACGTGTTCTTCAAGGTCGGGATGATCACCGTGATCGGCCTGTCGGCGAAGAACGCGATCCTGATCGTGGAATTCGCGAAGCAGCTGCGCGAGGAAGGCAAGGGGCTGATCGAAGCCGCCGTGCAGTCGGCCAAGCTGCGCCTGCGCCCGATCCTGATGACCTCGCTGGCGTTCGGCCTCGGCGTGGTGCCGCTCGTGATCGCGACCGGCGCGAGCGCCGAGACGCAGCATGCGATCGGAACCGGCGTGTTCGGCGGGATGGTGACTGCCACCGTGCTGGCGATCTTCTTCGTGCCGGTGTTCTACGTGTTCGTGATGGGTATCCAGGAACGTATCGAAGCATGGCGCGCGGCGCGCAAGCCCGCCGCATCGAGCCATGCACGGGAGGGTTGAGACCATGTCACGGCCTGTTCTTCACGTTGAGAAAAGAGTGGATGTCATGAGGGTGCTGATTCTTCCCATCGTGCTGGCGCTGTCGGCCTGTTCGCTGGCCCCGACGCTGGTCAAGCCGGATCTGCCGGTGCCGGCCGCCTATACGACGTCGGCGGCCGCGGCCGCGCCTGCGAGCCGGGCGCATGCGGCGGACCTGGGCTGGCGCAGCATGTTCGGCGATCGCCGGCTGCAGCGCTTGATCGAGCTGGCGCTCGAGAACAATCGCGATCTGCGGATCGCCACCTTGAACGTCGAGGCGGCGCGTGCGCAGTACGGGATTCAACGGGCGGCGCGCCCGCCGTCGGTCGATGCGACGCTGAGCGGCTCGCGTCAGCGCACGCCGGCCAATGCCGATCTCGATCCGGCGGTGCCCGAAAGCATCCAGAAGCAGGTGGGCCTGGGGATCGGGATCAGTTCGTTCGAGATCGATCTGTTCGGGCGGATCAAGTCGCTGTCGGATGCGGCGTTTGCGCGCTATCTGGCGACCGACGAGGGGCGGCGCGCGGCGCAGATCACGCTGGTCGGCGCGGTGGCGGATGCGTATTTCGCGGAGCGCGCCGCGTTCGAGCAGCGGGCGCTGGCCGAGCACACGTTGGCGGACTGGCAGCAGTCGCTGGATCTCGCGCGGCGCTTGAAGGAGGCGCATCAGGCGAGCGGGCTGGATATCGCGCAGGCCGAAGGGCAGGTGGCGAGCGCCGATGCCGATCTGGAGGCGCGCTCGCGCGCCGTGGAGCAGGCGCGCAATGCGCTGCGGCTGCTGGTGGGGCGCGAGTTGCCCGCGGATCTGCCCGAGCCGATGCCGTTGAACCAGCAGCCGGTCATCACGCAGCTGCCGGCCGGCTTGCCGTCGGAACTGCTGTTCCGTCGGCCGGACATCCTGCAGGCTGAGCAGAGTCTCGTCGCCGCCAATGCGGATATCGGCGCGGCGCGCGCGGCGTTTTTCCCGAGGCTGTCGCTGACGACGTCGCTTGGCTTCATCAGCCCGGCGATGGGGAGCCTGTTCGACGGCGATCATCGCACCTGGGCGTTCTCGCCGCAGGTGACGGTGCCGTTGTTCCAGGGCGGGCGGCTGCGGTCGGAGCTGCGGCTCGCGGAGGTGCGCAAGTCGAGCGCGATCGCCGAGTATGAACGCGCGATTCAGGTGGCGTTCAAGGAGGTCGCGGATGGGCTGGCCGGGCAGGAGACTTTCGGCCGGCAGATCAATGCGCAGACGCGGGTGGTGGTGAGCGCCGAGCGGCGCACGACCTTGTCGAACCTGCGTTATCGCGCGGGGGTCGAGGGGCGGTTGGAATTGCTCGATTCGCAGCGGCAGCTGTATGCGGCGCGGCAGACCCTGCTCGATCTGCGGCTGGCCGAGTTCAGTAATTCGGTTGCGCTTTACAAGGCGCTGGGCGGCGGATTGACGGAGGCCGATCTGACCGCGTCGGCGGATGCGAAGCACTGATTGGCGGGCGGTGCGTGCCGCCCGCTGCGGGAGAAGGTGAGCGTTGGTGGTCTTTGGACAGGGGCAGCCCCTGTCCATTTTTTTGGTGAAAGCATGGGGCGGGCCTCAGCGATTCGGCCGGGAATCGCCTGGTTGTCGTCGACGCTTCTCGGGGAGGACGGAGGCGCCGCCGAGCGTCCATCACCGCCGGGACGAAGGACGTCGAGGCCGTTGCCGCCGGCGCGGGCGGCATAGCCTGGCGGTGCAGCGGCCTCGAATGCCGTCGGAGAGAGGCGGAACGCAGCGACCGCCCCGCAGCGCCTCGTCGGGTTTTCCGATGCCGGCCCGTCATTTGCTCGCGAGTGCATCGGTTCCATACTGGGCGACCAGCGCGTACCACAGGGCATAGATCTCCTGCATGCCCGGGTCGTGGTCGCTGGTCCATACGGCGGTTTGCACGAGCACGAGCTTCGAGCCGGGATCGATGATGATTCTCTGACCGTCCATGCCGAACAGCGCAAACATGCGGCGCTCGCCGGGCAGTATCCAGGTCTGATATCCGTAGCCGAAAATCGGGTTGGCCTTGCCCGGCGCCAGGAAACCCTCTTGAGGCGCAACGCTCGTCGCCTGCAGCACCCATTCCCGAGGGACGATCTGCTGACCATTCCACCGGCCGTCATCCGCAAGCATCATGCCCAACCTCGCCCAGTCGCGGAGCGTGGCGCTCACGCAGCAAAAGCTGATGTTCTGCCCGGATGCGTCGCGTCCCCACGATGCATCCGACTCCATGCCCATCTTCTTCCAGATGCGCTCGCTCGCGTACTGTGCGACGGACATATGGGTTGCATGGCTCAACACGATGCCGAGTACCTCGGTTTCGCTGCTCGCGTAGCTGAATTTCGTGCCGGGCGCACGCTCGCGTTTGTCGAAGCGCTTGACGGCATGGACAGCGCCCAGCCCGTGCGGATCGAACAGGTCGAGGCCGAGTTTGTCGCGATCGTCGCCGGGGTTGCTGTCTTCGAAGAAGCGGACGCCGGAAGACATATGCAGGAGATCCCGAATCGAAGTCTGTCCGTACGGACTGTCCGCCAGCTCGGGCACATATGTCGCGGCGAGATCGTCGATCGAGCGGATCGCGCCTTCGGATATCGCAATGCCGACGAGCATGCCGACGATCGTCTTCGCCATCGATTGCGACATGAAGCGGTCTGAGTCTTTGCGGGCGTAACGATAGTGTTCGTAAAGAATCGTGTCGCCATGCGCGATCAGCAGGCCGGTCACCGGATTGCGATCGAGATAGCTGTTGAGATTGCGATACTGCCCGCCGTACGGGTAATTCAGCGTCAGTTCGCGCCCGGACGTCTTGAGAGGCGAAGGCGCGCCGGCCCGCGGAATGGGATCGGCTGGACGAACCTCGTCGAAATGGCTGTAGTAGCCGACGAACTGCTTTTGCGTTCTTGGATGGCCGGGCGTGGGCAGCGGATAGCCATCCGCCGCGCCATAGGCGTCAGCCGCATATCCGCTATCGGAGAACACCGGATTCGGTTGCGCG
>NZ_JAAGNW010000045.1:1802-14305 GCF_010645215.1 Burkholderia multivorans | reverse complement strand
ATCGCCAGCATGCTGCCCACCGCGACTTCCTGTACACCACGCAGCATAGCCAAGCTCCTCTTTATCGGGGACCGCAGCGATCGTCAGGTTGCAGCGCAATGGTGGCGAGCGTTGCCGTGGGGAATCGTGTATGTCGAATTCGCGGCACGAAGCGTGCCCGGTGTGCGGCGAGGCGCGCGCGATCGACCTCGGGCGAACCTGGAACGCCGGCAATTCTAGCCAATTCATCGAGCGTCCGCTTTAGGCATCGGCATTCGAGCGCGAGCCATTTCGGGCCCGGTAGCGGATGCCGGGAATCAGGGGGCCGCCTATCGCAGGCGTTTTCGATAGAACCTCGACAACCGGCAAAACAACGCTCGAACATGATGCACGTTCACAGGCTCGTCGGCGCGCTCCGCGGCACGCGATCGAGGCGGGCGAACGGTTTCATGCGGTTGTTCCGTGGACGCTTCACGTCGAGCCGCGCCGCTGGCGTCGAAAGAATTCCCACAGCCTCGCCGTTGCATCGGGGCCCTTGTCGGAGTGAAACGCTTCGCGAGGATCGCCGCCGCTCCACGCGTGGCCCAGCCCTCGAACGATGCAGACCCGCACGACGAGCCGGCCGGATTTCAGATAGTCCACGTAGTCGACGGCATCGCGGGTGTAGGTTCGCTGCTCGCCGACGCGCAACTCACCGTCCGCATCGACCAGCCGGTTGAGCCGCGCAAATTCGATGCTGAGCTGTTCGGCGTTGCGCTTCGCGACGACGGCGTCGAGTTCACCATGGACGATGATGGCGGGCATGCCCGGATAGCGGGATACGTCGACGGACGCCTGGATGAGGCGCAGCGGATCGTCGCGGCTGCCGTTGCGCATGATGCGCATGGCGCTCAGGGTGGAATCGGCGGCGCCGAACACCGGAGCCGAGTGCAGACCCACGGCGGCAAACAGCGTGGGGTAGTGAATTCCCAGTACCGTGGCGAGACCCGCTCCCGCCGAGATGCCCGCGAGATGAACGCGTGCGTGGTCGAAGCCGTGTTCCCGGACGACCGCCGCGACGAGCGAGGCGACGGCGGGCGCTTCGGAGTGCGCCGGCTGCTCGTGCCAGTGCCAGCATCGGTGAGGGTGCGTGGTCTTCGCTTGCTCGGGGAGCAGTACCGCAAATCCGGCGCGATCGGCGAGCTTGCAAATACGTGTGCCGGCGGCGAACGATTCCACGGTCTGCCGGCAACCATGCAGCATGACGACGAGGGGCAATCCCGCCGGTGATGCCGCCGTGGGCGGCAGATACAACGCGTACGCGAGATGGTTGACGAGATGCCCTGCCAATGGCGGCGCGGAATGAAACGAGCGGATCCACTGTCCACCTGTTCGCGTCGCTGGCGGGCGAGCCGCGCGTGCCTTGCTGACGCGCTTTGCTGTAGTCGGGTGAGCGGTCTTGAGCGTCGGCGATTTGCGCGCGACGGTTTTCCGCTTTCTCGGCCGCACGCCCGCCAGGCTGGAGAGCAGATCGAGACCGCTGAGCCAGACGCTGGGCTTTTTCCTGGGCATGGGCGATGGCGGTAAGGCGTCGGTGTCACGCCGCGGTGATGGGGTGTGCTCGAAGCCGCACGGCAATCCGCATACTAACGCGGACCTGCATGCGCTGCGCGGAAGAGCGGTGGCGCGGCAGGTGCGCGTCGTGCGCCGAGGTTCGATCGGGGCTCGCCCCGGAACCAGGAGCGGACGCCGGGAACCCGGCGTATCGCCGCCATGCGGGTTTTCGGTAGAATCGCGGCAGCCTGGCTAAACGATAATGCTCGAACATGGCTCACGCTCACCGGCTCACCGGCGCTGTCCGCTGCAGTACCGCGCTTCTCCTTGCAGCCTGCGCGCTGTTCGCGCCGCTCGCGTCGAGCGCCGCCGATGCAGCGCCGCCCAGCCCATCCGGAGCGCCGACGCTCGTGTCGATTCACCTGCCGGAAGGGATCGACCTGAGCCTGCCGGCAGATTGGCTGCTGTTGACCGACTCCAGAAAGAATCGTCTGCAGCATGACGTGAAAGACGCGGCGAATGGCATCGGCGAGCATCAACTGGCTGCATCGACCAGCACCCTGCTGGCTGCACGGAGCGGCCCCGGGCCGATCGCGGCGTCGATGTCGATTCAATCCATCGACCTGGCGCCCGGCGCTGCGGATTTCGCGCGACGCGAGGCCCAGCAAGAACCGGAAAAAGTGTCGCGCCTGAATGAAGCCCATTTGCAACAGGCTTTGACGGCCGTGGGTGTCACCTTGATCCGTTTCGACGGGACGAAGCTGGAGGCGTTCGACGGAAGACCTGCCCTGGTGACCCGCTACGAAAGAAGCAAGACCGGCGAAGCAGCGAAGACGGTCCGCATCACCGCTGTTTTGACGGACCGCCGTCAGGTTGTGATCACCCAAGCTTATTCGAGCTCGAACGGGGCTGAAGGCGCTGCGTTGATCGATAAGATCCGCGACACAATCAAGCTGGCCGATTAGGGTTCCGTGCCGCGGACAACCGGAAGTGGTCTGGCATGCCGAAGGCGTCAGGCGGTGCGCCCGTCGTGATCGGCGATAAACGTTGCATCGAGGCGGAGGCCGGCATGATGTGCCGTGCCGACGACGTTCGATTGACGTTATCCGCGCTTGCGCAGCGGTTCGAGCAGGCTGTTCAGTCCGTTGTGGTCGATCTCGTGCATCAGTGCCAGCAGCCGGCCGATCTCGCCTCGCGGGAAACCTTCGCGGGCCAGCCAATTGAGGTACGGCCCGGGCAGATCGGCAATGAGCCGGCCTTTGTATTTGCCGAAGGGCATCGCGAGGGTGACGAGGCGTTCGAGGTCGGGGGGGTGCATGGGCGTATTGTGCATGGAATTCCGTTTTCAGCGTGACTGGCAGGGCGCGTCCGCATGGCAGAGACGCGCCGAAATCCCTGGGGCATCGTCGCTTTGACGTAGGCCGGCTTTCCCGTCCCGCACAGACGATCAGAAATTCCATTCCTGCTGATGCATGAATGCTTCGAGATCGATACAGGGGATTCCGAAGTGGGCGCAGACGTTGGGAATCTTCGCGGCATTCGGTTTCGGCGTCAGCGACGTGCTTGGCCGTGCCCATCCCTCTTCCGTCACGAGGGTTCCATCGTGAACCCTTGCGCATGCGATAACAAAGGGATCCGCAACCGGCATTCCCTTCAAGCGCTGCTGCTGGCCAATCAGTGCTTGAAAATGCCGAACCTGGAATATCGTCGCGACAAAGCGAAGCTCCTCGGTATTCGGAGTCAAGAAAATCGCGCGATGATCCTTGACCCAATTCAGCACGTCGTCGCTGACGGCCTGGCGTTCGAGTTCGTTCAGTACCTCACGAGTCGAAATCAACTGATTCTGCGAAACAAGCGCTTCAAGACCATTCCAGATACTCTTGAAGACACGCGGATAGAAGTGCTGAAGAGACCGGATGGACGTCGTATCGAAGACATAGATCATGTCTCAGCCCCATGCAGGACTCGCTCTTCGAAGCCGGCGAAATTCCTGGGTTTGATACCCAGGAAATCTGCAGCCTGCTCCAGGGTGAGTTGGTGCTGGTAGTGACGGCCCACGACTTCCCGCGCAAAGCGATCGCTGACGTATGCGCCCTGGTTCAGATAGTAGCTGCCGCCGGCCTTCTCTTTCTTCTGTGACGCCCATTGCTTTGCCTTGTCACGATAAAAAGACGCGCTGACGCGCTCCTGATCGAGCAGGCAACGCAGAATGGCTTCGCGGCTCACGCCATACCGGCTGGCGAGATCTGAAAATTGCCACTCCGAAGCGGATTCCGCGTTGCGGGGGAGTACCGCCGCGTACTGCAGGAAATCCGCTGAAGGAATGAGGACTTCGGCGGCCATGGCATTGCAGAACCGCTCGATCTTCATTTCGGCCTGCGGCAGATGATCGATATAGCCCGGATCGAACTTGCTGAGACCGTTTACGCCGAGCAGTATGTGCGCAAGCTCGTGAAGCATGCTGAACGTTTGCCGTGTCTTCGTCGCACCGTTGTTCAGGTAGATCAGCGGAAACGTATCGTCGATCAGGCAGAAGCCCGAAATATCTTCCTGCTTGAAAGAAGACTTGAACACAAAAACACCTGCATCCTCGACGGCTTTTCGCCAGCGCTTCAATGCCAGTTCGTCGCTCTTCCATCCGGATTGTTCTTGCAGCGTGATCCCGAGCGCATCGCGGACGCGTTTTGCCTGCTCCACGATCGGCGCGAGTGGAGAAAGGCTGATCGCTTTCCAAATCGGCGCGCCGGCCGGGTTATGGCCGGCAAACACGTCGTCAAGTGACAGTTGGAAGGCGTGTGCGCGGCGGATCTGGAGGTAGGTGTCACGGGCGAGCGACTGCATGTCGCTATGGGGAAGTGTCCGGAATTCGCGTTGCGGGACGTGTTCCTCCGGCGGCGTCGGGAGAAAGAACACAGCCAGAGGGCGCTTGTAGACCTGATAGGCGAGCTTTTCCAACTGGGCGTAAGTGGGGGCGTCGTCTCCGGCCTCCCAGGCGGCGACATCGGCGGTCGTGACCTTGCACAGGATGGCCGCATCTTCGACCGAAAGGCCGATGGTCTTTCTGGCCCATCGAAGCAATTCCGCAGCAAGGATCGATGGGTACGCCACGTACTCATGCGGATGAAGCGACGCCCTGTCACGAAAGCGAATCCCACCTGTCCGACAGCATCGCGTCAGTCGGTGCCGCGACTGTTTTTCTGAATGGTGTCATCGGTACTGCGAACGTGTCCCTGCCGAGAAATCCCGTTTAAAAATGGTTAATTATTGCCACGAAATCGAGTCTCGCGACGAGCCGATCGAGCCGATCCGGATGCGCAACCCGCTGCCAAAAGCCGCGCATGCGCACCCGTTTCATCACCGCACCGATTCAACCTCGCCCATCCCCGCCAGCAACCCCCGCAACACCTCCACCTCCCGCACGCCAAGCGGCGTGAGCGGCAGACGCGGCGCGCCCACCGGAAGGCCGCGCAACGCGAGCCCGGCCTTCACCGTAGTCGGCAGGCCGCCCTTCAGGATGAACTGCAGCAGCGGCAACATCGCATAGAACACCTCGCGCGCCCGCCCCAGATCCCCTTCGCGACACGCGTCGTACAAGCGCCGCGGCGCATCGGGCAAGAGATTCGGGGCCGCCGTGCACCACCCGGCCGCGCCGGCGGCGAACGCTTCGAGCGCCAGCGGATTGCTGCCGTTGAAAAACGGCACGCGCCCGTCGGTCAGCTGCACGATCCGATGCATGCGCTGAATATCGCCGGTGCTTTCCTTGATCATCGTCACGTTGTCGATCTCGCGCGCCAGCCTCGCGATCAACTCGGGCCGCATATCGATGCCGCTCGTCGCCGGGTTGTTGTAAACCATGATCGGCACGCCGATCTTGCCCGCGATCGCGGCGTAGTGAGCGAAGATCTCGTCTTCGCTCAACTTCCAGTACGCAATCGGCAGCACCATCACCGCATCCGCGCCGGCTCGCTCCGCGAAGCACGCGCGCCGGATCGCGCGCTGGGTCGTCAGGTCCGAAATGCCGACGATCACGGGCAATCGCTTCGCGACGCGCGTAATCGAAGTCTCGGCAACCTGTTCCCATTCCGCGTCGTCGAGATAGGCGCTCTCGCCGGTGCCGCCGAGCGGCGCGATGCCGTGCGAACCGCGTGCGACGAGCCGGTCGATCAGTTCGCCGAGCGCGGGCAGATCCACGCCGCCATCCTGGCGGAACGGCGTGACGGGATAGGAAATGATGCCGTGAAAAGCTGGGGAGGTCATGAGGCGTACTCCTGTTCAGTGTCGAAATCGAATCAGTTCACACAGTCGCGATGCGCATCGCCGCGCAGCACGCGGCGCGCGAAATACCCGAAGGTCGCCTGATCGCGCTTCGGCGTGGAAATCCAGTCGTGCGCCTCGCGGCCGAGTTCCGGCGGAATCGGCTTCACGTCGCCCGCCGCCATCGCGAGCAGCTGCAACCGGGCGGCGCGCTCGATCAGCAGCGCCAGCCCGCACGCTTCCTCGACCGTGCGGCCGGTCACGAGCTGACCGTGATGCGACAGCAGGATCGCGCGCCGGTCGCCGAGCGCGGCGGAGATGATCTCGCCCTCCTCGTTGCCCACCGGCACGCCGGGCCAGCGTTCGAGAAACGCGCAGTCCTCGTAGAGCGGACACAGATCCATCTGCGCGATCACGAGCGGCACTTCGAGCGCCGACAGCGCGGCCACGTGCAACGGATGCGTATGGATGATGCAGTTCACGTCGGGCCGCGCGCGATACACCCAGGTGTGGAAGCGGTTCGCCGGATTCGGCATGCCTTCGCCCGACACCAGTTTCAGATCCTGATCCACGTGCACGAGGTTCGACGCGGTGATCTCGTCGAAACCGAGCCCGAAGCGCTGCGTGTAATAGGTGTCGGGCGTATCCGCCCGCGCGGTGATCTGCCCGGCGAGGCCGGAATCGTGGCCCTGTTCGAACAGGATCCGGCAGGTCAGCGCGAGTTTCTCGCGCGTGGACCACGGCAGTTCGGGGACGACGGTGCGCATCTGCTGGTGCGCGGTGTCGATCAGTTCGGTCTTGGACAGCGTCAAGGTATTGGCCATCGAAAAGCTCCCGGTATCGAGGGGGGAATGTGGGCCGGCGTCGCGGATGGGTGGGCCGGATGCCGGTGCGGAGAAGCCATCCTATGAAGAATCTGGATGATTAAAAACATCCAGATTTATAATTTTTACTGGTCCAGATGAGGAGAGGTACAGATGCTGCGCAACTGGAAGCTGCTGCTCAAGCCGACGCGCGACGCCGACGAATCGATGCATGCGCGCATCGTGCGCGCGATCGCCGACGACATTCGCAGCGGCCGCCTGACGCCGGGTTCGGCCTTGCCCGGCAGCCGCGTGCTGGCCCAGGATCTGGGCGTGAACCGCAAGACGGTCGTGCTCGCCTACGACGAGCTGGCCGCGCTCGGCTGGATCGATACCGAGCCCAAGCGCGGCAGCTTCGTGTCGTCGCGGCTGCCGTCGCGCGATACGGCGCGGCCGCGTGAAGACGAGCCTGCCTTCGAAGCGGGGCTCGCGAACGACGGCGTCGCACTCGGCCGCGCGGCGATGCGTGCGACGGACGCCGACGCGCCGTCGCGCGCGTTCGGCGACGGCACGCCGGACACGCGGCGCGTCGCGGTCGATGCGCTGTCGCGGGCCTTCCGTCATGCGCTGGCCGCGACGCGCGCGAATCCGCTCGGCTATGGCGATCCGCGCGGCGAGCCGGCATTGCGCGAGGCGATCGCCGCGATGCTGCGCGCGGAGCGTGCGCTGACGGTCACGGCGGACAACATCTGCGTGGTGCGCGGCAGCCAGATGGGCATTTTTCTCGCGGCTCGCCTGCTGGTGCGCCCCGGCGATACCGTCGCGTTCGAATCGCTCAGCTATCCGCCGGCGCGCGCGGCGTTCCTGTCGTGCGGCGCGTCGCTGGCATCGGTCGAGCTGGACGAGCATGGTCTCGTGCCGGAATCACTCGATGCGTTGTGCCGCAGGACGCCGGTGCGCGCCGTGTTCACGACGCCGCACCATCAGTTCCCGACCACCGTGACGCTGCCGGCCGACCGCCGCCTGAAGCTGCTCGACCTGTCGCGCCGGCACGGCTTCATGATCGTGGAAGACGATTACGATCCCGAGTTCCATTTCACGCACAATCCGGTGTTTCCGCTCGCGAGCATGGCGGCGCCCGAGCGGGTGTTCTTCATCGGCTCGCTGTCGAAAGTGCTCGCACCGGGGTTGCGCATCGGCTTCGTGGTGGCGTCGAAGGCGGTGATCGAGCGCTGCGCCGCGCAGGTCATGCTGATCGACCGGCAGGGCAATGCGCTGACGGAGCTGGCGTGCGCGGAGCTGATGGCGAGCGGCGAGCTGCGGCGGCACATCCGGCGCGCGGTGAAGACCTATGCGCAGCGCCGCGATCTGTGCGCGACGCTGGTCGAGCGCTGCTTCGGCGATGACGTGCGCTTCACGCTGCCGGCGGGCGGGCTTGCGTTGTGGCTGCGTTTTGCCGAGCGGCTGCCGGTGCCGGCGTTCGTCGCGCGCGCGGCCGATGCGGGCATTCCGTTGCTGGCGGGGCGGCGCTTTACCGAGCGGGACGAGGACGTGCAGGCGATCCGGCTCGGGTACGGCAATCTCGATGAGCGCGAGTTGCGCGCGACGTTCCGGCGGCTGGGGGGGATTGCGCGGGCGGTGGTGGGGTGAGGCAGAGGGCGCATTGGCTGTGAGGTCCCGACAGGTCGTGTCGGCGGGGAAATTCTGGGCGGCGGACGAAGTTGCCCGGCGCGGGAGATCCACAAGGACGTGTGCCTCCACGGCGGCTATGAGATTCATTATGAGATCATCCCCGCCTACGAACCCATCCCGACCACCGTCGTCATTCTGAGGGTGTAGGACACCCGGCAAGACCGATGAACGAAAGGTTGAAGGTGGTCGAGTTGAACCAGATTCGCAGCAAGACGGCCGCTGACGACATGCTGCTCGGCGGTCAATAAAGCGTTCAGCACTTCGCGCGGTGGCTTTCCCGCCCTGGCGCACAGTTCGCATGTGACGAATCGTTCACAGGCGGCGCCAGCGGCGGGCGCGTGTCTCACGCGCAGGCCACTGGCCCGATGGGCAGCGCGGATAAGCTGGCCCAAGGCAGCGACCGATCCACCCCGGCCGCCGCCTCGCCCCACACCTAGATCACCAGCCGTGAATGCCCGATGCCGCCGCCTTTCTCCACCCGGATCTGGGTGGCGATGCGCTCCTTGAGCCCGTCGACGTGGCTGATGACGCCGATCATCTTGCCGCTCGCGTTGAGCGCATCGAGCGCGTCGCGGGCGATTTCGAGCGTATCGCCGTCGAGCGTGCCGAAGCCCTCGTCGAGGAACAATGAATCGATCGAGGTCCGGTGGCTCACGAGATCGGACAGCGCGAGCGCGAGCGCCAGGCTGACGAGGAAGCTCTCGCCGCCCGACAGCGTGCGCGTGTCGCGCGTCACGTCGGCTTGCCAGCGATCGACGATCTCCAGTTCCAGTTCGCCGCTCTGCTTGCGCCTGAGCAGGTAGCGCGCATGCAGGCGGTCGAGGTGGCGGTTCGCGAGCATCAGCAGGTGGTCGAGCGTGAGCCCTTGCGCGAACTTGCGGAACTTGTCGCCGCGCGCCGAGCCGATCAGCGCGTCGAGATGCTGCCAGAGATCGGTGTCCGCCGTCTGCGTCTGGATCTGTTCGAGCAGCGCCTGCTGGCTGCGGCGCAACGCGTCGTCGCGCGCGAGCAGGCCGCGTACGCTGCCGAGCCGTTCGTTCAAGCCCGCGGTTTCCTTGTCGAGCGCGTCGAGTCGTTCGGTCAGCACGTCGAGCGTCGTTTCGGTGCGCGCCTGGGCGCGCAGGCCGGCCAGTTTTTCCTGCGCGGCTTGCAGCAGTGCGCGCGCCGTCTGCTGTTCCTGATCGAGCCGCTGTTTCAGTTCATGCAGGCGCTTGCGTTCGTCGGCGGGCAGCAGGGCGGCGAGGAAGGCCGCGTCGTCGGCGAAGGGGCTGGCGGCGCGTGCGGCGAACCACTGGGTTTCCGCCGTCGCGGCCGACGTGCGTTGTTGTGCGCGCAACGTTTCGAGTTGCGCGAGGCGGCCTTCGAGCGCGGTGACCTCGCGCGTGAGGGCGTCGAGGCGCGCCGCGCAGGCGGCGAGCGCCTGCGCGGGGTCGTCGTGCTCTTCGAGGGCATGCGTTTCGGCCGGCTCGTCGTGCGCGACGGCGTGATCCGAACTGAACAGGTCCGCCTGCGGCGCGGACGTGGGATGGCGCGCGCGCCAGTCGGCGAGCTGGGCGCCGGCGACCTCGCACTGGGCCTGTTGCCGCGAACGCGCTTGCGCCAGCGTCTGCAGGCGCTGCTGGGTTCGCTGCCATTCCCGCCACGCGTCGTCGCGTTCGCGCAGCCAGACGTCGGGATCGTGGGGCAAGGCATCTTGAGCGACGCCTGCTTCGGCGAGCGAGGCCAGCAGGGCCGCCTCGTCACGCGCGTGCGCGGTGCGCAGGTCGGCCAACTCGTGTTGTAGGCGATCCAGCCGCTCGGTCAGCGTCTGGATCGACTGCGTCTGCAACGCATGTGCGGAGCGTGCCTGTTCGAGCGCGGCGACGTTGTCCGCCTCGGCCTTGCGCGCGCCGTTCAACGTCTCTTCCGCCTGCTCGACGGCGTCGAGCGTGTGTTTCAGCGCATCTGCCGCGCGTTCCGCCGTGGTTCGGCCCGCGTCGATCCGCTCGCCATGCTGCCAGTCGTCCGGTGCGAGCGAGTCGGCCGGCGTCAGCGCGGCGCGCAAGGTGTCCCACTCCTGCTGCGCAGCGACGAGTTCCGTCAGCAGGGCCGTCTGCTGCGCGCGCTGCTGGTCGTGCGTCGCGCGACGCGCGGACAGCGCGTCGGATTGCGCGCGGACGTGTTTCTCCGCTTCGATCCGCTCGGCGCTCAGCGTCTGCAACGCGCGTTGGGTCGCCGATACGTCGAGCTTGCTGTACGCCGCGATGGCCGGGTGCTCGGTCGCACCGCACAGCGGGCATGGCTGGCCCGGCTCCAGGCGGTCGCGATGCTCTGCGAGGCTGCGAATCACCTGCTCCTGTTCGAGCAGGGTTTGTTTATCCGCCACCTGCGTGCTCAGGCGATCGAGTGCGGTTTGCCGCTCCGTCAGTTGCCCCGCGAGCGTGGCGATCTCCGCCTCGCTCGTGCTCAGGCGCGAGGCCAGCGTGTCGCGATCGGCGGCGCGCGCCCGTTGCCGCGCGGCCAGCGCGTCGAGCTTCTGCCACGTGCCGCAAGCAAGTTGAGCAGCTTGCCAGTGCTGCCGCACGCCGATCAGCGTACGGCCGGCGAGGCGCTGCTCCTGTGCGGCGTGCAATTCCCGCACGCGTGCATCCGATCCGGCGCGCGCCTGCTCGGCCTGCTGTAGCCGTGTCTGGTGATGAGTGAGCGCGTTGCGCGCTTCCGTACGCTTGCGTTCCAGTTCGGCGTGGTTTTTCGCACGCGCATCGAGATCGGCGCCTCGCGCCGCGCGCTGGACGAACTGCTGCCGCCATGCGCCGATCCGCTCGCCGAGCGTCGCGCGCTGCGCATGCGTCGCGCACCATGCATCGAGTTCGCGTTGTTCGGCGTCGAGCGCCTGCAGCTGCGCTTGTGCGAGCCGGTCGACGCGTTCCGCGAAGGTGACCGCCGCCGCGTGCGCGCGGCGCAGCGCGGCCGCTTGCGTATCCCGTTCCTGCCGACGGGCGGCAAGTTCGTTGTCCGTGTGCCGGAACGCGGCTTCGGCCTGACGGAGCGCATCGTAACCGGGCCGCAGCGCTTCGGCGGGGTTGCTGGCCGCCAGCGTCGCGAGTGCGCCGGCCGATGCGCCGAGCGCCGTGTCCGCCTGCGCGACGCGTGTCTGCGCCGCGTCGGCGGCGGTGCCGGTTTGCGTCAGGTCGACGCGCCATTGCCGATGCTCGCGCAGGGTCGTCGTCTGTGCGGCAAGCGTGGCGAGCTGCTGCGTGACCGTACCCATCTCCTGCTGCATCGCATCGCGCTGCTCGGGCGCGAGCAGATCCATGCCGTCGGCCTGCGCGCGCAGGTGTTTCAGTTTTTCGCGCGCCGCGGCCGTCTGTTCGTAGACGCGCCGCGAAATCTCGCCATAGATCTCGGTGCCCGTCAGTTCTTCGAGCAGTTCCGCGCGATCGTTCGCGGTCGCGTTCAGGAAGGCCGCGAAGCCGCCTTGCGCGAGCATCATCGAACGCGTGAAGCGCGGAAAATCGAGGCGCGTGATTTCCGTCACGCGCTTGAGTTTTTCGCTGACGTGGGTGGTCAGGATCGCGCCTTCGCCCGTGGCCGGATCCACGCGCGACAGCTCCACGCGCGGCGCCTGCAGCGCGCCGTCCACCTTGTCGCGCGCGCGGCGCTGGCTCCAGAACGCGCGATACACCTCGCCGTTCACCTCGAACTCCACTTCCGCGAGGCAGTCGGCGGTGTGCCGCGTCATGATGTCGTTTGCCGATGCCGAGACGGTCTTCAGGCGCGGCGTCTCGTGATAGAGCGCGAGGCAGATCGCGTCGAGCAGCGTCGACTTGCCCGCGCCGGTCGGGCCGGTGATCGCGAACAATCCGTTGTCGGCGAACGGCGGCTGCGTGAAATCGATGCGCCATTCGCCGCGCAGCGAGTTGAGATTCTTGAGACGCAGGCTGCGGATCTTCATGCGGCCCCCGCCTCGGCGCCGGCCACGATCGACCGGTAGCGCTCGGTCAGCGACGCGCGCAATGCGTCGTCGAGGTTTTCCTGCGCGAGCCGGCGCGCGAACACGTCGTGCGGATCGAGTTCGTCGAGCGTCACGCCCGCGTCGGCATCGAGCCGCGCGGCCGCACTGCCGCGTTCGCGGCGGATGCGCAGCACCTCCAGCGGCAGCCCGTCGGTCAACGCCTGGATGCGCGCGGGAAGATCGGACAGGTAGTCGTCGTCCGCCACCGTGATTTCGAGCCAGGCCGGCTGCTCGGGCGTCGCCTCCTG
>NZ_JAAGNW010000045.1:0-1792 GCF_010645215.1 Burkholderia multivorans | reverse complement strand
CGAGGTCGACGAGCAGGACTTCCTTCTGCTGCGCCGCTTCGTCGAAGCTGAGCGCGATCGGCGAGCCGCTGTAGCGCAGGTGTTCGTGGCCGCCGACCTTTTGCGGACGATGGATGTGGCCGAGCGCGAGATAGTCGACGGGCGGGAAGGCCGCGGTCGGGAATGCGTCGAGGGTGCCGACGTAGATGTCGCGCACCGATTCGGTCGCGCTCGCGCCGACTGTCGTCAGATGGCCGGTGGCGATCAGCGGCAGCCTGCGGCCGGTTTCGCGCGAGAGCGTGTCGCGTAGCGTTTGCGCGGCATCGAAGGTGGCCTGATAGTAGCCCTGGATCGCGCGCAGCAGCTGTTGCTGCTTGTCGGCGGCGCTCTGGCCGAATTCGCTGTGCATGACGTCGCGGGCGCGGATGAACGGAATCGCGCAGACCACGCAGCCGGGTTCGCCGCGCTGGCCCGCGCCGCGCAGCGGCAGGACGCGGACTTGCGCCTCGGGCGCCTCGGCCGACGGCACGACGCTCGCCGACAGGCATTCGAGCAGTGCGCTGCTTTCGCGCAGCGTGGCGACGGAATCGTGGTTGCCGCCGAGCAGCAGCAGCGCGACGCCCGCTTCGTGCAGGCGCACGACGAGCCGGCTGTAAAGCTCGCGCGCGTAGCTCGGGGGCGTGCCGGTGTCGAAGATGTCGCCGGCGATGATGACCGCGTCGACGGCGTGCCTGTCGACCTGGGCCAGCAGCCAGTCGATCAGCGCCTGATGTTCCGCCTGGCGGCTCTTGCCCATGAAGTTCTGGCCCAGGTGCCAGTCGGAGGTGTGGAGGAGGCGCATGGTGGGAGGGGGATGGAGATCGGTTGGGCGAATGGTAACGGATCGGCGGGGGCGGGGGAGGAGGACGGCACTGCGACGAGCGACGGTTTGGCGGCCGTGTCATGCAGCTGTGTTGCTTGTCAGGGGGGCGGCGAGGCGATGAGCCGCGTGGAGATACCCTCATTCCCCGCCGCGAAACGACACGATCACGAAAGCTGGCCCAGCCGTTCCGTCACCCGTCCCGCCTCCGCGATCTCCCGCTCGATCAATGCCACGAGCGCAGGCCGCGCGGTGCGTTCCGTCGTGACGCCGGCCACCGCGAGCGCCAGCTGCGGCACGTAGTACACCACCGTGCCCCAGAACCCCGCATGCGAATAGCAGGTCATGCCGTCGATCGTTCCCACGAACACGCCAAGCCGATACGCTTGCGCATCTTCATGCGAACCCGGCCGAAGCATGGCCTCCAGCGTGCCGGCGTGCTCGAACACGCGTCCGTCGAACAGGTCGAGCGTGAGCGTGGCCAGATCCCGCGCGGACATCACGAGTCCGCCGCCGCCGTAAAGATCCATCGTCGCATCGACGTCCGTCACGTCGACGCCGTTCAGGAACTGCCGCGCGCGCGGCTCGATCGCGGGCGGCGCTTGCTCGACGCATTCCCACCACGTCGCGCGCAGCTCCCTGGCGTCGAGGCGCAGCGCCTGTCGCACCGCCGCCGCGAGCGAGGCGCCCGTCACGCGTTCGAGGATGTCGCCGAGCAGCACGTAACCGGTATCGGAATAGCTGAACCGCGTACCCGGCTCGCTGCGCGGCCCGGCGGCGCAACTCAGCGACAGGCGCACCTGCTCCTCGCGCGTCCAAGCATGCGACGGATCCGTGAGCAGGGTCTCGACGAAGCGCGGATCCTCGCCGTGGTCGTACAGCCCCGCGCTGTGGCTCAACAGCTGCCGCACCGTGATCGCGCCGGTGCGATAGCCGCCCGCATCGAGCAATGCG
>NZ_JAAGNW010000449.1 GCF_010645215.1 Burkholderia multivorans | reverse complement strand
TCCTGCCCGCCCAGCGCCTCCACCGTCTTGCCCACTTCCGCCAGCAGCGCCTGCGCCACCGCCCCGCCGTCGCGCTGCGTCTTCCGCCCCACCAGATCGTTCGCCTGGATCGCCGTCGTCCCTTCGTAGATCGCCAGGATCCGCGCGTCGCGGTAATACTGCGCCGCGCCCGTCTCCTCGATGAAGCCCATCCCGCCGTGCACCTGCACGCCCAGGCTCGCCACCTCGTTCACCATCTCCGTGCTCCAGCCCTTCACGACCGGCACCAGATATTCGTAGATCCCCTGGTGACGCGCACGCTCCGTCTCGTCCGGATGACGGTGCGCGTGATCGCTGTGCGCCGCCGCCACGTACGCCAGCGCCCGCGCGCCTTCCGTCAGCGCGCGCATCGTCGCCAGCATGCGCCGCACGTCCGGGTGATGGATGATCGTCACCGACTGTTTCGCCGAACCGTCCACCGGCCGGCTCTGCACCCGCTCCTTCGCGAACGCCGCCGCCTTCTGGTACGCACGCTCCGCCACCCCGACACCCTGCATCCCCACCCCGAACCGCGCCGCGTTCATCATGATGAACATGTACTCCAGCCCGCGATTCTCGTCACCCACCCGATACCCCACCGCGCCGCCGTGATCGCCATATTGCAGCACCGCCGTCGGGCTCGCCTTGATCCCCAGCTTGTGCTCGATCGACACGCACTGCACGTCGTTGCGTGCACCCAGGCTGCCGTCCTCGTTCACCAGGAACTTCGGCACGAGGAACAGCGAAATCCCCTTCACCCCTTCCGGCGAGCCCGGCGTACGCGCCAGCACCAGGTGCACGATGTTCTCCGCCATGTCGTGCTCGCCCCACGTGATGAAGATCTTCGTGCCGAACACCTTGTACGAACCGTCCGCCTGCGGCTCCGCGCGCGAACGCACCAGCGCCAGATCCGAGCCCGCCTGCGGCTCCGTCAGGTTCATCGTGCCCGTCCACTCGCCCGAGATCAGCTTCGGCACGTAGTGCTGCTTCTGCGCGTCCGTACCCGCCGTCAGCAGCGCCTCGATCGCGCCGTCCGTCAGCAGCGGGCACAGCGCGAACGACAGGTTCGCCGCGTTCAGCATCTCGATGCACGGCGTCGCGACCAGCTTCGGCAGCCCCTGGCCGTCGTACTCGGTCGGGTGTTGCAATCCTTGCCACCCGCCTTCCACGAACTGGCGGAACGCTTCGCCGAAACCCGGCGTCGCCGTCACCATCCCGTCCTTCCAGCTGCTCGGATTGCGGTCGCCCTCCACGTTCAGCGGCGCCAGCACCTCCCCGCAGAACTTCGCCGACTCCTCCAGCACCGCCTGCGCCGTCTCGAATCCGGCGTCCTCGAAGCCCGGCAGCCGCGCCACGGCGTCGATGCCGGCCAATTCCTTCATCACGAACAGCATGTCCTTGACGGGGGCG
>NZ_JAAGNW010000448.1 GCF_010645215.1 Burkholderia multivorans | reverse complement strand
TGATGACGTCGATCGCGTTCATCATGGGCGTGGTGCCGCTCGTGCTGTCGACGGGGGCGGGCGCCGAGATGCGCCATGCGATGGGGATCGCGGTGTTCTTCGGGATGCTGGGCGTGACGCTGTTCGGGCTGATGCTGACGCCGGTGTTCTATGTGGTGCTGCGCACGCTGGCGGGAGGCAAGATCCACGTCGCGCAAAAGGATGCGGCAGGCTATGGCGTGCCGGCCGCGGATGCTTGAGGACAGAACGATGAACGACACCTACACGGTGCGCGGCGTGCTGCGCGTCACGAAGCTCGCGGGCGCGAGCGCGCTGCTGGTTGCGCTATTGGCCGCGTGCGCGGTCGGGCCGGATTATCACCGGCCCGACGTGACGACGCCCGCCGCGTTCAAGGAAGCGCCGACGCTCGCGCCGGGCGAGCAGGCCGGCAGCTGGAAGGCTGCCGAGCCGGCCGACGCCGCGCATCGCGGCGAGTGGTGGAAAGCGTTCGGCGATCCCATGCTCGATACGCTCGAACAGCAGGCGCTCGATGCGAACCAGAACCTGAAGGCGGCCGCCGCCCGGGTCGAGGAAGCGCGCGCGGCAACCCGCGCGGCGCGCTCGCAATGGTTCCCGCAGATCGGCGCGGGCTTCGGGCCGACGCGTGAAGGGCTGTCGTCGGCGTCGCAGTTCCTGCCGCAGGGCAGCGGCCCGCTGAATGCGACGCTATGGCGCGCGCAGGGCACGGTGTCGTATGAGGCCGATTTGTTCGGACGGGTGGGGCGGAACGTCGAGGCGTCGCGTGCGGACACCGCGCAGAGCGAGGCGCTGTTCCGTTCGGTGCAGCTTGCATTGCAGGCCGACGTCGCGCAGAACTACTTCGAGCTGCGCCGGCTCGATTCGGACCAGGATCTGTACCGGCGCACCGTCACGCTGCGCGACGAGGCGCTGAAGCTCGTGCAGCGGCGCTTTAGCGAAGGGGACATCAGCGAGCTGGATGTGTCGCGCGCGAAGAACGAACTGGCGACCGCGCAGGCCGATGCGGTGGGTGTCGCGCGACGCCGCGCGGCGTCCGAGCATGCGCTGGCGATCCTGCTCGGCAAGGCGCCGGCCGAATTCGCGTTCAAGGAAGCGCCGATCGCTCCGGTCACCCTCAGGATTCCGCCGGGCTTGCCGTCGGCGCTGCTGGAGCGGCGTCCCGACGTCGCGGCGGCGGAGCGTGCGAGGGCGGCGGCCAACGCGCGCGTCGGGCTCGCGAAGTCCGCGTATTTCCCGAAGCTCGACATCACGGGGGCGTTCGGCTATGAGGCGGCGACGCTCGGCAATCTGTTCATGTGGTCGAGCCGTGCGTTCCTGCTCGGGCCGTTCGCGGGCACGGCGCTGACCTTGCCGCTGTTCGACGGCGGCCGGCGCAGCGCGGGCGTGGCGCAGGCGCGCGCGCAGTATGACGAGCAGGTCGCGAACTATCGGCAGCAGG
>NZ_JAAGNW010000447.1 GCF_010645215.1 Burkholderia multivorans | reverse complement strand
GTCGTATCGTTGGCTGGCCGGTGTCGGTGTCGATGCGCACCGACTTCGTGCTGGACGCGCTCAATCAGGCGTTGCATGAACGCCAGCCGGCACCCGGACTGATTCATCATAGCGACCACGGGGCCCAAGGCGGATTCAACCGGTCGTCGCAACAGTAGGTTGTTGAACAGATCTGAGATACTTGTCCAGAGCTTCAGCAGGCGTCTTCCAGCCGAGTGTTTTCCGGGGCCTAGTGTTCAACGTATTAGCAACGGCCTGAATCTCTCGAGCGCTCCACCGGGACAGGTCTGTGCCCTTTGGAAAGTATTGTCGTAGGAGGCCGTTCGTGTTTTCGTTCGTGCCACGCTGCCATGGGCTATTCGGGTCGGCGAAGAAGACCTTCACACCAGACTCAATGGTGAAGCGGGCATGATCGGACAGTTCCTTTCCTCGATCCCAGGTCAATGATCGCCACAACTGGGCAGGCATGCTCGTCACGGTTTTCTTGAGGGCATTGGCCATCGTGACAGCCCCATAACCGGCCAGCGCAGGACCATTTTTCGTCCTGGGAATCAGCCCGTAGCCTTCCTCGCGAGGCAGGTGGATGAGCATGGTGAATCGGCTTGATCGCTCGACCAGCGTTCCGATCGCAGACCGGTTCAAGCCGATGATCAGGTCGCCTTCCCAATGTCCCGGTACAGCACGATCTTGAGCTTCCGCCGGACGTTCGGAGATCATCACGTCTTCGCTGACATGCGCCCACGCTTTGGCTTGCGCCCTGGCCCTTGGCACTCTCAGCGCTCGTCCGGTGCGCAGATAGGTCACCAGCTCGCGCTTGAGCGCACCACGCCCTTGAATGTAAAGCGCCTGATAGATGGCTTCGTGAGAGATACGCATGGTTTCGTCATCTGGGAAGTCGACTTTTAAGCGATTGGTAATCTGTTCTGGTGACCAGCCATTGACCCATTTGCGATCACTGCGCTCTGGCTTATTCCGCCCGATGAACGCCGCTTGACGAGGCCCCGCAACCTTACGTCCTTTAGCATCATGAACCTGGCCCTCCAGGCGCTCTTGCACATAGCGGTGAAGCCTCGGATTTGTCGCAAGCTTTGCCGGTTTCGGTCTCCTGGCAAACAGTTCCGCCTTCCACTGTGCGACTGATGCCCGATAATCGAGACGGCCGCCCCGAGTTGCAGCATTACGCGTGAGCTCTCGTGAGACCGTTGACGCGCTGCGGCCAATACGGCGAGCGATCTCACGCACTCCGACGCCTTCGGCTGAGAGTAATCCTATCTCTTCACGCTCAGCAAACGACAAGTACCTCCCGGATATTGGACTTGCCATGAACAACGGCATACCGCCACGCTGGCGAAACCAGCGTGTGCCTGCCGCCTGGGATATGCCAACTGCCGCAGCAGCCTTCTCGCTTGTGATTCCGGTCGCAACCTGCTCCCAAAACTGGCGCTCAACCTCATGCCGAAGCGAT
>NZ_JAAGNW010000446.1 GCF_010645215.1 Burkholderia multivorans | reverse complement strand
GCTTCAGGATGGCCGCGTCTTCGCGATATCGTCCTGGCTCTGGATCACGGGGTTCCTCTACTACCGACTGCGCAACACGGCAGTAGGCTTCATCGTTCTCGCTCTGCCATCGAGCTTTGCGGCCAGCTTGGGACATTTCACGGGGGCGCCACTGTTCATTTCAATTTTCGTGCTGATTGCCAGTGCCGAAATCAAGATCCCCGCGAAGCTAGTGAAACCGCTCAACTTCCTGGGCGACTATTCGTATGCGCTGTACCTGTTTCACATCCCCGCCTTTATCGCCGCGCTGACGCTTGGGTCGAACAGATCCGCGATGACCTTGGGCGCGGCGTTTCTCGTGTCGATCATCGTCTTGCTTGCCGTCGACTATCCGGCTCGCCGCCTGTTCAGAATGCGTCACGTAGCCCCGACGCCCGCGGCTTGAGTGTCGGCGCCCCGCAGCAGCGGGGGCTCTCGTTGACGCGTTGGCCCGAGCGGTTCATCCCTCGACCGAGGCGCCTCGCCAGGCAAGGACTCCGGATGGCCAGCCCCATGCCCGAAGGCAATCACGGCCCGGCGTTGCTGTTCGGCTGATAGCCGCTGCCGCGCGCGCGACCGATTTCACCCAACTTGGGGGAAGGCTCTCAACGAGCCAGACGTGCGAACACCAGTGCGCACCAACGGTGCTATGATTCGCACCGCTCAGTTTGGGGGCGACGCGCGCATCGACCTGCTGAACAAAAGCCCATCATGGAAAAATCTCCAAAGCAGCGGCTTGTTACGCTCAGATCGATAAAATTTTTCCCAAAGCCCTACAAAACACCCGTGTTACGCCGATGAATTCATCGCTTTGTCGTATGTTTTCCTCCGCAACTACAGCAGAAACCATAATTGCATCGCGATCCTATAGCACCGGACAATCCTCGCCTTGAAAGAACCACATAATCCTTTCATGTCTTACAGCATGCGAAAGCCTTATATGGTGGCCGGAAAACGGGACCAGTGAAGCCGCAGAGCGTGCCTGGCGCTCGGGCACGTCGAGTTCGCCTTATCGACAATCATGGCTCCGGCCAAATGGAAAGCATCCTGTAAGGACTCATACAGAATGAATGATCAGACAAAGCCATCGAACGAACAATGGGCTGTCCTCGCCTTCTCGCGCTTTGTCCTCGCCGTCTGCGTCTTGATGACACACTCGGGAATCGTCGCGCCGAACTTCTTCTTCGCCAGGCACTTCTGGGGCACTGGCTATCCCGCCGTCTTCGGCTTTTTCATGATCAGCGGCTATAGCATCGCTGCCAGCCTCGCGTCGAAGCAGAACGGATACTTCGTTCGTCGAGTGCGGCGCATCTATCCGACCTATCTCTTCTCGCTCGCCTTTTCGCTGCTGATCCTCGTCCCTCATCCGCTGCATTTGCCCGAGGGCCAGGTTCTCATGCTCGACAATTGGAAGACGATTCTCTCGAACGTCTTCATGCTTCAGGGCATCGCCAGTGAATCC
>NZ_JAAGNW010000445.1 GCF_010645215.1 Burkholderia multivorans | reverse complement strand
TCGAGCGCGATGTCGCCGCCCGAGAGGCGGGTCTCCATCTCGACCACTTCCTCGCGCTTGACGTTCAGTTCCTGGGCGAGACCGTCGATCTCTTCCGGCGTGAACGCCTGCATGCCTTTCTTGTGGCTGCGCAGGTTGAAGAACAGCTTGCGCTGCGCCTTGGTGGTGGCGACCTTCACCATCCGCCAGTTGCGCAGGATGTATTCGTGGATCTCGGCCTTGATCCAGTGGATCGCGTACGACACGAGGCGCACGTTCTGCTCCGGATCGAAGCGCTTGACCGCCTTCATCAGGCCGATGTTGCCTTCCTGGATCAGGTCGCCGTGCGGCAGCCCGTAGCCGAGGTAGTTGCGCGCGATCGACACCACGAGCCGCAGGTGCGACAGCACCAGCCGGCGCGCGGAATCGAGGTTGTCCTGGTCGCGGAACTCGGTGGCGTACCGGCGTTCCTCTTCCGCGCTCAGGAGCGGGATCCGGTTGACTGCCTGGATGTAGGCGTCGATGTTGCCGAGCTGGCCGGGCAGCAGCGACTGCGAAGCGAGCGTCAATGAGCCTGCCGAAGCGGCCGTAGCCGACGCCGGGCTCAGGGTGTTCGGAAGGGTCAGTGCGTTGCTCACGTAGAAAACTCCTGGGGAATCAGGGACAAGCCCCGTTATTGGGCGATTCCGCGGTCCATCTTAGCACTCTCGCCAATTGAGTGCTAATCCTTAGAGGCGACCGGGGCATTCGAGTTCCCGTTTTGCTATCGATTTTTGAATTCCGATAGCAGCTTGCCTGGCATTGGGCGAGCGGGGCGAATGGCGGAGGAAGAGTCGGGATAAAAGGCAAAGCGTTTTCATTCTTGATGATTTGGAAGCAAACCATTTCGCTTGGCGAGGCCGATCGAAAAAGTCCTTTACCATAAGATTCAGTTGTTTCGAGCCCGCGCTCGGATAGCGCCGAGGCTCTATTCAATTCAAGCAGCTGGAGTGGGACGTATGAAGAACAAGAACGTGATCCGGGCGGGACGGTACGCGGCGCAGGCGGCTGCGGCACTCGCGCTCTTGAGCGGCTCCGGCGCCGCTTTTGCCGATCGTTGGGGCGTGCAGGTCGGCGGCGGCATCGCCAACCACGACGTGAAGAAAGCCGATCTCGGCGTGGTCTGGGATCCGGGCTGGAACTGGTGGGAAATCGGCGGCTGGCATTTCGCGTTCGTCCTCGAGGGGCACGTGTCGAACTGGTGGTACCAGGGCGATCATGCGGTCCACAGCAACATCGTCGAGGTCGGTGCGACGCCGGTGTTCCGCTTCATCAAAAGCTCGGGCGCGATCCGTCCGTTCCTCGAGGCCGGCGCGGGCATCCGCTTCCTGTCGCATCCGACTATCTCCACGCACTTCACGATGTCGTCCTCGTTCCAGTTCGCGGACATGGTCGGAATCGGCGCGCAATTCGGCAATCGTCAGCAGTATCAGGCCGGCTTCCGCTTCCAGCACGTGTCCAATGCGGGTATCAAAGAGCCGAATCCTGGTATAAATTTCAGCCAGCTCTACGTGCAATACAACTTCTGATTCTGATCGAT
>NZ_JAAGNW010000444.1:1164-1569 GCF_010645215.1 Burkholderia multivorans | reverse complement strand
CGTTCAACTCGATGCGTTCCCGCTGACGCCCAACGGCAAACTCGATCGCAAGGCGCTCCCCGCCCCCGATCAGGATGCCTTCGTTCGACAAGACTACGAAGCGCCGCAAGGCGAAGTCGAAACCACCCTCGCCGCCATCTGGAGCGAACTCCTCGGCATCGACAAGGTCAGCCGTCACGACAGCTTCTTCGCCCTCGGCGGGCACTCGCTCCTCGCCGTTAAGCTGATCGAACGCATGCGCCAACGTGGCCTGAGCCTGGCCATTCGCGACCTGTTCCAGGCACCCACCCTCGTCGCGCTTGCCCAGACGCTCGGCCAGCATCGCGAAATCGACGTCCCGGCCAACCGCATCACCGCCCAAACCACTGCGATCACGCCGGATCTGCTGCCTCTCATCGATCTCAC
>NZ_JAAGNW010000444.1:565-1154 GCF_010645215.1 Burkholderia multivorans | reverse complement strand
GACCGTATCGTCGCTCAAGTCCCCGGCGGCATCGCCAACATCCAGGACATCTACGCGCTGTCCCCGCTCCAGGACGGCATCCTGTTCCACCACCTGCTCGCCGCCGAAGGCGACCCATACCTTCTCGTCGCTCAGCTGGCATTCGACAGCCGCTCGCGACTGGATCGCTATCTCGACGCCGTTCAGAAAGTCGTCGACCGCCACGACATCCTCCGCACCGCTTTCATCTGGCAGGCGCTTTCCACACCGGCCCAGATCGTCTGGCGCCATGCCGGACTGTCGATCACCGAACTCGATTTCGACCCGGCCGCCGGCACGGCATCCACGCAACTCGCCGAACGCTTCGATCCCCGCCATCACCGGATCGACCTGGCGCAGGCCCCGCTGCTGCGCTTCGCCGTCGCCCGGGAAAATGACGGTCGCTGGATTCTCCAACAGTTGCTCCATCACCTGGTCGGCGATCACTCCACGCTCGACATCCTGAATGCGGAAGTCCACGCGCGGCTGACCCAACCGGATCAGCCGCTGCCCCCAGCCCAGCCGTTCCGCAACCTGATCGCCCATGCCCGTCTCGGCCTCGAGCCGGACG
>NZ_JAAGNW010000444.1:0-555 GCF_010645215.1 Burkholderia multivorans | reverse complement strand
GCGACGGATCCCGCGTGCACGAGTGTCACCTGATGCTGCCCGCAACGCTGAACGGACGCCTGCGCACGCAGGCCAAGCGGCTCGGCGTCAGCCTTGCCAGTGTCTGTCATCTCGCGTGGGCGCAGGTGCTCGCACGCACCAGCGGCCAGGATCGCGTCGTGTTCGGCACCGTTCTGTTTGGCCGCATGCAGGCCGGCGAAGGCGCGGATCGAGCGGCGGGGCTGTTCATCAATACCCTGCCGATCCGCATCGATCTCGGCGATATATCGGTCGAAGCCAGCGTCCGGCATGCGCATGCCCGGCTCGCCGAACTGCTCGCCCACGAGCATGCCTCGCTCGCGCTCGCGCAACGTTGCAGCGGCGTACCCGCGGGTTCGCCGCTCTTCAGCGCGCTGCTGAACTATCGGCATAACGCGTCCGACGACGACGGCCGGACCACGCTCGACGGAATCGAGTTCATTCAAGGACAGGAACGCACCAATTATCCGCTGGTGCTGTCCGTCGAGGATTTCGGGCAAGCGCTCGGGTTGACCTTGCAGGCCATCGAACCGCTCG
>NZ_JAAGNW010000443.1 GCF_010645215.1 Burkholderia multivorans | reverse complement strand
CGCTGTCCAGGCGGTTCGACGGCGACCAGTAGTTGAAGTCGCGCAGTGCGACGTTGTTCGAACGCACCCGACGGGTCCGCTGCAGCCGCTGCACGCCTTCGCGCCCCTGGATCGCGCGGCCTTCCTCGCCGTCCGGCAAATACTCGAGCTGCCCATATGGCGCCGGCATATCGTCGAAACGCTGTGTATCCGACAGCACCACCACGTGGCGCTCGTTCTCGTGCTCGACCCAGAAATAGATGCCTTCGTCCTCCAGCAGCCGCTTGACGAAGTTCAGGTCCGTCTCCTGGAACTGCACGCAGTACTCGCGCGGCTCGTAGTTTCCTTCCAGGTCGAACCGGTAGTCCGTGCGCTGGTGGCCCTGGAACACCTGCTCGACGATCTCCGGCACGGTCAGGTTCTGGAAAATCCGGCTGTTGCGGTTCTCCTCGAGGAACGACAGCCAGCTCTTCAGTTCGAGCGTATAGGTGTATTGCCCGCTCAATTGCCCCGTGTCGTAGCCGCCGAGCACGTAGGTACTGAAGGTCCGCACCGCCCCGTTGCCGAGATCGCTGTCGGCGAACAACGGCGTGCCGAGCAAGGCATCGAGGTCCAGTTCCGGATCGCGGCTCAACAGGTCGAGACGGTAGGACGGTTCCCGCGACAGGCGTTCATCGGCGGTCAGGGACAGCGCGCTGCTGCCCGGATCCAACGCGTCGCTGCGTAATTCGATCAGACGCATACAGACGCTCCCATCAATTGAGCAACTTCATGAGGTAATCCTTCAGATCGAATCCCTTATCCGAATAGACAGCCTGCGTATACGAGAAGCTGAAGCCGGTCACCGATACGTCGCTGCCCGTTTCCGAGATACTCGATCCCGTCTGGCTGACCGAACTCCCCGTGGTCGACATGGACGTACCGGTCACGCTGGTCGAGCTTCCCGTGGTCGACACGGAGGTGCCGGTGATGCCGATCGAGCTTCCGGTATTCGACATCGACGTACCGACGATGCTCGTCGAGGTGCCCGTCACCGACGTGCTCACCCCCGTCATGCCCGTCGACGTGCCCGTGAAGGACAGCGACACGCCCGTCATGCTCTGCGACTGCCCCGTCGCCGAGGTACTGACGTCCGTCAGCGACGACGAAATGCCCGTCATGCTGTTCGAGATGCCGACCACCGAATTGCTCATGCCTGTCAGGCTGGTCGACATCCCGGTCATCGACGTCGACACCCCCGTGAAACCCGTGCTGACGCCGTTAAACGACGTGCTCACACCGGTAAAGCCGGTCGACACGCCGGTAAACGAGGTCGACACGCCCGTGAAGCCCGTGCTGACGCCGGTAAACGACGTGCTGAGCCCGGTAAACGACGTCGACACACCGGTGTATCCCACCGACAAGCCTGTGTACGACACCGAGATCCCGGTATAGCTGATCGAGATTCCGGTCGCCGACGTCGACGTACCCTTCACCGTGATGTTTTGATCCTGACCGACCGCGGTCGAGCTGTTGCGCTCGACGGTCTGCTGCATGTCGCGCTCGGCGTGGATCATCACGCGCTCCGCGCCGCGCTGGTCGTCGAACGTCAGCTGGCTCGCGTTC
>NZ_JAAGNW010000442.1 GCF_010645215.1 Burkholderia multivorans | reverse complement strand
GGCCACTTCGTCGATGTCCGCAAGCTGGGGTGAGCGCATGAAGGCAAGCAGATTCGGTCTCGCCGCGCTCGCGGGTCTCCTGTTCGCGCTGGCCGGCTGCAACACGGTCGCCGGCGTCGGCGAGGACCTGAGCGCAGCGGGCCACGCGATCAAGAAGGCAGCCGACTGACGTCGCGCCGCCGCCCCCATTCGGCTTTGCCGGCCCGCGCGGCCGGCGTCCAACCAGGTTGACGGATCATGGAAAAATTCACTGTGCATACCGGCGTCGTGGCGCCGCTCGATCGCGAGAACGTCGACACCGACGCGATCATCCCGAAGCAGTTCCTCAAGTCGATCAAGCGCACGGGCTTCGGTCCGAACGCGTTCGACGAATGGCGCTACCTGGATCACGGCGAGCCGGGCCAGGACAATTCGACGCGCCCGCTGAACCCCGATTTCGTGCTGAACCAGCCGCGCTACCAGGGCGCGTCGGTGCTGCTCGCGCGCAAGAACTTCGGCTGCGGCAGCTCGCGCGAGCATGCGCCGTGGGCGCTGCAACAGTACGGCTTCCGCGCGATCATCGCGCCGAGCCCCGCGGACATCTTCTTCAACAACTGCTTCAAGAACGGCCTGCTGCCGATCGTGCTGAGCGAGCAGCAGGTCGATCACCTGTTCAACGACACCCATGCGTTCGGCGGCTACCAGCTGACGATCGACCTCGATACGCAGGTGGTGCGCGCGCCGGACGGCCGCGAATATGCGTTCGAGGTGACCGCGTTCCGCAAGTACTGCCTGCTGAACGGCTTCGACGACATCGGCCTCACGCTGCGTCATTCGGACAAGATCCGCCAGTTCGAGGCCGAGCGGCTCGCGAAGCAGCCGTGGCTGAACAACCGCCTGATCGGCTGAGCCGACGGCGTCGCACAGATCTCCCTCATCCATCCAGGAAATTCGCATGAAGATTGCAGTCTTGCCCGGCGACGGGATCGGTCCCGAGATCGTCAAGGAAGCGGTGAAGGTGCTGAACGCGCTCGACGAGCGCTTCGAGCTCGAAGAGGCGCCCGTCGGCGGCGCGGGTTATGCGGCGAGCGGCCATCCGCTGCCGGAGGCCACGCTCAAGCTCGCGAAGGACGCGGATGCGATCCTGTTCGGCGCGGTCGGCGATTGGAAGTACGACACGCTCGAGCGCGCGCTGCGCCCGGAGCAGGCGATCCTCGGGCTGCGCAAGCATCTCGAGCTGTTCGCGAACTTCCGCCCGGCGATCTGCTATCCGCAGCTCGTCGACGCCTCGCCGCTGAAGCCGGAGCTGGTCGCGGGCCTCGACCTCCTGATCGTGCGCGAGCTGAACGGCGACATCTACTTCGGCCAGCCGCGCGGCGTGCGCGCGGCGCCGGACGGCCCGTTCGAGGGCGCGCGCGAGGGCTTCGACACGATGCGTTATTCGGAGCCGGAAGTGCGCCGCATCGCGCACGTCGCGTTCCAGGCCGCGCGCAAGCGCCAGAAGAAGCTGCTGTCGGTCGACAAGGCGAACGTGCTCGAGACCTCGCAGTTCTGGCGCGACGTCATGATCGACGTGGCGAAGGAATACGCGGACGTCGAGCTGTCGCACATGTACGTCGACAACGCGGCG
>NZ_JAAGNW010000441.1 GCF_010645215.1 Burkholderia multivorans | reverse complement strand
GTGCCAGCAGGATGTGCTCGCGCGTTTGCGGCATCGGGCCGTCTGCTGCCGAGCACACCAGGATCGCGCCGTCCATCTGCGCTGCGCCCGTGATCATGTTCTTCACATAGTCAGCGTGGCCCGGGCAATCGACGTGCGCGTAGTGGCGATTAGCCGTTTCGTACTCGACGTGTGCCGTGTTGATCGTGATGCCGCGCGCCTTTTCTTCCGGTGCCGCGTCGATCTGGTCGTAGGCCTTCGCTTCGCCGCCGAACTTCTTCGTCAGCACGGTCGTGATAGCTGCCGTCAGTGTCGTCTTGCCGTGGTCAACGTGACCAATCGTACCAACGTTCACGTGCGGCTTGGTCCGCTCAAATTTTTCCTTGGCCATTTTCAACTCCTAACAGGAATTTCACATGTTGCGCCGCGCGCAAACAGACACTGACAACTTAAAAGCTTGGTGCCCATGGGCAGGATCGAACTGCCGACCTCTCCCTTACCAAGGGAGTGCTCTACCACTGAGCCACATGGGCGCTTCTATGCTTCAAAACTTCACGGACTGGAGCGGGTGAAGGGAATCGAACCCTCGTCGTAAGCTTGGAAGGCTTCTGCTCTACCATTGAGCTACACCCGCACGGGCCACTTAACGATTCCCTACCGCTCTTGCGTATGTCTTGGTGGAGGAGGTTGGATTCGAACCAACGTAGGCGTAAGCCAACAGATTTACAGTCTGCCCCCTTTAGCCACTCGGGCACCCCTCCGTAGAGAACTGACGATTATGGGGGTACATCGAACCCGTGTCAAGCGCCTCATCAAGATTTTTGCTTCATCTTCGAGTGCCCACTGTCGCTGCGCTCCGCGCCCGGCAATTTCAGCGCCTTGCGCCGACTTGCCTGCGTGGAGTGCGGTAACCGTTCGGCTGCCGCCCATATCCGCCTGCCTCCGCCATCCAGGCTCACACCTGAAAAACGGAAGACCGCCATCATACGGTCTGCGGCGCGTTGCGCCAATAGCGAAATGCCGGTTTTCGCCAAAGAAATCCAGAAATCGTGCAATTCAGCTCAAATGGCGCCGCGCCAGGCCGCCCGGATGCGCGTCAATCCCTGTCCGACGGATTGATCAGCGAGGTCAGCACGTGGTCGGCCCACACGCCGTCGATCTTCAGATAGCGCTTGGCCAATCCCTCGCGTTCGAAGCCCAGGTGCGCGAGCAGCGCCGCGCTACGCACGTTCTCCGGGCGATGGTTGGCCATGATCCGGTGAAGCTGCAGAACCTCGAATGCATGGGCGAGGGCGAGCCTCAAGGCGGCCGCCATCAGGCCGGCCCCCTCCTCGCGCACATCGATCGAGAAGCCGAGGTGGCAGGCCTGGAACGGGCCGCGGACGATGTTCGTGAAGTTGCACTCGCCGACGATGCCCAGGGCACCGGGACGGTCCAGAACGAGGTGAAGGGCGGTATGCGCGGCATGGCTTCGAAGCACGGCGTCGAGCCGCGCGTGCATGGCGTCGAGCGTATGGAACGCCTCGGCCCTGCTCGGCTCCCAAGGCTGGAGATGCGCCCGGTTTTCGACGTAGTAGCGCAGGAGGTCGGACCCATCGCCTTCGTGAACCAGCCGTAGCCTCGCGTCATCGCGAATGGGC
>NZ_JAAGNW010000440.1 GCF_010645215.1 Burkholderia multivorans | reverse complement strand
CGCGGCGACGGGAGCGGGGTGATTCATCTCGCGGTGTGGCTCGATCGCAGCGGGATCTACAACGCGTCGCTGCCGGGGGCCGTGCCGCTGCCGCCCGACGCGCCCGTCGCCGCGAGCGCCGCGAACGCGCCGAACCCCGATGCCGCAACCGACAAACCCGCCCGACGCCACGGCTCGGGCACGAGGAGATACAGGCAATGAGCAGTCTGCCGGTTGGACCGGTCGCGTGGAGCGACGGCATGCTGATCGAGACGCAGCATTTTCAGCAACTGGAGCGCCACTTGTCCCATCAGGTCGCGGCTCGGCTCGGGCAAACCGTCAATCACGGCTGGGGCTTCACGCTGCTCGACGTCGACCAGGACGGGCTCGGCCTCGGCCGGCTCGCGCTGCGCGGCGCGCGCGGCGTGTTCCAGGACGGCACCGCGTTCTCGCTGCCGTCGCACGATGCGCTGCCCGCGCCGCTCGAGACCGAACGGGCGCAGGCGGGCGACATCGCCTGCCTCGCGATCCAGGCCGCGCGCAGCGGCGGCCCGGAGATGGCGTTCGGCGAGGTGGCGTCCGCGTCGCGCTATCGCGCCGCGGCCACCGACGTGCCGGACCTCGCGGTCGGCCTCGACGCGCCGGGCACGCCGCGCAGCCTGACGATCGAGACCGGGCAGCTGGCGACGCGGCTGTGCTGGAAGTCGCAATTGCGCTCGGACGAAGCGGCGCTGCCGATCGCCCGCGTGGCCGGGCGCAGCGCGAGCCGCACGGTGCTGCTCGATCCGCGCTTCATCCCGCCGCTGCTCGACACGCGCGCGCACGTCGTGCTCAATTCGCTGATCGACGAGCTGCAAAGCACGCTGCGCGTGCGCCTTGCGCATACGTCCGGGCAGCGGGTGCTGTCCGCGGGCGGGGGCATCGCGGACCTGATCGAGCTGCTGCTGCGGCAGGCCATCGCCGAGTACCGGATGCGGCTCGCCCATCTCGATGCGTTCGATCCGTTGCCGCCCGCGCTGCTGTATCGCGAGCTGATCGGCCTGCTCGGGCGGCTCAGCGTGCTGCCCGGCGTCGACGAGGAACTGGCCGAGCGCGACTTCGGCTATCGCCACGACGACCTGCAGGGCAGCTTCGAGCCGCTCGCGGCCACCTTGCGGCATGCGCTCGCGCGCGTGATCGAAACCCCGGTGCTGCCGCTGCGCTTCGAGGATCGCGGCGACCAGGTCCATATCTGCGTGGTCGACAAGCAGTGGAACCTGAAGAAACTCGTGTTCGCGATCTCGGCCGCGATGCCCGCCGACAAGCTGCGCCAGCTGCTGCCCCAGCAGACCAAGCTCGGCGCGGTCGAACAGATCCAGAAGCTGGTGGACCTGCAATTGCCGGGGGCCCGCCTGATCCCGCTGCCCAACCCGCCGCGCCAGATTCCCTATTACGCCCAGAGCACCTACTTCGAAGTCGAATCGACCGATCCTTTCTGGGCGCAGACGCTCGCCGGTTCGGCGCTGGCGCTGCGCATCGTCGGCGATTTTCCGGACCTGCGTTTCGAAGCCTGGGGCCTGAGAGACGGGAAGGTGGCATGACACACGATATGAACCGCTATCCACGATGAACCTGCTCAGAAACCTTTCCTCCGCCATCCGGCGCACGTC
>NZ_JAAGNW010000044.1:30024-38104 GCF_010645215.1 Burkholderia multivorans | reverse complement strand
CGACGGTCAGCTGCGTATCGGCCTGCTTCGCCGCGAGGCTGACGTTGCCCGCCGCCTTCAACGCGCCGCCGTGCGCGACCTCGGTCGACAGCGTGTAATGCGCGGGGGCGCTGCCTTGCAGCGAGAAATTCTCGAGCGTCGCCGCGAGCTGCGTGAGCGATACGGTGGTGGCCGGGGTCGGCACGCTGTCGTCGAGGTTGATCGTGCCGCCGTTGATGGCGAAGCGCTTGATCGTCAGGTCGAGCGGCTCCGCCTTGCCCGCTTCGGCGGCGGCGGCCGACGCGCCCGAGGCGGCCGCCGCAGGCGCGGCGGGTGCGCTCGCCAGCTTCTCGACGTTCAGCACCCCTTGCCGGTCGCGCGCGAGATCGACCACCGGCTGGTCGATGCGGATCTCGTCGAAATGCAGCTTCTGGTGCAGCGGCTCCAGCTGCGCGGCCGCGATGTGGATCGCGTGCGCCGCGAACAACGGCTTGTCGGCCGGGTCGGTGACCTGCGCATCGTTCAGGTCGACGGTGCCCGACACGCGCACCGCGGGCGTCTCGCCCGTCATCGCGAAGTTCGCGGGCAGGTCGCTCGACAGCTTGCCCGAGCGCACCACCACCGGCAGTTTGGCCGGCGCGTAGGACAGCAGGCGCGGCACGTCGAGCCCGTCGAACTTCAGGCTCACCTCCGACTCGCGCGTCTGCGAGAACGGCTTGGTCCGGCCGTCGATCGCGATCGGGCTGCCGTCGAGCCGCGCGCGCAAGGTCGGCTGCACGAAGATGTCGGTCTTCGACGGCAGCGTCGCGAGGAACGGGATGCCGAGCGACCACTGATCGATCACGTGGCGCGCGTTCAGCAGGCGGTCGTCGAACTCGATGCGGCCGTCATGCACCTGGATGTTCGACACGGAGAAGCGCGTCGGCTTGCTGTCGGGCTTCGACGGCGTCGAGAACTTGTCGATCAGGTCGGTGAAATTGAAGCGCTGCGCGTCGTAGCGGACGATCCGGAAACGCGGCGCGTCGAGCCGCACTTCGTTGACGATCGGCGCGCCGCGCAGGAGCGACATCCACGACGGCCGCACCACGAGCTTGCCGATGTCGACGAAATTCCCCTGCCCGCCGCGTTCGCCGACATGGACGTCGTCCGCTTCGAGATTGAGGGTGTAAGGATTGAGCGCGATGCGCCCGATCGTCGCGGGCCGGTCGAGCTGCCGGCTCAGCTGCTGCTCGGCGAGATGACGGATCAGCGGCGGCGCGGCGAAGAAGCCGAGCAGTCCGAACAGCACGAGAAAGATCAGTATGCCGAGGCCGATGCGCTTCGTGCGCCGCGCGCGGGCGACGCCGCGGAGTGTCTGCAAGGTCGAATGAATGGTTGCTTTGTCGAGGCTTGCCATACGGAAACGTGAAGTGCCATTGGGACGGCGCAGGCGCGCCGTCGGGGAAAGACGGAATAGAAGACGTCCAGCTTTCCGAAGTATAGGCGCTGGACGTCTCGCGACGCATCCGCGGGCCGTTCAGCGCGCGCGGATGCGTTCGTATGACGAGTGGCGCGGCAAGACGTTCACTTGCGCACGACGACAGGCGGCTGCCAGGTACCGTCCGCCGCCTGTTTCTTCGGCGCGTAGAGCCGCAGCGCGAGCGCGAAATCGGCGCGCGGCGCGGGCAGCCAGTTCGACGCGGCGGCCCCGCCCGGCGAGGTCGCCGACACGACGATCTCGATCGAGCCGTCGCGGTTGCGGCGCAGCCGGTCGCGGTCGCCGAGCGCGCGCCGCCGGCCGCGCAGCTCGGGCAGCGCGCCTTCCGGCGTGTACGTCGTCAGGCTCCAGAAAGCGCGCGCGGGCGGCAGTGCATTCGCCGGGAAACGCACCACGTAGCGGTTCGCGCCGTTGAGCGGCTGGCCGTCGCGGTCGGTGCGGACCAGCGCGAGCGTTTCGTCGTCGCGCGTCGCCGCGCCGAAGCGGGTCGACGCGGCGTACGCGCGCAGCGCGTAGTCCTGGCCATAGCTGCCCGCGCTGTCGCCGATCCAGTTCCAGCCGTTCGCGGCCAGCAGGTTCGACGGCGGCGCGGCCAGCCGGTCGCGCGCCTCGGCCACGCCGCCGTCCGCCGCCGCGAGGCGGTCGCCCGACCACGGCACCGGCGCGCCCGCGGTCACGCCGATGTCGGTGAGGATCTCCTGCGCGTGCGTGTCGTCGGACGCGGCCGGGTTGTCCTGCACGGCCTGCGCGAAACGCTCGAAGAAGGTCTTCGCGTCGAGCGCGGCCACCTGCGCGGCAGGCGTGCCGCCGCTCGCCGCCTCGGCGGGCGCGCTGCCCGTGTGGACCGCCATCGACGCGCCGCGCGCCGCACCGGTGTATACCGACAGCGGCACCACGCGGATCGCCCGCTGGAGCTTCTTGACCGCGGTCAGGTCGCGGCCGCCGCTCGTCTGGATGCGAATCTCGAGCCACACGTCGCGCGCGGGCACGTCGACCCGCGTCACGCCGGCCGGCAGCGTGCCCGTCCAACCCGCGCCGACGAACGCAATCGTTTGCGATTTGCTGATGCCGGAACGCGGGCTCGCGCTCGCGCCGCTCGACCAGAGCACGTTGGTCCACATGTCGAGCGCGCGGGCGTCCAGGTAGCGGCTCCGGGTGTCCGGCAGCGACAGGAGCACGGGTTCCGCGCCGACCTCGAGCCAGCCGGTCGAATCGAGCGTATCGACGCTCGGCAGCGGCGGATTCGACGCGCCGGCCGGCGGCAGCGCCTGCGCATGGCGCAGCGTGTTGACGGGCGCCTGGCCGGGTTGCGCGCCGTCGCCGCCGGTGGCGGCCTGCTTCGCGACCGACATCAGCACGAGCGGGTAGGCGTAGATATAGGAATCGGCCACTTCGCTGCGCATCCAGCCGGTCTTGCGCTGGATGGCCTCCGGCGTGGCCGCGCAACCGGACAGCAGCGCGGCGATGACGAGCGACGCGCACGCGCGCCGCATGGAAACGGTTTCTCGTTGAATTCTTATCATGTGATGGTGCGGCAGACGCGCAGCCGGGCTGCGCGGTTGAGCGGCGGCCAGCATGGCATGGTGGTCCCTCGTAGCGTAGGCGCCGGCCGGGTGAAGCAATCTTTCAGAATGGGTTGTATCGTACTATTCCCAGCCGCGCGAAAACAATGCCGGCGCGCGTGAAAAGCCGGATTTGCGGCGATTACATCGCAATTCATCGCTAATCGCCACGTCGGGTCATGCCTGTCGTCATAGTCCGGCCTATTGTTTCGGGAGCCATCATGTACTTGCCAGCCCACTTCGACGAGCGCCGCCCCGAGGCGCTGCGGCAACTGATCGACGACCATCCGCTCGGCGCGCTCGTCACGCACGGGCCGGACGGCCTCGACGCCAATCACCTGCCGTTCGAGTTCGAGCCCGACGCCGCCGGCTGCGGGACGCTGCGCGCGCACGTCGCGCGGGCCAATCCGCTGTGGCGCGAGGCCACCGGGCAGCCCGAGGTGCTGGTGATCTTCCAGGGGCCGTCGGCCTACCTGTCGCCGAGCTGGTATCCGGGCAAGGCGGAAACCCATCGCTACGTGCCTACCTATCAGTACATGGTCGTGCACGCGCACGGCCGGCTCACGGTGCGCGACGACGAGCGCTTCGTGCGCGGGCTGGTCGCCCGGCTCACGCGCCGGATGGAGGCGGACGAGCCTGCGCCGTGGAAGATGGGCGACGCGCCCGCCGATTTCATCGAGCAAATGCTCGCGGCGATCGTCGGCATCGAAATCGAGGTGACGCGGCTGGTCGGCAAGTGGAAGCTCGGCCAGAACCGCGACGCGCGCGACCGGATCGGCGCCGCGCAGCGCATGCGCGAGCATGGCGGCGACGCGCGGACGGGCGTCGCGGACGCGATGCTGAAGGCCGGGGAGGACGATTGATCCCCTATTGGTCGAAAGGGGAATCAGCCGGCGCTTGACCTTACCATCATGGGAAGCTTGATACTTCGGTCATTGGCGCGATTGCGCTGTTTGCCGGGGAAGGCTCCATGACTGATCTCACGCTACCGATGCTCCGCGAAACGATCCGCCTCGACGTGGAAGGCATGCGTTGCGGCGGCTGCGCCGGCAAGGTCGAACGCGCGCTCGCGCAGGTGCCGGGCGTGACGCGCGCGACGGTCGATCTGGCCGCGCGGCGGGCGACGGTCGAGGCGGAGCCGGCGGTCGAGGCGGCGCAACTGGTCGCGGCGCTGGCGACGCTGGGTTATGCGGCGCGAGCGGCCGAGCCGGACGCGCCGGACGTCGGGGCAAAGCCCGAGGCGCGCGCGGTCACGCTCGACGTGACCGGCATGACCTGCGGCGGCTGCGCGCGACGCGTCGAGCAGGCGCTGCGGCAGGTGCAGGGGGTCGCGCAGGCGCGGGTGGATCTCGACGCGCGGCGCGCGCATGCCGAGCTGGCGGGCGAGGTGACGGCCGAGCGCTTGATCGACGCGGTTCGGCAAGCCGGTTATCAGGCGGCGCTCGCGGAATCGGCGGCCGACGCCGCGCCCAAGGCGGCGCCCGCGGCCCCGCCCGTCGTCGCGGCGGTGTCCGTACCGTTCAGCATCCAGCGGGCAAAGCCTGCGCGCGTGGCCACGCCGGTCAGCGCCACGCATGAACTCGACATCGGCGGCATGACTTGTGCATCCTGCGCCGGGCGGGTCGAAAAGGCGCTTGCTCAAGTCCCCGGGGTCACCCGCGCCGCCGTCAATCTGGCTACCGAGCGCGCAACCGTCGAAGCCGCGACCGACCTCGATCCGGCCGTGCTGATCAAGGCCGTCGACGCCGCCGGCTATCGCGCTTCGTTGCCCGACCGCGCCCCGGCCTCGGCTGCGCCAACCACCACGACGACGCACGAACTCGACATCGGCGGCATGACCTGCGCATCCTGCGCCGGGCGGGTCGAAAAAGCCCTCGCCCAGATTCCCGGCGTCACGCTTGCCACCGTCAACCTCGCCACCGAACGCGCAACCGTCGAGACCGCGACCGACCTCGATCCGGCTGTACTGATCAAGGCCGTCGAAACCGCCGGCTACCGCGCTGCCGCGCTCACGCCCGCAGCGCCCCGCACGGCCCCGGCCGCCCCGCTGCCTGCCGACCGCAAGGAGGCCGAGGCCCGCCGCGAGCGCAACCGCGTGATCGGCGCGGCGCTGCTCACCGCCCCGCTCGTGCTCCCCATGCTGGCCGCACCGTTCGGCGTCGACCCGATGCTGCCCGGCTGGCTGCAGCTCGTGCTCGCGACGCTCGTCCAGTTCGGGTTCGGCGCGCGCTTCTACCGGGCCGCCTGGCACGCGCTCAAGGCGCGCGCGGGCAACATGGACCTGCTCGTCGCGCTCGGCACGAGCGCCGCCTACGGCCTGAGCCTCTGGCAACTCGCGCTCCACCCCGGCAGCCACGCACATCTGTACTTCGAGGCGTCCGCCGTGATCATCACGCTGGTGCGCTTCGGCAAATGGCTCGAAGCCCGCGCCAAGCGCCAGACCACCGACGCGATCCGCGCGCTCAACGCGCTGCGCCCCGACCGCGCACGCATCGTCGAACACGGCGTCGAACGCGACGTGCCGCTCGCCCAGGTGCGGGTCGGCACGCAGGTCGCGATCCGGCCCGGCGAGCGGATTCCCGTCGACGGCGAGATCGTCGCGGGCGCAACCCACGTCGACGAAGCGCTGATCACCGGCGAAAGCCTGCCCGTGCCGAAAGCGCCCGGCGATCGCGTCACGGCCGGCGCGATCAACGGCGAGGGCGCGCTGACCGTCGCCACCACCGCGATCGGCGCGGAAACGACGCTCGCGCGCATCATCCGGCTCGTCGAATCGGCGCAGGCGAACAAGGCGCCGATCCAGCGGCTCGTCGACCGGGTCAGCGCGGTGTTCGTGCCGGTCATCCTCGTGATCGCGCTCGCCACGCTGTTCGGCTGGCTGCTCGCCGGCGCCGGCGCGGAAACCGCGATCCTCAATGCCGTCGCCGTACTCGTGATCGCCTGCCCCTGCGCGCTCGGCCTCGCCACGCCGGCCGCGATCATGGCGGGCACCGGCGTCGCCGCGCGGCGCGGCGTGCTGATCAAGGACGCCCAGGCGCTCGAACTCGCGCAGCGCATCCGCATCGTCGCGTTCGACAAGACCGGCACGCTGACCCAGGGCCGACCCACCGTCGCGGCCTTCGAGCCGATCGGCATCGCGCGCGGCGACGCCCTCGCGCTCGCAGCCGCCGTGCAGCGCCGCAGTGAGCACCCGCTCGCCCGCGCGGTCGTCGCGGCCGCCGATGCGGATCCGGCCGCCCGCCAGTCGGCCCACGCTGCCGCGCCCACCGGCGACGCCCGGGCCGTGGCCGGCCGCGGCGTCGAGGCCGAGGTCGCCGGCATGCGGCTCGCGCTCGGCAGCGGGCCGTGGCTGCGCGAACTCGGCATCGCCGCGCCGCCCGACGCCGTGCGACGCGCGGCCGAACTGGAAGCGGCGGGCCATACGGTGTCGTGGCTGATGCGCGTCGACGCGCCCGCCGCCGCGCTCGCCCTGATCGGCTTCGGCGACACGCTGAAACCCGGCGCGCGCGCGGCGCTCGACCGGCTCAGGGCGCGCGGCGTGCGCTGCGTGCTCGTGACCGGGGACAACGCGGGCAGCGCGGCCGCCATCGCGACCGCGCTCGGCATCGACGAAGTCCACGGACGTCGCGATGCACACGGCCGGCATCACGCTGATGCGCGGCGACCCGGCGCTGGTCGCCGACGCGATCGACATCTCGCGCCGCACCTACCGGAAGATCCAGCAGAACCTGTTCTGGGCGTTCGTCTACAACCTGGTGGGCGTGCCGCTCGCGGCCTTCGGCCTGCTGAACCCGGTGATCGCGGGCGCGGCGATGGCGTTCTCGAGCGTCAGCGTCGTCACCAACGCGCTGCTGCTGCGCGCCTGGCGCGGCGACGCCGCCCGCGTGCGCCACTGAGTCCGCAACGGGACACTGAACGCGTGCGGCAGGCAAGCGGCCCGTCCGGCGAATGCCGGGCGGGCCGTCGTTGTATGGGAAAACAGCGGGATGCACGCCGCCGCGCGAGAATCAGGGCGGCGCGACGGGCTTGACGAGCGTGAGAGTGATGTCCGCGTAGCCGAGGCCGCGATACAAGGCCAGCGCCGCCGCGTTGTGCCGGAACACCGACAGGCCCAGCTGGGTCACGCCGAGCCGGCGCGCCTCCTCCTCGATCTCGAGCAGCACGCGCGTCGCGACGCCTTCGCGGCGGTGCGCGGCGTCGACTTCCAGATCGTGGATGAACAGCGAACGGTGGGGGCCTTCCGTGACCACCGCGTACCACAGGCTGGCCAGCGGCTCGCCCTCGGCCGAAGCCCGCACGGTCAGCAGCACCTGGTCGTCGGTCAGGAGCCCGTCGGGCAGCAGCAGTTCAAGGCAGGCCGCCGCGCGCGCGTCGGCGTCGGCGGGCAGCGCCTGGCCGGACTCGACCAGATCCCGCGCATAGCCGGACACCGCGCGGCGGCGGTACTCGCGGAATTCCCCTTGGGTCATCGGTCGCATCTGCAGCATGTCGCACCTGTGCGCGAAGCGGAGACACTACCGAGTGTAGCGGGCGGAAACGGACGGGGCGACGCGAATGCGCGCCCGCGATGCAGTGCGCCCGGCGCGGCGGCCGGGGCGGACGATCAACGACTCAGCAGCTCAGTGGCGCGGCAGGCCGACGGGCACGATGTGCGACTGGCGCACGCGCTCGGCCTCGGCGTGGCGGGCGGCGTACGAGTAATCAGCGTCGAGCGGCAGGTGCGGCGACGCAAAGAGATCGTCGATCTTTTGAAGCAGAGCGAGGATGAAGCTCATGTGCGACTCCTGTCAGATAAGGTCTAGGGTTTTCCCTAGGAACGAATTCTAAGGGTTTTCCCTGAATCTGACTAGTGCGCCGCAGCAATCCGTCGCAGGAGGCCTGAATGCGCCCCCTGCACGCGTCAGCGGGAACGCGGGTGGCGGACGGGCTTCGGAACCGGCCGGGCCGCCACGGACAAGCGATTGGTCAGCCGTTCGACCTGCGCGCCCTGCTCGTCCTGGCGCTGGGTCAGCGTGATCAGGTTCGCCTGCTGGGTTTCCTGCGCAGCCGCCAGCCGGTCGAT
>NZ_JAAGNW010000044.1:23788-30014 GCF_010645215.1 Burkholderia multivorans | reverse complement strand
CGCCTGTGCAACCAGTATGCCGACGCCAACCAGCACGATCACCGCGAGCGCGAGCAGCAGCCGGTTCACGCGCCGCATCTCCGCGCCCGCCGCGCGCCGCAGTTCGACGGTCTCGATCTGCAAGGCCCGGATCCGGTCCGCCAGAGGCCGCAGGTGCGCGTCGAGATCGACGGCGGGCGGTTGCAGCGCCTGGGCCCCGTCGGTTGCAGCGGACGAGGAAGGGGCCACCAGGATCGTCGCCGCGGAGGGAACCGGTGTGTCGGCCGGCGCAGACGGAGGCGTTGCGGCGAACGCCGCTGCGGGCGCGGGCGCAGCCGATGCGGCAGGTGCGGCTGCCGGGGCCGGCGCGGCCGTCGGCTCGGCATGAGCGACCGTGGGCTCCGCCGCCGGACGGGACGCCCGGCGCTTCGGCGTAGCCGCGGCCGCCGCGCCTTCCGGGGCGTTGGCCGGGTCGGCGCGGCGCGCCGTCGTTCGACGGGCCGTGGATCGCGCGGGGGCGGGTGCAGCGGCCGGCGACGAAGCCGCGTCGGACGGCATGGCCGCCTCCGCGACCGCTTCGCCCTGCGCCGCCTCGTCCCGGCCCTGCGCGCCGACCGCGGGCGCCTCGGCCGTCAGCGCGACCGACGACGGTGCACCGGCCTCCACCGTCAAATCCACCTCCGGCGCCTTGTCCGGCTCAACCGCCGCGACGGGAGCCGGCGGTTCGAAGCCCGTGAGCTTGCCCTGCCGACCGTCGTCGACCGCGGTAGCCGGGCCGTCGTCGGCATCATGCGCGACGGCATCCGCCCCGGCGGCAGTGTGCGCATCGTCGACCGGCATCCCGAACAGGTCGAGCGTGCGTGCGTCGCGCCCGGCCTCGCCGCCGGCGGGCCGGGTCGTGGTGCGCGACGGCGCGGCGCTGTCGGCCGCGGCGGCGCGCGAGCGCCTCGGCGTGCGGGTCGAACGAGGGGAACGGGAACGGGAAAGGGAGACGGAATCGGTCATCGGCTGCGGGCGCGGCGAACGCGCCGGACAAAGGCTGTGCTCAATCACGAGAAGCGGCCATTGTCGCATGCCGAACGCCCGACACCGCATGTCACTCGTCAGGCATCGTGCTCTGGCGATCCTGGAAACCCTTCACGCCCGGCAACTGCCGCACCTTCGCGCAAATGGCCTCGTATTCCTGCGCCGAGACGCGCGCCAGCGCGATCGTCACTTCGTCGCAGTCGGGCGAATCCTCGCTCTGCTGCACGATGAACTGCTTGACGCGCGCGCTGTCGACGCCGAGCGCCATGTGCAGCGTATGGAAGGTCAGCGTGCCGCGCTCCACCAGCAGCGACATCTGACGACGCTGGCGCACCGTGATGTAGCGGCGTTCGAGCGGTTTGATGCCGGCCAGGATGATCAGCATGATGATGGTCGCGGCGATCGCCGCCGTGTACAGCCCGCCGCCCACCGCGAGCCCGACCGCCGCCACCGACCACAGGCTCGCCGCCGTCGTCAGCCCGCGGATGATCTCGCCGCGCAGCAGGATCGAGCCCGCGCCGAGAAAGCCGATGCCGGACACGACCTGCGCGGCCATCCGCGACGGATCGAGATCGATGTGCGCCTGCCCGAGGACGTCGGCGAAGCCGAACGCCGACACGATCATGATCAGCGCCGAACCGACGCAGACCAGCATGTGGGTGCGCAGGCCGGCCGCCCACGACAGCCGCTCCCGCTCGATACCGATCACGCTGCCGAGCGCCGCCGCGAGCACGAGCCGCATCACGAGTTCCACATTGTTCAGCATCCGCTTTCTCCTTTTTTTGCGTGCAGGCCTGCCCGGGCATCCGCCGGGTGCTTTATCCTTGCGATCGGCGCAACCCGCGCCGGGCCGAGTCCTCACCGTTCATCGTACTGTTCGCTGCCGCCATGTCCGTTCCAGCTTCCGCTTCCGCTTCCGCCCAAGCCGCCCGGCTGCGCGAGCATTTCTCCCGCGTCGTCCTGCCTCTGTGGCGCGGTCCGGGGTTCGACCGCGCGCTGGGCCTGCCGTTCGAGGCGGTCGCGCCGGACACGCACGCGCCGCTGCCCGTGACCCGCTACCGGGCGATGGCCTGTGCGCGCCAGCTGTTCGTGTTTTCCCAGGCAGGCGACGCCGATCACGCGCACGCGCTGTTCGACGCATTGTGCCGCCACTTCCGCGATTCCCGCCACGGCGGCTGGTTCTACAGCGTCGACGCCCAGGGCGCGCCGCTCGACCGCAGCAAGGATCTGTATACCCACGCTTTCATCGTGTTCGCCTGCGCGGAATATTTCGCCGCGCTCGGCAACCGGGACGCCCGGGACGTCGCCGACCATACCGCTGCGCTGATCGAGACGCGCTTCGCGCGCCAGCCCGGCGACGCGCTGCTCGACGCGGCGCGCGACGAGGCTTTCGCGCAGACGGCCGCCGGTCCGCTGCAAAACCCGCTGATGCACCTGACCGAGGGTTGGCTCGCGGCCGGCCGCGCGTTCGCGGATGCCGCCTACGACAGCGCGCTGCTGCGCACGGCGCAGGCCGTCGAGCGCCGCTTCGTCGATCCGGGCACGGGCTGCGTCGCCGAACTGCCGCTCGGCAGCGCCGGCAACCGCTTCGAGCCCGGTCATCAGTTCGAATGGTTCTATCTGGTCAGCGCCGCCGGCGCGCGGCTCGCGGCCACCGGCCTGCCGGACGCGCTCGCGCGGGCCTATGCGTTCGCGGAACGGCATGGCGTCGACCCGCAGACAGGCGGCGTGTGCGCGGCCACCGACGAGCAGGGCGCCTGCCTCGACAGCACCCAGCGCATCTGGGCGCAAACGGAATACCTGCGCGCGCTCGCGACCCGCGGCGGCGCGGACGACGCGCTCGCCCGGCAGATCGAACGTTTCGAGGCGCGCTTCCTGCACGCGGGCGGCTGGTACGAGTGCAAGACCGCGTCGGGCGAGGTGTCGCGCGCGGACATGCCGTCGACCACCCCGTACCACCTCGCGACCGCCTACGCGGCGCTGCCCGCGAGCGCGTGAGGCGCGCGGCGCGCCGCCTGCGCATTCATGCGCCGGGCGGCGCGCCATCCTCCCCGCCCCGGCCTCGCATCAATTCGAACGCCCCACCGGCGTCACGCCGCCCCGCGCCCGGGCTCAGGCCGGCTCGAACGCCCCATAGGCATCCGCGCCCCTCGCGTGCCCATGGCCGGCCGCCGCGCCGCGCCGGTCGCCCAGCTCGAACACCGCGACCGAGCGCAGCAGCTGCTGGGTCTGGTCGTTCAGCGACGAAGCCGCCGCCGAGACCTGCTCGACGAGCGCCGCATTCTGCTGGGTCAGCTGGTCCATCTGCGTGACCGCCTGGTTGACCTGCTCGATCCCCGCGCTCTGCTCGACCGACGCGGCGGTGATCTCCGCCATCGTCTGCGCAACCCGCGAAATCGACGTCGACACGCTGCGCATCGCCGCCCCGGCCCGCTCGACCAGTTCCGAGCCGCCGTCGATCTGCGCCACCGATTCCTCGATCAGCGCCTTGATCTCCTTCGCCGACTGCGCGCTGCGCTGCGCGAGCGAACGCACCTCGCCCGCCACCACCGCGAAGCCGCGGCCCTGCTCACCCGCGCGCGCCGCCTCGACCGCCGCGTTCAGCGCCAGGATGTTGGTCTGGAACGCGATGCCGTCGATCACCGAGATGATTTCCGCGATCCGGCCCGAGCTTTGCGCGATGCCGCGCATCTTGTCGATCACGCTGTCGACCACCTCGCTGCCGTGGCTCGTCACGCCCAGCGCCTCGTCCGCGAGCGTGCTCGCGGCGCGCGCGCTGTCGGTGTTCTGGCGTACGGTCGCGGTCAGCTCCTCCATGCTCGCCGCGGTTTCCTCGAGCGAGGCCGCCTGGCTGCCGGTGCGCCCCGACAGGTCCGCGTTGCCGCTCGCGATCTCGCCCGCGCCCAGGTGGATCGCGTCCGACGCCTGGCGCACGATGCCGACGGTCTGCGCGAGGCTCGCCTGCATCGTCGCGAGACCGCGCAGCAGGTGGTCGATCTCGAACACGCCGCGCGGCGTCACGCGCGCGTCGAGACGCCCCTGCGCGATTTCCTCGAAATGGCGCCCCACCTCGGCCAGCGGCTCGACCACCGCGCGCCGCGCAGCCGTGTAGATCGCCGCGATGCTCGCGAGCATCGCGAGCAGCAGCACGATCGCGACCCCTCGGAACCACGCGCTCGCGGTGTCGATCGTGTCGAACGCGTCGCGGCTCGCATGGCCGCTGAAATCGACGAAGTTGCGCAACTCGGCGAGATACGCGTCCTGGATCGACTGGGTGGGCTGGTCCAGGAACGCCTGGATGTTGTCGGCCTGGAGGAATTGCACCAGTTCCGCCAGCGCGTCGTGCAGCTTGCGATAACGCTCGGTGAGCGCGGCCGTGCGCGCGCGATTCTCGTCGCCGGTCGAGGGCGCGTTCGCGAGCGCCGCGAATGCCTTGTCGGCGAGCGCCAGCTGCTCGGCCGCGTGCTGGATGATGTCGGTCGGCTTCGGACCGCCGCGCACCATCCGCGTGCCGGCCCGCGACAGGTTGATGCGGGCGTCGAGCAGACGCTGGGTGGCCTCGTTGACGACGCCCGACTGCACGAGCGCCACGGTCGACAGATCGTCGATGCCGTGGCGCGTGGTCGAGAGCGACCAGAAGCCGAGCCCTTCGACTGCGAGCTGGAACAGGCAGAAGACGATCAGAACGGCGAGCAGACTCGACGCGAGCTTGATTTTGCTGAACATGCGTTTCCTGGGGGAGCAAATAGAGAAGTGACGCTCAGGCGTTAGCGGCATTTCGCCCGTGGACTTGAGATATCAGTCCGGAAATCTCATTTGGACCGCGCCGGCCGCAATAATCATGTACGCATCACATCATTTGCCGCAAAACCCACAACGAATTAGCTTGCGCATCGAGCGCCCCCTTCCTAGAGTGAAGCGCAAGCGGGCTGCATCGGGCCGCCCGCTGCCCTCCAAGGAACGTCGAGGACCGACATCGTGGATCACGCGCGCGGCGCGCTCCGGGCCCAGCCGTTCAGCATGCTGCTCGGCACCGAACTCGTGTACATCGGGGGGGACGAGGCGTCGCTGTGCCTGCCGATCCGCGACGAGCTGAGGCAGCAGCACGGCTTCGTGCACGGCGGCGTGATCGGCTATCTGGTCGACAACGCGCTGACCTTCGCCGGCGCGCTCGCGCTCGGGCCGCGCGTCGTGACGGGCGAATACAAGCTCAACTACCTGCGGCCGGCCGTGAGCGGCACGCTGCTCGCGCGCGCGCGGCTGCTGTATGGCGGCCGCTATCAGGCGACCTGCCAGTGCCACGTGTTCGTGATAGACGACACGCACGAACGGCTCGTCGCGGTCGCGCAGGGCACCATCAACAAGATCGGCGACGGCAAGGCGGTCGACGGGGTGGATGAGCGGGCCTGAGGCGTTTGAACCCGCGCCGGAACCCACACCGAGCCCCCACCGCTACGCGTCCCCCTCGCGCAACGGCAGGAAGCGCGGCGCGACGCGCACGTCCAGCGTCCCATCCTCGCGTTCCCGGTAGATCTCCCGCGCGACGTTGTGCGGATGGCCGGCCGCATCGGCCAGGTTCAGCACCGGCGCGAAACACGCGTCGCTGCCTTCCAGCCGCGCGCGCCAGTGCGCAGCCGGCGCGGTCGCGAACAGCGCGGCGAAGCGTTCCTTCAGCGCCGGCCATGCGTCGCGCGCGTACTGCGCAGCGGGATCGACGTCCGCGAGCCCGAGCCGGTCGAGCAGGACCGCGTAAAACGCCGGCTCCAGCGCGCCGACCGTGATCTGCTCGCCGTCCGCGCAGCGGTAGACCGCGTAGAACGGCGCGTCGAGGAACAGCCCCGGGCCGGGCGTATCGAGCTGGCCCCGGGCGCGCGCCCACAGCGCGAGCGTGCCGAGCATCGCCGTGATGTCGACGATCGCGCCGTCGACCACGCGTCCCGGGCCGCCCGCCCGCACGTCGAGCAGCGCGCTGACGATCCCGAACGCGAGCCCGAGCGCGCCGCCCGCGTCGCCGACGACGGTCGGCGGAATCATCGGCGCTGCGCCGCGCGACGCGGACAACGACAGGAGGCCCGTGAGCGCGACGTAGTTGAGATCATGGCCCGCGCAGTGCGCGAGCGGCCCCTGCTGGCCCCAGCCCGTCATGCGCGCGTATACGAGGCGCGGATTGCGCGCGCCGCACGCGTCGGGGCCGAGCCCCAGCCGTTCCATCGCGCCGGGA
>NZ_JAAGNW010000044.1:18591-23778 GCF_010645215.1 Burkholderia multivorans | reverse complement strand
CAGATCCAGTTCGATGACGGTCTTGCCGTCGCGCAGCGGATCGTCGTCGCGACCGCGCAGCACCTCGGGGGCGCTCGCGCGCGCGGCGGGGCGGGCGATCAGGGTGACCTGCGCGCCCATCCCGGCCAGGATCCGGCCGGCCAGCGGCGCAGGGCCGAGCCCTTCGAATTCGACGACGGTCACGCCGGCCAGCGGGGCGTGCAGCGGCATATCGGTCTCCTCCTCGTTGGACGGCGCGGCAGCCCCGCGGTCCGGCCGATGCCGGAAGGCCCCGCGCACCGGATCGATGATACGGCGCGCACGCCGTGAGGTGGCGACGCGGTCCCGCTCGCCGAAACGCGGAAACGCCGGGAGCCCGCGGGCAGGACGAACCCCGCGCGCCCCTCGCTTCATCGGATCAATCCGCCAGCGCCGCACGCAGCAGCGCCAGACGCTGCCGATAGGCCCCGCGCGCCGCGAGCGCCTCATCCATCGTCACCGGCCGGAAACGCGCGCGATGATTGGGCTGCATCTGGCCGATCAGGTCCATGTCGGCGCTGATCACCGTGCCGATCGTCGCGTAACCGCCTCCCGACACCGCGTCGCGATACAGGATGATCGGCTCCAACCCGGCCGGCACCTGGATCGAGCCGATCGGATAACACGCGTCGACGATGTTCGACGGATCCGCGCCCGCGCCGAACGGCTGCTCGCGGTCCCGAAAGCGCAGCGGGCGGCCGTTCTTGTAGCGATACCCGGTGCGATCCGCCTCGAGCGCGACGACCCACTCGTCCTCGAAGAAGGTCGCCGCCGATTCGTCGGTCAGGCGATAGTGGTACAGCCCCGTCAGCACGCGCAATTCGACCGCGCTGTCCAGCTGCGCGCACAGCCCCGCAGGCAGCCGGACGCCTTCACGCCCCATGCCGCCGCCCGCGCCGGCCGCCAGCCGATCGCCCTTCTGCAGACGACGCCCGCCCAGCCCCCCGAGCCCGCCGAGCGTATACGTCGAGCGGCTGCCGAGCACGAGCGGCGCGTCGATGCCGCCGGCGATCGCCAGATAGGCGCGCGCGCCGCGCTTCGGATAGTCGAACGTCAGCTTGCTGCCGGCGCGGATCCGCAGCGCGACGTTGCACGCCTGCCCGACGCCGTCGATCTTCGGCGTCATGTCCGCGCCCGTCACGGCGATCAGCGCATCCGCGCGAAACAGCAGCTCCGGGCCGAGCAGCGTGCATTCCAGCACCGCCGCCGCCTCGGCATTGCCCACCAGCAGGTTCGCCGCGCGCGACGAATACTGGTCGAGCGAGCCGGACGGCGGGATGCCGACGTGGTAATAGCCTTGCCGCCCGGCATCCTGGATCGAGGTCGACAAGCCCGGCTTCAGGACGTCGATCACATCAAGCGAATCAGTGGGCATACAGCGCCTCGACGAGAGCATGGTTGTACGTGTCCGGATCGCGCAGAAACGCGTCGAGCGAGAACTGCACGGGCCGCACCCGCAACGAGAACGTGCCGGCCCGCACCGCGGCGACCGCCTCGTCGTAGGCCGCGCGGTCGATCGGCTTGAATTTCACGATGTCGCCCGGCCGGAAGAACACCATGAAGTCGCGCAGGTAGTCGAGCCGCTGCGCCGGATCGAAGATCGGCGCGGGCGTCACGCCGAACATCTGGTAGCCGCCCGCGCCGCGCACCGAATAGATGCAGCCGAAGCAGCCGCCGTGGCCGACCGTCAGCTCCGGCGTGTCGGTGCGCGGCCGCAGGTATTTGGGCACCTGGAGCTGCCGGTCGCGCTCGACCATCTGGTACATGAACGGCAGGCCCGCGACGAAGCCGACCATCGAGACGAACCACGGCGAGCCGGCGTGCGCCGCGATAAAGGCGTCGACGTCCCGCTTGCCGTTGATGCGCGCCGCGTACTCCAGATCCGTCGACGACGGATCCTGGTGACGCTCGCGAAACCGCATGAGCGTCTCGTGCGTCCAGGGATCGTTGTAGAGCACGGGCACCTCGACGATGCGCGTGTCGAGATTCAACGGCGCGTCGCCCACCTCCGCCTCGATCGCCCGAAGCTGCGACACGAGCGCGTCCGGCGCGATGACGTCCGGGTCGTAGCGCACCTGGTACGAGGCGTTGGCCGGGCAGATCTCGGTCACGCCCGCGATCCGGCGGCGCTGGAGTTCGCGCGTGATCGCCGTGCCCTTGAAGAACGCGTCGAGCGACATCTGCTCGCTGATCTCGGCGAACACGAATTCGTCGCCGCCGAAGGTATAGCGGATCGTCATCTTGCCTCCCCGGCGCTCGGCGAGCCGGCTTCGGCCGCCTCGCGCGCGGCGGCCGAGGCGGTCTCGCGCCACGCCGCCATCCACGCTTCGAGATAGTTGGTGTGATATCGCCCGGCGCGCACGCCTTCGTCGGCCAGCAAGGCCTGATGAAGCGGCGCGGTGGTCTTCAGGCCGCCGATGTGCAACTCGCGCAAAGCGCGGGCGAGGCGGGCGAGCGCAGCCGGTCGGCTCTCGTCGTGCACGATCAGCTTCGCGAGCAGCGAATCGTAGAACGGCGGCACGACATAACCGGGATAGAGCAGCGAATCGATCCGCACCCCGGGGCCGGCAGGCCACACGAGCGTATCGACGCGGCCGGGATCCGGCCGGAAGTCCCGCAACGGATCCTCGGCGTTGATCCGGCATTCGAGCGCCGCGCCGCGCAGGACGATATCGTCCTGGGTGAAACGCAAGGGCTCGCCGTCGGCGATGCGCAGCGTCTCGCGCACGAGATCGACGCCGGTGATCGCTTCCGTGACGGGATGCTCGACCTGGATGCGCGTGTTCATTTCGATGAAATAGAACGCGCCGCGCGTCTCGTCGAACAGATATTCGAGCGTGCCGGCGCTGCGATAGCCGACCTGCTGCGCGAGACGCGTCGCGGATTCGCACAGCGCCGCGCGCAGTGGCGGCGTCAGCGACGGCGACGGCGCTTCTTCGAGAATCTTCTGGCGACGCCGTTGCAGCGAACACTCGCGTTCGAACAGGTGGATCACGTCGCGCCCGTCGCCCAGCACCTGCACCTCGATATGTCGGGCCTGTTCGACGAAGCGTTCGAGATAGACGCCGCCGTCGCCGAACGCCGCCTGCGCCTCGCGCTGCGCCAGCGGCAACTCGAGATCGAGCTGTGCGGCGTCGCGCGCGACGCGGATGCCGCGCCCGCCGCCTCCCGCCGCCGCCTTGATCATGATCGGATAGCCGATCCGCGCGGCGACCTCGCGCGCCTCGTCGAGCGAAGCCACGACGCCGTCGCTGCCGGGCACCGTCGGCACGCCGGCGCGGTGCGCGGTCTCGCGGGCCCGCGCCTTGTCGCCCATCGTCGCGATCACCTCGGAAGTCGGGCCGACGAAAATCAGGCCCTCGGCCTCCACCTGCGCGGCGAACGCGGCGTTCTCGGACAGGAAGCCGTAGCCCGGATGAATCGCATCCGCACCGCATTGCCGCGCGGCCGCCAGGATCGCCGCGGGGTTCAGATAGCTCTTCGCCGCATGCGACGAACCGATCGGCACGGCCTCGTCCGCCATGCGCGCGGCGAGGCTGTCGCGGTCCGCGTCGCTGACCACGGCCACCGCGCGCATGCCCAGCTCGTGCGCCGCGCGGATCACGCGCACCGCGATCTCGCCGCGATTCGCGACGAGCACGGTGCGGATGCGTGCGGCACGGTAAAACGCCGGCGTTGAATCTGCCACTGTCATCGCTTCACTCCTCCACGCGCATCAATACCTGCCCGGCATCCACCGGTTCGCCGTCCTCGACGAGCAGTTCCGCGACGCGCCCCGATACCGGCGTCTCGATCTCGGTGAACTGCTTCATGACTTCGACGAGGCCGACCACGCTGTCGACCTGGACCACGGCGTCGACGGTGACGTAGTACGCGGCATCCGGCGACGGACGTCGGTAGAAAGTGCCCGGCAGCGGGCTGACGATATCGTGTAGCGGCATCATGTGTCTCCTTGAGTCGATTCAGGGGGTCGGGCTCGGCGCCTGCGGCCGCGCGATCCGGATTCCCTCGCGAATCAGCGCGTCGCGCGTCGTCCGGACCAGCGCCAGCGCGCCGGGCGTATCGCTGTGGATGCAGATGGAATCGAATTCGATGTCGATGTCGTCGCCGTCGACGGTGCGCACCTTCCCGTCGACGCACGCCCGCAGGACCTTGTCGGCAACCTGATCGGGATCGAGCCGTTCGATGCGGCGGATGAAGACGATCGAGCCGTCGCGGTCATAGTCGCGATCCGCGTAGAACTCGCGCACCACGGGCTGGCCCCTTTCCCGCGCGAGGCGACAGGTCACCGACGACGCCATGCAGTAGAGCAGCAGACCGGGATCGAGTTGTTGCAGCGTGTCGATCAACAGCCGCGAGAAGGCCTCGTCGCGCGCCGCGTGCATGTAGAGCGCGCCGTGCGGCTTCACGTGCTGCAGGCCGACGCCGTGCAGCCGCGCGAACTCGCGCAACGCGCCGAGTTGATAGACGATGTCGTGCACGAGCGCCTGCGGCGCTTCGGCGATGTGGCGGCGGCCGAAGCCGACCAGGTCGCGAAACCCGGGATGCGCGCCGATGCCGACGCCGGCCGCATTCGCCAGCTCGACCGTGCGCGCCATGATGCCCGGGTCGCCGGCATGAAAACCCGTCGCGATGTTCGCCGAACTGATGAGCGGCATGATCTGCTCGTCGACGCCGCCGCCGATCCGCCACGGCCCCAGCCCCTCGCCCATGTCGGAATTCAAGTCGACGCTCTGTTTCTTCATCCTGTTCCTCTTCGCGTTCAACGGACCGGGTGGCTGGAACACCGCCCGGCGCGGCATTGAAGGAGAGGTTATGCGGGTCGCGCGCGCCAAAAAAGTTTTATTTTTATATGCCTCCGTATCGATTTTTCAGATATCCCGGGGTACGCTCGCACCAGGATGCGTACGCCGAGGCGGGCGCGATCAGGCGGCTGGCCCGCGTTCATTGGCTTTCCCACGAAGATGTCGCTCACCCTCAGGCAGCTCAAGTACTTTGTCGCCACGGCCGAACTCGGGCAGATCTCGCAGGCCGCGATTCACCTGACGATTTCGCAATCGGCCGTGACGAGCGCCATCAAGGAACTGGAGGACGGCCTCGGCACGCGGCTGTTCGTGCGCACCGCCGCCGGCGTCACGTTGACCGACACCGGGCATCGCTTTCTCAATC
>NZ_JAAGNW010000044.1:17321-18581 GCF_010645215.1 Burkholderia multivorans | reverse complement strand
GGTGGACGAGGCGATGCGGATGCCCAATCTCGAAAGCACGCTGACCGGCACGCTGGCCATCGCGGCGAGCTACACCGTGCTGGGGTATTTCCTGCCGCATCACATCCAGCGGCTTCATTCGCGCTATCCGCGGCTCACGATTCAACTGCACGAATTGAGCCGCGACACGATCGAAGCGGGTTTGATCGCGGGGGATTACGACATGGCCGTGCTGCTCACGTCGAATGTCTCGAATCCCGAGCTGAAGCTCGAGCCCGTCATTCATTCGGTGCGCCGGCTGTGGGTGGGCGCGCATCATCCGCTGCTGGAGCGGGAAAGCGTGACCTTCGCCGAGATCTCGCGCGAACCGTATGTCATGCTGACGGTGGACGAGGCGGCGCAGACCGCGATGCGCTACTGGAGCGAAACGGCCTATCGGCCGAACGTGATGCTCAGGACGTCATCGGTCGAGGCCGTGCGCAGCATGGTCGCGAACGGGACCGGCGTCGCCATCCTGTCCGACATGGTCTATCGTCCGTGGTCGCTCGAAGGGCGGCGCATCGAAACGATCACGCTGCTCGATCCGGTGCCCGCGATGACCGTGGGCCTGGCATGGCGCAAGGACAAGGCGCTGAGTCCGGCCATGCATGCAGTGCGCGAGTATTTCCGCCATGCGTTCATGGAGCCGAGGACGAGTGGGTGAGGGGAGGCAAGCTTGTTACGGCATGACGCTCCGATCAGGCCATCGACGCATCCGTTCCCTTTGGAGGCCACGTCGTTCTGCGCGACGGTTCACTCACGCCACCTCGAAGCGACACACTTCATCACGAGCAGCCCACCCAGCGGCCCCGCCTCCCACTCCCCTGCGAAGCCGCTGCAAACCCGGGCCTTAAATCACCTCCCCCGGCACCCTCACCCACCCTTCCATCAGCACCCGTGCGCTGCGGCTCATGATCGCCTTCTTCACGACCCATTCCCCCTCCACCCGCACCGCCTGCGCGCCGACCCGCAGCGTCCCCGACGGATGCCCGAAGCGCACCGCCTGCCGCTCCCCGCCGCCCGCCGCGAGATTGACCAGCGTGCCCGGAATCGCCGCCGCCGTCCCGATCGCCACCGCTGCCGTCCCCATCATCGCGTGATGCAGCTTGCCCCTCGACAACGCGCGCACCACCAGATCCACATCCTCCGCCGCCACCGTCTTTCCGCTCGACGCCACATACGCCACCGGCGGCGCGACGAACGCGACCTTCGGCGTATGCTGCCGCGTCGCGATTTCATCGA
>NZ_JAAGNW010000044.1:13184-17311 GCF_010645215.1 Burkholderia multivorans | reverse complement strand
CGACGAAGATCGTCGGAATCCCCGCATTGATCATCGTCGCCTTCAGCGTGCCGACGCCGGGCACCTCCAGCTCGTCGACCACCTGCCCGGTCGGGAACATCGCCCCGCCCGCGCCGTCTTCATCGGCCGCCGGATCCATGAACTCCAGCTGCACCTCGGCCGCCGGAAACGTCACGCCGTCCAGCTCGAAATCGCCGGTCTCCTGCACCGCGCCGTTCGTGATCGGCACGTGCGCGACGATCGTCTTGCCGATGTTCGCCTGCCAGATCCGCACCACCGCGACGCCGTTCTCCGGCACCCGGCTCGCATCCACCAAGCCGCCGCTGATCGCGAACGGCCCGACCGCCGCCGACAGGTTCCCGCAGTTGCCGCTCCAGTCCACGAACGCCCGATCGATCGACACCTGCCCGAACAGATAATCGACGTCATGATCGGCCCGGCTGCTCTTCGCGACGATCACCGTCTTGCTCGTGCTCGAGGTCGCGCCGCCCATCCCGTCGATCTGCTTGCCATACGGATCCGGGCTGCCGATCACGCGCAGCAGCAACGCATCGCGCGCCGCGCCCGGCACGCGCGCCGGCTCCGGCAAGTCCTGCAGGCGGAAGAACACGCCCTTGCTGGTGCCGCCGCGCAGATAGGTCGCGGGAATCTTGATCTGAGCTACGTGAGTCATCTGTTCGTGTCCTGTAAGTGACGAAGGGCGGCGCGGCGCCGCGCCGCCCGTTGCCGTCAGGCCGCCTTCGAGGCGGCGAGGAAGTCCTGCGCGAAGCGCTGCAGCACGCCGCCCGCGTCGTAGATCGACACCTCTTCCGCGGTATCGAGCCGGCACGTGACCGGCACCTCGACCTGCTCGCCGTTCCTGCGCCGGATCACCAGCGTGAGGTCCGCGCGCGGCGTGCGCGCGCCGACCACGTCGTACACCTCGGTGCCGTCGAGGCCGAGCGTCGTGCGATTGACGCCGGGCTTGAACTCCAGCGGCAGCACGCCCATCCCGATCAGGTTCGTGCGGTGAATCCGCTCGAAGCCTTCCGCGACGATCACCTCGACGCCCGCGAGCCGCACGCCCTTCGCCGCCCAGTCGCGCGACGAACCCTGGCCGTAGTCCGCGCCCGCGACGATGATCAGCGGCTGCTTGCGCGCCATGTAGGTTTCGATCGCCTCCCACATGCGCATCACCGTGCCGTCCGGCTCGACGCGCGCGAGCGAGCCCTTGCGCGTCTCGCCGTCGACCGTCGCCATCTCGTTGACGAGCGTCGGGTTCGCGAAGGTCGCGCGCTGCGCGGTCAGGTGATCGCCGCGATGGGTCGCGTAGGAATTGAAGTCCTCTTCCGGCAGGCCCATCTTCGCAAGATACTCACCCGCCGCGCTGTTCGCGAGGATCGCATTCGACGGCGACAGGTGATCGGTCGTGATGTTGTCGCCGAGCACCGCGAGCGGACGCATGCCGCGCAGCGTGCGTTCGCCCGCGAGCGCGCCTTCCCAGTACGGCGGGCGGCGGATGTAGGTGCTCTGCGGCCGCCAGTCGTACAGCGGCGCGGCGCGCTCGCCCGCGTCGGCCACGCGCGCGAACATCGGTTCGTACACCTTCCTGAACTGCGCGGGCTTCACGCTCGTCGCGACGATCGCGTCGATCTCCTCGTCGCTCGGCCAGATGTCCTTCAAGGTGACCGGCCGGCCCTCGGGGTCGACGCCCAGCGCATCCTTCTCGATGTCGAAGCGGATCGTGCCCGCGATCGCATAGGCGACCACGAGCGGCGGCGAGGCGAGGAACGCCTGCTTCGCGTACGGGTGGATCCGGCCGTCGAAATTGCGGTTGCCCGACAGCACCGCGGTCGCGTACAGGTCGCGCTCGACGATCTCCTGCTGGATCGCCGGATCGAGCGCGCCCGACATGCCGTTGCAGGTCGTGCAGGCAAACGCGACGATGCCGAAGCCGAGCTGCTCCAGCTCCGGCAGCAGGTTCGCTTCCTTCAGATACAGTTCGACCGCCTTCGAGCCCGGCGCAAGCGAGCTTTTCACCCACGGCTTGCGCGCGAGGCCGCGCGCGTTCGCGTTGCGCGCGAGCAGGGCCGCCGCGATCACGTTGCGCGGATTGCTGGTGTTCGTGCAGCTCGTGATCGCCGCGATGATCACCGCGCCGTCCGGCATCCGGCCCGGCGTCTCTTCCCCCGCGCCGGCGATGCCGCGCGCGGCGAGGTCCGCCGTCGGCAGCCGCTTGTGCGGGTTCGACGGGCCGGCCATGTTGCGCGCCACGCTCGACAGGTCGAAGCGCAGCGTGCGCTCGTACTGCGCGCCGGCGAGGCTGTCGGCCCACAGGCCCGCCTCCTTCGCATAGGTCTCGACGAGCGCCACCTGCTCGTCGCTGCGGCCCGTCAGGCGCAGGTAGTCGAGGGTCTGGCCGTCGATGAAGAACATCGCGGCCGTCGCGCCGTATTCGGGCGCCATGTTCGAGATCGTCGCGCGATCGCCGAGCGTGAGGCTCGCCGCGCCTTCGCCGCGGAACTCCAGGTACGCGCCGACCACCTTCTCCTTGCGCAGGAATTCGGTCAGCGCGAGCACGATGTCGGTCGCGGTGATGCCGGGCTGGCGTCGGCCGCTCAGCTCGACGCCGACGATGTCGGGCAGCCGCATCCACGACGCGCGCCCGAGCATCACGTTCTCGGCCTCCAGCCCGCCCACGCCGATCGCGATCACGCCGAGCGCGTCGACGTGCGGCGTGTGGCTGTCGGTGCCGACGCAGGTGTCCGGATATGCGACGCCGTCGTCGCTCACCTGCACCACGGGCGACATTTTCTCCAGGTTGATCTGGTGCATGATGCCGTTGCCGGGCGGGATCACGTCGACGTTGCGGAACGCTTTCTTGGTCCCGTCGATGAAGTGGAAGCGATCCTCGTTGCGGCGATCCTCGATCGCGCGGTTCTTCGCGAACGCGTCGGGCTCGAAGCCGCCGCATTCGACCGCGAGCGAGTGGTCGACGATCAGCTGCACCGGCACGACCGGGTTCACCTGCGCCGGATCGCCGCCCTGGTCGGCGATCGCGTCGCGCAGCCCGGCGAGATCGACGAGCGCGGTCTGGCCGAGGATGTCGTGGCACACGACGCGCGCGGGAAACCAAGGGAAATCCAGCTCGCGCTTGCGCTCGACGAGCTGGCGCAGCGCGTCGTCGAGCCGCGCGGGCTCGCAGCGGCGCACCAGGTTCTCGGCGAGCACGCGCGAGGTGTACGGCAGCGTGTCGTAGGCGCCCGGCGCGAGCGCGTCGACGGCTGCGCGCGCATCGAAGTAATCGAGGCGGGTGCCGGGCAGGGGTTTGCGGTAGGCGGTATTCATGGGGATGGGACTGGCTCGGTATGACGAACAAGGGGCGCCGCAGCGCCCCCGGTGTGTGCTCAGCGCTTCTCGATCGGCACGAACTTCAGGTCTTCGGGGCCTGTGTAGTTCGCGCTCGGGCGAATGATCTTGTTGTCGATCCGCTGCTCGATCATGTGCGCGCTCCAGCCGGACGTGCGCGCGATCACGAACAGCGGCGTGAACATCGCGGTCGGCACGCCCATCATGTGATACGACACCGCGCTGAACCAGTCGAGGTTCGGGAACATCTTCTTCGCGTCCCACATCACCGTTTCGAGGCGCTCGGCGATGTTGAACAGCTTCATGTTGCCCGCTTCCTTCGACAGCTTGCGCGCGATCTCCTTGATCACCTTGTTGCGCGGATCGGAGATCGTATACACCGGATGGCCGAAGCCGATCACCACTTCCTTGTTCTCGACGCGCCGGCGGATGTCGGCTTCCGCCTCGTCCGGCGTGCGGTAGCGGCTCTGGATCTCGAAGGCGACTTCGTTCGCGCCGCCGTGCTTCGGCCCGCGCAGCGCGCCGATCGCGCCCGTGATCGCCGAATAGACGTCGGAACCGGTGCCCGCGATCACGCGGCCCGTGAAAGTCGACGCGTTGAACTCGTGCTCCGCGTACAGGTTCAGCGACGCGTGCATCGCCGCGACCCACGACTTCGACGGCTCCTTGCCGTGCAGCAGGTGCAGGAAGTGCCCGCCGATCGAATCGTCGTCGGTCTCGGTCTCGATCCGCTTGCCGTTGTGCGAGTAGTGATACCAGTACAGCAGCATCGAGCCCAG
>NZ_JAAGNW010000044.1:8441-13174 GCF_010645215.1 Burkholderia multivorans | reverse complement strand
AGGCGATCGGCGATGTCGCGCGCGCCCGGCAGGTTGTGGTCGTCCTTCTCCGGCAGCACGGTGCCGAGCACCGACACGCCGGTGCGCATCACGTCCATCGGGTGCGCCGACGCCGGCACCCATTCGAGCGCGGCCTTGACGTTGGCCGGCAGGCCGCGCAGCGCGCGCAGGCGGGTCTTGTACGCGGTCAGTTCGCTGACGGTCGGCAGCGTCTCGTGCACGAGCAGGTGCGCGACTTCCTCGAATTCGCTGGTGCTCGCGATATCGAGGATGTCATAGCCCCGGTAGTGCAGGTCGTTGCCGGTCCGGCCGACCGTGCACAGCGCGGTGTTGCCGGCCGTCACGCCCGACAGCGCCACCGATTTCTTCGGCTTGAAGCCCGTCGCCGCTGCTTCCTTCGTCTCGCTCATCCTTGCCATCTCCTGGGTTTCGGTATGTCGGTATCAGTTGCGGCCTTCGCTGAAGAGGCTGTCGAGCTTCTCTTCATACGCGTAGTAGCCAAGATAGTCGTACAGTTCGGCGCGCGTCTGCATGGTCGGCACCGCGGCTTTCTGCGTGCCGTCGCGGCGCACCGTCTCGTAGAAATTCAGCGCAGCCTTGTTCATCGCACGATACGCGCCGCAGCAGTACAGCGCGATGTCGACGTTGGCGGCGCGCAGCTCGTCCACCGTGAAGAACGGCGTCGAACCGAATTCGGTCAGGTTCGCGAGGATCGGCACCTTGACCGCTTCCTTCACGCGCCGGTAGTCGTCGAGCGACTTCATCGCCTCGGGGAAGATCATGTCCGCGCCGGCCTCGACGTACGCGACCGCGCGCTCGATCGCCGCGTCGAGCCCTTCGGCCGCCGCCGCGTCGGTGCGCGCCATGATGACGAACTGGTCGTCGGTGCGCGCGTCGACGGCCGCCTTGATGCGGTCGACCATCTCGCCCGTCGGTACGCATTCCTTGCCCGGCCGGTGGCCGCAGCGCTTCTGGCCGACCTGGTCTTCGAGATGCACGGCCGCGACGCCCGCCTTGATGAACGAGCGGACCGTGCGCGCGAGGTTGAAGGCGCCGCCCCAGCCCGTGTCGATGTCGACGAGGAGCGGCAGGTTGGTGGCGTCGGTGATGCGGCCCGCGTCGATCAGCACGTCGTCCATCGTGCTGATGCCGAGATCGGGAATGCCCAGAGAATTCGCGGCCACGCCGCCGCCCGACAGATAGACCGCCTTGAAGCCGACCGCCTCGGCCATCTTGGCCGCGTACGCGGTGATCGCGCCGACCACCTGCAGCGGCTGTTCGGCCGCGACCGCCGCGCGGAACTTCGCGCCGGCGCTATGGAGTTGTGGATTGCCCATCGTTCGTCTCCTGAAGAATGGGGCTTATTCAGCAAGGAGCGGGCCAGCCCCGTCCCGCCCATCTAACCCGCTGATTATTAACCCGATCTGCCCTCGCCACCGATTTCATTTCATTTCACTTTCGATATTTCATATTCCAGTTTTGCAATTCGCGCGCGATAATGGCCGATCTCCTCCGCTCCACCCGGCCGTCGCTGAACCTGCCCACCGAGTCCCCTATCCGACCCCGCATCTGGGCGGTCGGCATCAGCCAGCTGCGCGCGCTGTTCCGCGACATCGCCGACGAATACGACGAGCGCGCGGAGCTGCGCATCGTCGCGCGCGGCTACGAGGAGGCGATCACCGCGCTCGCGACCGCGGGCCGCGACCGCCCCGACGCGATCGTCGCGGCCGGTTCGAACGGCACCTACCTGAAGACGCGCGTGCGGGTGCCGGTGGTGCTGGTCAATCCGACCGGGTTCGACGTGATGCACGCGCTCGCCCGCGCGCGCCGCGACGCGGGCCGGGTCGCGCTCGTCAGCTACGGCGAGACGCCGGCCGAGATCCGCAGCTTCATGGCCGCGTACGGCCTCGACATCACGTTCGCGTCCTACCAGACCGCGCAGGAGGCCGAGGCGCGGGTGCGCGAGCTGCAGGCGCGCGGCGTCGAGACGATCGTCGGGCCCGGGCTCGTCACCGAGCTGGCCGCCGCCGCCGGGATGGGCGCCGTATTCCTGTATTCGCATGCGTCCGTGCGGGCGGCCGTCGACACCGCCCTGGAAGTCGCGCACGCCACCCACGGCGAGGCATTGCGCCGCCAGCGGCTCGACAATCTGCTGCAGCACCTGCGCGACGGCGTGGTCGCGCTCGAGGCGCAGGGCCGCGTCGAGGCGATCAACGCGCGGCTCGCCGATGCGCTCGGGCTCGATGCAACGGCGGCGGTCGGCCGCGCCCTGCTCGATCTCACGCCCGAGCTGCGCACCCTGCGCGACGACGAGGGCGACACGCTCGCGACCGTGCGCGGCGTACGCTACGTCGTGCATCGCGGCCCGCTCGCCGCGAGCGGCAGCGCGGCGGGCAGCGTGCTGACCTTCCAGGAATCGCGCGCGGTCGAGCGCCTCGACCGGACGTTGCGCTCGCAACAGCGCGCGCAGCAGTTCACCGCGCGCTATCGGCTCGACGACGTGATCGGCGCCGCCGCGCCGATGGCGCGCGTGCGCGAGCTCGCGCGGCGTTATGCGAAATCCGATGCGACGGTGCTGATCCTCGGCGAGAGCGGCACGGGCAAGGAGATGATCGCGCAGAGCCTGCATGCGTTGAGCGTGCGGCGCAAGTTCCCGTTCGTCGCGGTGAACTGCGGCGCGTTTCCCGAGGCGCTGCTCGAAAGCGAACTGTTCGGCTACGAGGAAGGCGCGTTCACCGGCGCGCGGCGCGGCGGCAAGGCGGGCCTGTTCGAGGCCGCGCATCGCGGCACCCTGTTCCTCGACGAAATCGCCGAGATGCCGCAGTCGCTGCAAAGCCGCCTGCTGCGCGTGCTGCAGGAACGCGAGGTGGTGCGGCTCGGGTCGACCGAGCCGATCCGCATCGACGTGCGCGTGGTCGCCGCCACCCATTGCCCGCTGCGCGCGGCCGTCGAGGCCGGCACGTTCCGCGCCGACCTGTACTACCGGCTCAACATCCTGAACATCGGCCTGCCGCCGCTGCGCGAGCGCCCCACCGACATCCCCGCGCTCGCGGCCGATCTGCTCGCGCGTGCCGCGAAGCGCGAGGCGCGGCTCGCGGAGCACGTGCGCGACGCGCACGACGCGGCGCGCCTGCTCGCCGACACCCATGCGATCCTGATGCGTTACGGCTGGCCCGGCAATGTGCGCGAACTGCAGAACGTGATCGAGCGGATCGCCGTGGAACTGGCCGACGCGCCCGAATCGGGCGCGCCCGTCGCCGCGCTGAACCCGGCGGCGCTGCGCGCGATCGCGCCCGAGGTGTTCGACGCGCCGCCTGCCGAGCCGGGCGACCCGGCATCGCCGGCGACACTGCGGCAACGCCGCCGCCACGTCGAGGCAGCCGAGATCCGCGCCGTGCTCGACGCCTGCGACGGCGACCGCGAGCGCGCCTGTGCGCAACTCGGCATCAGCAAAACGACGTTATGGCGCAAACTCGCAGCATCCGATACCGTATCGGGCACGCACGACGATAAACTGCGCTGACGCGCGCGATACCGAACCGCGACGAAACCGTCGCGCACACGATTCACGCCGCACTGCCCGCTTAGACACGCAGGCAGTGTCGCTTGCGCGTCACGCGCCTGTGCTTGCGACCCGCACGCCATTCGCGCAGCCTTGTCGCACGCCCCTCTCCGTTCCCGCCCCGACACCCGCGCCCCATTCCGGTGCGCCGCCCGCGCGCTGCCGCGCGCGCTTAATCATTCAGAATTTCTACATAAATTAGCGGCCCTTTAAAACCGCATAGAATTAAAAATATTTAAAGATAATTATTCCGACTCGCAAAAGAGATTATTTCCCAACCTCGCGTGGAAATAACATGCATACAACTGATACATTTTAGAACACCTAAATCATTTAATTTAAAAAAGAAAATGGACGAACTGTTATCGATCCGCCTCTTCATCAAGGTTGCCGATTTGCAAAGCTTCGCCCGGGCCGCGGCGGACCTGAACGTCTCGAATCCGACCGCCACGCGGCTCATCATGAGCCTGGAGAACCGGCTCGGCACCCGTCTGCTGAACCGCACCACGCGCAGCCTGTCGCTGACGGAATCGGGACAGCTTTATCTGAAGCAGATGCGCGGGGTGATCGAGGACATCGATAACGCAGAGGCCGTGCTGGCCTCGCTCAACCACGAACCGATCGGTTCATTGAGGATCGTCGCGCCCGTCATGTTCGGCATGCACCTGCTCGCGCCGGTGATCGGTTCGTTCAAGCACCTGCATCCCAAGGTGATCCCGGAAATCACCATCGTCGATCGGCATGTCGACCTGGTCTCGGAAGGCTTCGACGTCGGACTGATGCTCACGCAACGAATCAGCGGCGCGAACACCATCAAGCGCATGCTGACCCGGCTCGACATGGTCGCGTGCTCCACGCCCGCCTACCTGGAAAAGCACGGCTGTCCGCGCCATCCGAGCGAGCTGGAACTCCATTCGTGCCTGTTGTTCCAGTCGGACTACGTGGGCGACGTGCTGTCGTTCGACAACGACGAGGCGAGCATCACCGTGCATCCGCAGAAAAGCGCCTCGTCGAACAATCTCGGCCTGATCCGCCAGCTCGCCCTGAACGACATGGGCATCGCGATCCTGCCGGACTTCCTGATCCAGGACGACCTGCGCACCGGCCACCTGATCCCGGTGCTCGAAAGCTTCAGCATCCCGGAACTGGAGATGAACATCGCCTATCCGAG
>NZ_JAAGNW010000044.1:7302-8431 GCF_010645215.1 Burkholderia multivorans | reverse complement strand
TCCGAGCCGGCGGCATTTCCCGCGCAAGACGCGGCTTTTCCTCGACCACGTGATCGAACACTTCAGCCGCCACGACCTCGGTTGAAGCCGCGCGGCATCGCGCCGATCAGTACACGTCGCGCAGGTAGCGGCGCGACCGCGCGAGTCCGTCGACGTAGGCGTGCGCCGCCTCGTCGGCGAGGCCGCCGTGCGCCGCGACCACTTCGCGCAGGGCCGCCTCGACATCCTTCGCCATGCGCGCCGCAGCGCCGCACACGTAGACATGCGCCCCTTCCTCCAGCCAGGCCCACAGCGCCGCACCCTGCTCGCGCATGCGGTCCTGCACGTAGACCTTGTCGCGCCGGTCGCGCGAGAACGCGAGATCGAGGCGCGTCAGGAAGCCGTCGTCGCGCATCGCGGTCAGTTCGTCGCGATAGTAGAAATCCGTCGCTTCGTGCCGCTCGCCGAAGAACAGCCAGTTGCGCCCGCTCGCGCCGCGCGCGCGGCGCTCGTGCAGGAAGGCGCGGAACGGCGCGACGCCCGTGCCCGGGCCGATCATCACGACCGGCGCATCGCCGCGCGCGGGCAGGCGGAAATGCGCGGATTTCTGCACGAACACCGGAACCGTCGCTGTATCGGCGCGATCCGCGAGAAAGGTCGAGGCCACGCCCTTGCGATCGCGCTCGCCGTTGCTGTAGCGCAGCGCCGCTACGGTCAGGTGCACCTCGCCCGCATGCGCGGCCGGGCTCGACGCGATCGAATACAGGCGCGGCTGCATGCGCTTGAGCATGCCGACCAGTTCGTCCGCGGCCAGCGCCGTCGGAAACGCGTGGAGCACGTCGGCGAACTGCCGCCCCCACAGCCAGCGCTTCAGGTCGGCCTTGTGCGCGTCCGACAGCAAGGCGTCCAGCGCCGCATGGCCGCCGCGCGCCGCGAGCGACGCCAGGCCGTCGGGATGCGGCCGCGTGATGTCGTAGTGGCGCGCCAGCGCGTCGGCCACGCGCAGCGCGCCGACGCCCGGCACCTCCACCGGCGCGTCCGCGCGCACGCCCGCGAGCGCCAGCAGTTCGTCGACCAGCGCCGGGCAATTGCTCGGCCAGACGCCGAGCGCATCGCCCGCGGCGAGCATCGGCAGCGGGTCGGGCTTCTT
>NZ_JAAGNW010000044.1:0-7292 GCF_010645215.1 Burkholderia multivorans | reverse complement strand
CGCCCGCTTCGTAATCGAGGCCGGTTTCCGCGGTCGCCAGCGCGAGGAAGCGCGTGTCCTTCGCCGCGCCTGGCGCGCCCGCCGCATTCAGCCGCCGGTTCGCGACGAGACGCGCGGCGGCCGGCCGCGCCTTGGTCGGCGGCGCGGCGTCGGTCGAGGTCACGCGCGCGTCGCTGCCCGCGGCCTTGATCCGCGCGATCACCGCGTCGAGCCAGTCGTCGGCCAAGGGCTGGTAGTCGGCGTCGCAATCGACGCGCGCGCACAGCGGCGTCGCGCCGAGCGCGGCGAGCCGCGCATCGAGCGCGCGGCGGTGGCCGCAGAACTGCTCGTAGTTGCGGTCACCGAACGCGAGCACCGCGTAGCGCAGGCCGTCGAGCCGCGCCGCCTCGTCGGCCCGCAGCGCGCGCCAGAACGGCTGGCCGTTGTCGGGCGGATCGCCGTCGCCGAACGTGCTCGTCATCAGCAGCGCGTATTGCGCACCCGCCAGCATCGCCGGTGGGTAATCGGCCATGCAGGCGGTGCGGATCTCGAAGCCGGATTCCATCAGGCGGGTCGCGTAGCGTTCCGTCAGCGATTCGACATTGCCCGTCTGCGACGCCCACAACAGCACCACCTTCGGGCGCGTCCGCAAGGGCCGCGCGCCGTCGCCGGCCCGGCTCGCGGCATCCGTTGCGCGCGCATCGGCTGCGCCGGCCGCCGGTGCGCGGCTGAACAGGCCGGCCAGCAGCCCGTCGATCCACAAACGCCGGCCGGCCGACAGCGGCGCGCTCGCCGGCAACACCGGCACGCCCGCCGCGCGCCGCCCCTCGGCCGTGCGCAGACCGCTGACGAAGCCCGCCACATAGCGCCGTTCGTCATCGTCGAGCGGCGGCGCGTCGAGCGCGTCGCGCACGCCGAGCAGCGTCGCGAAGGTATCGAGCGCGGCCAGCGCCGGATCGGCTTCGGCATGCTCCGCCGTCGCGGACGTCTCGGCCGCGCATCGCGCGCCGGCGTCCGCCTCGCCCGCCTCATCGCCTTCCGGCGCGCGTGCGACCCGCTCCAGCGCCACCGCGCAACACTTCAGTTCCGGCTGCAGCGACACCGCATCGACCGCGTCGCCCGTCACCGCGTTGATGCACAGCGTCTCGCCGAACACGTCGTTCCAGTGCATCGGCGCGAAGCAGCTGCCCGCCTGCACGCGCTCGCTCACGATCGCGGGCAGCACCGCGCGGCCGCGCCGCGAACGGATCTCCACGCTGTCGCGCGCCCGGATGCCGAGCGCGGCTGCATCGTCCGGATGGATCTCGACGAACGGTTCGGGATTCAGTTTGTTCAGCATCGGGATCTTCCCGGTCTTGGTCATCGTGTGCCACTGGTGCTGCACGCGCCCCGTGTTCAGTACGAACGGAAACGCGGCGTCGGGCCGCTCCGCGGGCTCGACGTGCGGCCGCGCGAAGAAGCGCGCGCGGCCGTCCGGCGTCGGAAACGCGAGCCTCGGCCGCTGTCCGTCGGCGTCGATCCGCAGCGTCTGGCTCACGCCGTCGTTCAGGTAGCGCAGCGGATGGCGGTCGCGCGTGTCGTCGGGCGGACACGGCCATTGCAGCGGCCCGTCGCGCAGCCGCGCATGGCTCGCGCCGCGCAGGTCGTAACCCGTCGCGGGATTCGACAAGCGCGTGATCTCCTCGAATACTTCCTCGGCCGACGCGTAATCGAACGCCTGGGCGAAGCCCATCGCGGACGCGATGCGCGCGATGATCATCCAGTCCGGCAGCGCCTCGCCCGGCGGCGCGATCGCCTGCCGCGTCAGCGTCAGGTTGCGCTCCGAGTTGATCATCACGCCGTCCGCTTCGGCCCACAGCGCGCCGGGCAGCAGGATGTCCGCATAGCGGTTGGTCTCGGTGTCGAGGAACGCGTCCTGTGCGATCACCAGCTCGGCGGCCTGGAGCCCCGCGATCACGTTGCGCCGGTTCGGCACGGTCGCGACCGGGTTCGTGCAGATGATCCAGCACGCCTTGATCGCGCCCGCCGCCATGCGCTCGAACAACTCGACCGCGCCCGGCCCCGGCTCGGCGCGCAACGTGCCGGCAGGCAGGCCCCAGGCGTCCTCGATGAAACGGCGATCCCCGGCATCCTGCACCGAACGCTGACCGGGCAGGCCGCCGCCCAGATAGCCCATCTCGCGCCCGCCCCTCGCGTTGGGCTGCCCGGTCAGCGAAAACGGGCCGCTGCCCGGTCGGCAGATGCGGCCCGTCGCGAGATGCAGGTTGCAGATCGCGTTGCTGGTCCAGGTGCCGTGCGTGCTCTGGTTCACGCCCATGGTCCAGCAGCTCATCCATTCCGGCGCCGCCGCGAGCCATTCGGCCGCGCGCCGCAGGTCCGCCTCCGCGATCCCGGTCAGCGCCGCGACCCGCTCGGGCGGATAGTCGTCGAGGAACGCCGGCATCGCGTCCCAGCCTTGCGTGAAGGCGTCGATGAAGGCCGCGTCGGTCGCGCCGTTCCGGTGCAGCAGGTGCAGCAGTCCGTTGAGCAGCGCGAGATCGCTGCCGGGCCGCAGCTGCAGGAACAGGTCCGCGTGCTCGGCGGTCGCGGTGCGGCGCGGATCGACCACGATCAGCTTCGCGCCCGCCTTCACGCGCGCCATCATGCGCAGATACAGGATCGGATGGCAGTCCGCCATGTTCGAGCCGATCACGAGGAACAGATCGGCGCGCTCGAAATCCTCGTACGAGCCGGGCGGCCCGTCCGCGCCGAGCGACAGCTTGTAGCCGCTGCTCGCGCTCGCCATGCACAGGCGCGAGTTCGACTCGATCTGGTTGGTGCGCACATAGCCCTTCGCGAGCTTGTTGACGAGGTACTGCGCCTCGATCGACATCTGTCCCGACACGTAGAACGCGAGCGCGTCGGGACCCTGTTCGTCGAGGATCGCGCGCAGCCGCCGCGCGGTGTCGGCGAGCGCGCGATCGAGCGGCAGCGGTGCGGGATCCTGGCCGCGCGCCGCGCGCGCGAACGCGCGTTCGAGCCGCCCCGAGCGGCGCAGCGCGAGATGCGCGGACAGGCCCTTGGTGCACAGCCGGCCGGCGTTGGCCGGGTGCCCGGTATCGCCGGACACCTTGACCACCTCGCCGTCCTCGACCTGCAGCACCATCCCGCAGCCCACGCCGCAATACGGGCACGCGGCCTTCACGCTGTGGCGCGTCATCGCCGTTCCCGATCCCGTGCGTCGCGGCCGGCGCAGGTCATGACGCGACCCACACGACGCCGTTCGCGACCCGCGACGGATACGCGCGCACCGATTGCTCCGGCGTCTCCAGACACTCGCCCGTGGCGAGATCGAAATGCTGCTTGTAGAGCGGCGACGCGACCACCACGCGCTCGCCGACGCTGCCGATCAGGCCGCGCGACAGCACGGCCGCATGCGAGGCGGGATCGAGGTTGTCGATCGCGTACACGCGGTCCGCGCCGACCCGGAACACCGCCACCTGCTCGCCGTTGACGAGCGCGCACACGCCGGTGTCCGGCACGATCTCGTCGAGCGGACATACTTCGATCCACGTGGGGGAAATACGGTCGTAGTTCATGAGAGATTCCTTGCCTGGCCGAAATGAAGTGGGATCGAGCCTGCCGCTCAAGCAGGTTCGTCGACGGCGAGTTCGCGCGGCGTCTCGCGCTCGTCCGGCGCGGCCGGCCGGATCTGGCCGCGCTCCGGCACGAACGCGATGGTCGGATCGGCCGCGTCGCTGTTGACGAAGTGCCGGAAACGCCGGCGCACCGACGGATCGGACACCGCGCGCTGCCATTCGCACGCATAGGTGTCGACCACGCGCCCCATCTCCGCTTCCAGCTCGGCCGCGATGCCGAGGCTGTCGCGCACCACCACGTCCTTCAGGTAGTCGAGCCCGCCTTCGAGGTTGTCGCGCCAGACGCTCGTGCGTTGCAGCCGGTCGGCGGTGCGCACGTAGAACATCAGGAAGCGGTCGATATAGCGCACCAGCGTGTCGCGGTCGAGATCGGTGGCCAGCAGCTCCGCATGGCGCGGCTTCATGCCGCCGTTGCCGCACACGTACAGGTTCCAGCCGCGTTCGGTCGCGATCACGCCGACGTCCTTGCCCTGCGCCTCCGCGCACTCGCGCGTGCAGCCCGATACGCCGAACTTGAGCTTGTGCGGCGCGCGCAGCCCCTTGTAGCGGTTCTCCAGCGCGATCGCGAGCCCGACCGCATCGCCCACGCCGTAGCGGCACCAGGTCGAGCCCACGCACGATTTCACGGTCCGCAGCGCCTTGCCGTACGCGTGCCCCGATTCGAAGCCCGCCGCGATCAGCTCCTCCCAGATCGGCGGCAGCTGCTCGACGCGCGCGCCGAACAGGTCGATGCGCTGGCCGCCCGTGATCTTCGTATAGAGCCCGTAGCGCTTCGCGATACGGCCGACCGCGATCAGGCCGTCCGGCGTGACTTCACCACCGGGCATGCGCGGCACGACCGAATAGGTGCCGTCGCGCTGCAGGTTCGCGAGGTAATAGTCGTTCGAGTCCTGCAAGCCAGCATGCTCCTCCTTCAACACGAACTCGTTCCAGCACGATGCGAGGATGCCCGCGACGGCCGGCTTGCAGATCTCGCAGCCGAGACCGTGGCCGTGCTTGTCGAGCAGCGCGCCGAAGGTGCGGATGCCCTCGACGCGCACGAGGTGGTACAGCGCCTGGCGCGAGTACGGGAAGTGCTCGCACAGGTGGCGATCGACGGTCAGCCCCTGCTGTTCCAGCGTCGCGTTCATCACCTGCGTGACGAGCGGCACGCAGCCGCCGCACGAGGTGCCCGCGCCCGTGCAGCGCTTGAGCGCGCCGATGCTGGTCGCGCCCTCGCCGACCGCCGCGCGGATCTGCGCGGCCGTCACGCTGTTGCACGAGCAGATCTGCGCGGCATCGGGCAGTGCACCTGCGCCGATCGCCATCGGCGCCGCGCCGTCATGCGCGGGCAGGATCAGCGCTTCCGGCGCATCGGGCAGCGGCATCCGGTTCAGCATCATCTGCTGCAGCGTGCCGTAGTCGGCTGCGTCGCCGACCAGCATCGCGCCGAGCAGCCGGCTGCCGCACGCCGACACCACGAGCTTCTTGTAGACCTGCGCGCGCTCGTCGCCATAGCGGTAGGCGCGGCTGCCCGGCGTGCGGCCCTGCGCGTCGCCGATGCTCGCGACGTCGACGCCGAGCAGCTTCAGCTTCGTGCTCATGTCCGCGCCGGCGAACGCGGCCGCTTCGCCGCGCAACTGCTGCGCGACCACGCGCGCCATCTCGTAGCCGGGCGCGACGAGCCCGAACACCTGGTCCTGCCACGCCGCGCATTCGCCGATCGCGTGGATCGCGTCGTCGCTCGTGCGGCAGCGCCCGTCGATCGCGACGCCGCCGCGCGCGCCGCGCGCGAGCCCGGCCGCGCGCGCCAGCTCGTCGCGCGGCCGGATCCCGGCCGAGAACACGATCAGGTCGACGTCGAGATGCGTATCGTCCGCGAAGGCCATGCGATGCGCAGCGGTCTCGCCGTCGACGATCGCGCGCGTATTGCGGCCCGTGTGCACGTGCACGCCGAGCGCCTCGATACGCCCGCGCAGCATGCGGGCGCCCTCGTCGTCGAGCTGCGCGGCCATCAGGCGCGGCGCGAACTCCACCACATGCGTGTCGAGCCCGAGATCGCGCAACGCCTTCGCGCATTCGAGCCCGAGCAGCCCGCCGCCCACCACCGCGCCGCTGCGCGCATGCGCCGCATACGCGCGCAAGGCGTCGAGATCGTCGAGGGTGCGATAGACGAAGCAGCCCGCGCGCTCGCGGCCCGGCACCGGCGGCACGAACGGCGCGGAGCCGGTCGCAAGCACCAGCTGATCGTAGGCCAGCGTCGCGCCGTCCGACAGCGCGACCGTGCGCGCGGCGCGATCGATCGCGCAGGCGCGCGTGTCGAGCAGCAGGCGCATGTCGTCGCGCGCGAAGAAGCCGGGCGCGACGAGCGACAGTTCCTCCGCGCCGCGTCCCGAGAAGAACTCGGACAGGTGGACGCGGTCGTAGGCGGGACGCGATTCCTCGCCGACGATGGTGATCTGCTGGGCGTCGGCCGGCGACGCCGCGAGACATTCGAGCAGCTTGTGGCCGACCATCCCGTGGCCGATGACGACGATCCTCATGGTGCCTCTCCTCAATGGGTTATCGGGAGCCGGCGCCGGCGGCCAACGCGTGCGCATGCAGTGCGGCTTCGCGCGCCCGGTGCTCGGCGCTGAAGCGCACCGCGAGCGCGCACAGCGCCGTGACGCTCACGCAGATGCCGAGCAGCGTGAGCGTCTGCTGCACGTCGCCGAGGCCCTTGAGCAGGAACCCGGCGGCGACCGCGCCCGCGTTGCCGCCCGCGCCGACGATGCCTGCCACCCCGCCGAGCGCGCGCCGGTCGACGAACGGCACGAGCGCATAGGTCGCGCCGCAGGCCATGTGCGTGAACAGACCGAACACGAGCATCGCGGCGAGCGCCTGCGCGACGCCGCCCGCGTGCGCGAAGGCCAGCAGGCCGAGCCCTTCGCCGACGATCAGCACGGCGAGCAGCGGCGCGCGCAGCTCGAGGCCGAAGCGCGCCGCCGTGCGGTCCGACAGCCAGCCGCCGAGCGCGCGCGCGAACAGCGCGAGCAGGCCGAACATCCCGGCCGCGAGCCCCGCCTCGCGCAGCGACAGGTGGAAGTGATTGACATAGTAGAGGGCGGCGATGTTGTGCATGAACACCTCGACGCCGAAACACGCGCCGTACGTGACGCACAGCATCCAGACGCGATAATTCCCGCAGGCGGATACGAAACTCGCCCAGCCGCCCTTCTTGCCGCTGTCGATCGCGATGCCCTGCGCGCGCAGCGTCGCGAAGTCGCCCTGCGGACAGTCCTGCGCATAGCGCCAGTAGAGCCACGCCATACCGAGCGTCGCGACGCCCGGCACGATCAGCGCCGAACGCCAGGCGAACGATGCGCCGAAGCCCGGCAGCAGCGCGGCCGCGAACAGCAGCGGCACCAGCGCCTGCGCCGCGCCCGCGCCGGCATTGCCCCAGCCAGCGGTAGTCGCGTTCGCGGTGCCGACGACGTTCGGCGCGAACATCACCGAGGTGTGGTACTGCGTGATCACGAAGCTCGCGCCGACCGCGCCGATGCCGAGCCGGCACAGCAGGAAGCTCGTGTAGTCGTGGCTGAACGCGACCGCGATCACGGGCAGCGCGCCGATCACCAGCAGGCCGGTATACACGCGGCGCGGCCCGTAGCGATCGCAGAGCGGACCGACGAGCAGCCGCACGGCGATGGTCGCGGC
>NZ_JAAGNW010000439.1:1478-1708 GCF_010645215.1 Burkholderia multivorans | reverse complement strand
ACATCGAAATGTTTGATAACTCGGTTCGTCGGCATGGTTCCGCCGGCGATCTTTCACCGATTGAGTTTGAGCGGCGCTACGCGCTAAACGGCTCGTAAGTGTCTATGAAACTCTGGCCGGTCCATTTTGGTACGTCGTCCGGACTTGATTATTGTGAAAAATCCGACCGACCGTTGGCCGGGTCGGAGCACGGTCGATCACGAAAACAAGCCACACATCGACAATTCACT
>NZ_JAAGNW010000439.1:0-1468 GCF_010645215.1 Burkholderia multivorans | reverse complement strand
GTCAGTGATCGATGTTAGCGACTGTCATGGCGATCTGGAAAAAGCGCGACAACGAGCGCTGGCCATGTCGCCAGAGCAGCGCGAAGCGGAATTACGTCAGAAGCGTCGCGAACGGCAACTGCGCGCACCGATTCGATCGGTCGACCCGATTCCGCAACCTGCATGGTACGAAGCATGGATTCGGCGAGCAGATGATGTCGGCCATGCTGCCGTTGCAGCCGCGTGGGATTCAGTGAATGACGGGGCCGCGTGCTTATCTGTAGAAATGCACGAATGGTTGCAGCAGCACGCTCCGTGGGCGCTGACTGCCGGTAAATGGGTGGCCGACGTCGTAACAGTGACTTGGCGATGGGTGGATGGTAAAGGTCACGAGATTTACCGTTACACGACTGCGGAGTTGAGGGCGGGATGGGATGCGATTGTCCGTTCGACGGACATGACGTGGAGCCTGATGAAGCAAATCAATTGGACGCAGATTGGCACGTCTATTGTCAAGGGGCTAGTTGTCGTCGCCGCTGTGGTTGCGGGCGTGGTTATTACCATGATAGTTGCGGAAGCGTTGCTGGCGATACTGCTTGCACTCGCCGCGATTGTTGCAGCAGCCACGGCGGAAACGCTTGCTGCGCTTGTGATTGCGCTAGGCGTGACAGCAGCAGCGTGATTGCCCGCAAATTTATCGTCGAATCTTAAGAAAAATGTTCAACATGAGCCGTGAATATGTGGTGCTGACACCGTTCGCAGCCTATGCACGCTACGCCGAGGAATTAAGCGTGCGCTTGGCGGACAACGGATTTGCCGTTAAGCCCGGGGTCATCGGGACAGTGTATTTTGCTGGCGGCTCGAGGCCTGATGGACGGCGCGGCTTGCTCGCTTGCTTCGACAAATTTGACGAGATGTTCGGCAAGCACCTCATCACCGGAAAGGATGAGGATTTAGCGAAGTTCAGCAAGAAAACGGCGAAGGGCGTCGAGAAAATCCGTAAGGCGATCTGCGATAGCTCCGGATACGAACAAGTTAGCGTTCTGCGATCGAGTGCCACAGCGTCAACCGTCGCCCCTGACTACGAAATCGGAGCATTGACCGGGTACTCGAATCCGGTTGATTACGTTGCTCCGTCAGGTTTTGAGGTCCCCAAAGGGAGGGAGTTGGGACTGTCGTACATGAAGTTCAGCGTGCCTATGGAGTTGATCACGCAAGTGGAGGGGCAAGCACAGTACGAACAATTTCTACACTACGTTTGCGAACAACTGGACGTACAGGGGGGCTACGGCGGATTGTCGGCATTGACTGCATACGATTACCACAAATGGCAGGCGCAGGAATGGGCGATTGCGGACCGGTTCAGTGGAATTGAGGTCGATGCATGCGCACACTTCGGGCGAGAAGAATACGATCCCATTTCGTATTTGGGCGAATCGACCGACGCCATGACTGCGCTATATCCCGGGCTACATCCCGGCGCAAAGGT
>NZ_JAAGNW010000438.1 GCF_010645215.1 Burkholderia multivorans | reverse complement strand
GTTCTCGTTGAGTCGAGGCGTCGCGATTCTCAGATTCCTTTTGCTTCGACTGAACGCTGCGAATCCACGCTATTCCGATCAATTGGAGAAGCCCGATCAGGAATGTTAGAAAGCCGAGAATTAGCGCTGCCGGATCGAGGGTCACTTGCACGCATGCCCCCGCCTGATAGCCTGCTCGCGCCGTTCCTGACACTCGATACAGAAGCGGCAGCCCGGTATGGCCCGACGACGTTCGTCAGGGATCGGCTTGCCACACGACTCGCTCCGACAGAACTCCTCGGATTCCGCCGAGGCATCGCGATCGTGTCGTGTTGCTGCCGAGATCGCGAGCGCACGGTATAGCTCTTCGATTTCGCTCGCGTGATCAAAGTCGTCCATCTATTGCTTTTCCTCTTGTTCCGGAAGCGCGGCTTTCACCGCCCTCAATTTCGACTCGATGTCTCGGGCGCGCGCGGCATAGTCGACGAACCAATCGAGGATGTCGGCTTGTGATACCCCGGAGTCAGCAGCGGCATCGGCATCGGATCCGACAACAGCAGCGGAGGAATCGGCGCTTGTCGGCATGGCGGGGCCACCGGCGTCGGATATACCGGCGGCGCTGTTCCACACGCCGACAAAGCCACGGCTGAAAACACAGCGACCAACGGGCGAACCGGTTTGCGGGATAGCAGCCGATGCCGACGCGGGAGATTGAGCAACATGATCGATACGTTCCTTGAGAGTGGCGACCCTCTGAGCGACGCCAGACTGATCGGCGAGATAGCCGGACTCCGCCGCAGCAGCTCGCCTCGCGTCGGCAGCGTATCTGCCGAACGCATCAGCAGCCGCTAACGCAGAGATGTGTTCAACGGATGCCCGATAGTTGGCCAGCGCCTTGTCGCCGTGCGCACGCGCGACCGAATACCCGAATTGGTAAGTCTCCGTGAAAGCGAAGCCGAACACGGCAACGACGATCATTCCCACGAACAGCTTTTCGGATTTACTGATTGCATCCATCACTTGTGCTTTCCTTCGGAGGGCGACCGCGCCACGCGGCGAGCGCCTGGATGACGGCCGAGTAGCCGCCGACGCAACCGAGATAGATCAGCCAGGTATCGAACGTGAGCTGGTTCCGGTAGCCCTGATAGATGAACATGCCGGTTGCGACCGCCGACGCGATGTTCGGCCAGAGCTTCGCGTGCGAAAGCTTGCCGTCGTGACCGGTAATGAGTTCCGTGAAACGCATCGCGTCTTAGTTCGTCTTGAGGAACAGCGCGCGCTCGGCGAGGCGACGACGCGTCAGGCCAGCCATCGGCTTGCCGTTCCCCTTGTTCCACAGAGGGAACTGCTCAGCCGCGCCTGCGTAGTTCTTCGCGCGCAGCAACCGGAGCAGCGTCGACGGGCCACCGGTGCGCAGATACACTAGGCCATCTTTGACGCCCGGCTTCCCCGGCCCGATGTTGAACACGAAGGACACGAGCGCGTCGAACTGGCCTTGCGTCAGTTCGAGGTCGAGGCTGTTGATGATGTTCTCGCGTGCGGCGAGATCTTGGGAAAACAGCGCGTCGGATTGCGCCTGAGTGATCTTGAGACCCGGGCGGACGTCAGAGCCAGTGTGGCCGCGACCGATCGTCCAGGGTGCGCCACCCGTTGCCGGATCGGGATACGCTTCGAGGCGATCGCTCTCGAATTCCTCGATCAGATTGCAGCCGGCGGGGGACAGTCGTTGTTGCTTCATTGCCATCTCCGAATGA
>NZ_JAAGNW010000437.1 GCF_010645215.1 Burkholderia multivorans | reverse complement strand
GTTCTCGTTGAGTCGAGGCGTCGCGATTCTCAGATTCCTTTTGCTTCGACTGAACGCTGCGAATCCACGCTATTCCGATCAATTGGAGAAGCCCGATCAGGAATGTTAGAAAGCCGAGAATTAGCGCCGCCGGATCGAGGGTCACTTGCACGCATACCCCCGCCTGATAGCCTGCTCGCGACGTTCCTGACACTCGATACAGAAGCGGCAGCCCGGTATGGCCCGACGACGTTCGTCAGGGATCGGCTTGCCACACGACTCGCTCCGACAGAACGCCTCGGATTCCGCCGAGGCATCGCGATCGTGTCGTGTTGCTGCCGAGATCGCGAGCGCGCGGTATAGCGCCTCGATTTCGCTCGCATGATCAAAATCGTCCATCTATTTCTCGTCGCGTTGTTTCGGAAGCGCGGCCTCGACCGCCATCAGTTTCGATTCGGTGTCTCGGGCGCGGGTCGCATAGTCGACGAACCAATCGAGGACGTCGGCTTGTGATACCCCGGAATCAGCGGCGACATCGGCATCGGGGCCGACAGCAGCAACGGCGGAATCGGAGCTTGGCGGCATGGCATGGTCACCGGCAGCGGGAATGCCGGCGGCGGTGTTCCACACGCTGACAAAGCCACGGCTGAAAACACAGCGGCCAACGGGCGAATCGGTACGCTGAGCGGCAGCGGGCGCGGACGAGGTAGATTGAACAACATGGTCGATGCGATCCTTGAGAGCGGCCGCCCTCTGGGCTTTGGCGGACTGGTTGATGAGATACCCGGACTCCGCGGTTGCTGCCCGATTCGCATCAGCCGCATACTTGCCGAACGCATCGACAGCAGCCGATGCCGACTCGTGTTCAACGGATGCCCGATAGTCGGCCAGTGCCTTATCGCCATGTGCACGCGCAACCGAATAGCCGAACTGGTAGGTTTCCGTGAACGCGAAGGCGATCAAGACAGCGGCGATCATTCCCGCGCACAGCTTCTCGTATCTACTGATTGCTTCCATCATTTGCGCTTTCTTTCGAGGGGCGGCCGCGCCAGGCGGCGAGCGCCTGGATGACGGCCGAGTAGCCGCCGACGCAACCGAGATAAATCAACCAGGTATCGAACGTGAGCTGGTTCCGGTAGCCCTGGTAGATGAACATGCCGGTTGCGACCGCCGACGCGATGTTCGGCCAGAGCTTCGCGTGCGAAAGCTTGCCGTCGTGACCCGTAATGAGTTCCGTGAAACGCATGGCGTCTTAGTCCGCCTTGAGGAACAGCGCGCGCTCGGCGAGGCGACGACGCGTCAGGCCAGCCATCGGCTTACCGTTCGCTTTGTTCCACAGAGGGAACTGCTCAGCCGCGCCTGCGTAGTTCTTCGCGCGCAGCAACCGGAGCAGCGTCGACGGGCCACCGGTGCGCAGGTACACCAGGCCATCTTTGACGCCTGGCTTCCCCGGCCCGATGTTGAACACGAAGGACACGAGTGCGTCGAACTGGCCTTGCGTCAGTTCGAGATCGAGGCTGTTGATGATGTTCTCGCGGGAGGCGAGATCTTGTGAAAACAGCGCGTCGGATTGCGCCTGAGTGATCTTGAGACCCGGGCGGACGTCAGGGCCAGTGTGGCCGCGACTGATCGTCCAGGGTGCGCCACCCGTTGCCGGATCGGGATACGCTTCGAGGCGATCGCTCTCGAATTCCTCGATCAGATTGCAGCCGGCGGGGGACAGTCGTTGTTGCTTCATTGCCATCTCCGAATGA
>NZ_JAAGNW010000436.1 GCF_010645215.1 Burkholderia multivorans | reverse complement strand
ATCGCCTGGAATCTGCTGCCGCAGGAAATGGGCTGCGGCTCAGGCACTGCGTGTTGGCGGCGGCTGGTTGCATGGCAAGAGGCGGGCGTCTGGCAACGTATCCACGAGACGCTGCTGGCGGAATTGCGCCGTGGTGGCCAACTCGACATGACACGCGCCATTGCCGACAGTTCGTCAGTTCGTCAGTTCGCGCGACGCTTGCGGGAAAAAACCGGCCCGAACCCAGCGGACCGGCACGAGCTCGGCAGCAAGTACCAACTCATCGTCGACGCACAAGGCATCCCGTTCGCGGTCATCCTGACGGCCGCCAATTGCAACGACATCACGCAACTTGATGCGCTGGTTGAGGCGATTCCTCCCATCCGAGGAAAACGCGGACGTCCTCTGCGCAAACCGAAATGCTACGCCGAGGGGAATCGTTACTCGCCGCAGTTCGACGCCTGCATGGCACGCACGAGCATGGAAAACAACTACCCATGCTACGAAAAGGAAATCGCATTCCAGAAGCGCCGGCTGAATGCGGCCTACGGCAAGCTCGTCAAACGGAAGCGCCCGGAGGACGTCGCGGTCCTTCCAGTGCGTACGCGGCCAGATCCGCCGACGGGCGTCTCAACCCATTGGACAGACTGCGGAAGCGCGCCATCTGCTGCGCGTGATCCGCCTGCCTCGGCGCATCCTGAATGCGCTGCGGGGTCCAGACACTCGATCTCACCTGCGCCGGCATTGCCGCCGCGACACCCGGCGTCGGCATGGTCACGCCGATTCCCAGCGCGGTCGATGCAATGCCGATCACGATCACGGGGATGCCGAGAAACGACATGCCGCTGACGTCGAGTCGGCCGGGAATCGCTGATTGAAGCGATCGGGGTCGCTCCAGAACCAGTGGGGATTGCCGGGCAGCAGTCCGCTGCCGCTGCGCGTCGCGTCCGCGCCGAACGCCAGCGCGTTGCCGCCGATGCCAGCGTATATCGCAGCGGGTGGCGAGGCGGCGCGGGAACGGTCCCGTACCGCCTGTCGCGTGGCGCCGGGGTGTCCCGACGCGGGGAAATGACGATGCCGCCGGATTGGCATCGCGGCGAGAACTTTATTTGCGTGGAATCTCGGTGATCGCTTTCGATTTACCGAAATTCCGGAAAAAAAGCGTACATCCCATTCCGATTCTTTTCATCGCGAACATCGCCGAGGCTGCATGGTCATGGGGTTGCCCGCTCTGCGCGTCGGGCGGGATGCCGCGTCGGCGCGCGGCTAGTCCGTGATGAAGATCTGGGTCGAGGTCGTGCTGATCTGAAATTCGTTGATCCGGCGCGCGCGGACGTCGAGCAGCAGGCGATCCAGCGCTTCGAGTGCGGCATGGTCGGCGGGAGTCTGTTTGCCTGCCGGATGGCCGATCTTGTCGACCGAGGTTTGATGTGCCTTGAGCAGCAGTTCGAGTGCTTCTGTCCGGGTCATGAAAATACGATCCATGGTACGTCACCTCAGGTTCATTGATGGCGGCACGCGACGACGGCGGCCGCGTGCGATCGATTGTGTATTCGTTGTGTCGCCTGCAGGGACGGGCCCGGCAGCTGCAACAAGTTTATAGAGTCTTGCTCCAGGATTCACGATTGAAAGTGCGTATTTCGGCGAACGTGATCAGCGATTTCGGTTGAACGTGATCAGTGGTTCCGAATGATGGTGATCGGCCGTTTCGGTCGAAGGTGATCGCCGATCACCGGTTTCCGAAACGAGCGATCATCTT
>NZ_JAAGNW010000435.1 GCF_010645215.1 Burkholderia multivorans | reverse complement strand
GAGCTTGACCTGCAGGCGATTCGCACGGGCATCAGCACGTTTCTCACGCGCTTGCTCGACAGCGGACTGCGGCATGTAATCCCGCTCGTTGGCCCCGGCCTCGGCCTGGCAGATGTAGCGACCATCAAGCGCGTAAATCCACACCAACCGCGCATCGTTGATGTCGTAGGCGACTTGAACTTCTTCGTCGTGGAATTCGAGCAGTTCCTGCGGATTCGAATACCGGTGATTCAGGAACCGAACCTCGCCGCGCGCGACGGTGCGCTTGATACGCGGCCGGAACACCATGCGCGCATCGTGTTCGTCGAGCATGTCGGCCTGCCAACCTTGTTCAACATGCGTCACCCACGCTTCATTTGGTGTCATGTGCCGGCGCTTGCCGGTGGCAGGATCACGGATGACGGGTAGCGTGCTATGAGGGCGGTCGTTGTACGCGTCGACCTGTTCCTGGCAAAACTGGATGAACGCGTCCCATCCCATCAGCGAGATCGCGCCGCCGTGCTTGAGGGCATCGCGCGTGATCTTGAACATCACGTGCTTGGCCTGGCGGTCCATGTCCGCGCCCATATACGACGGCAGCTTCTTCGCGGCCGTGACCCACAGCGTCTGGTGAAGGCGCTCGACGACACCTCGCGCCTGCGAGTTGTACGGAATCGAGTGCGTGACGGCAAAGCCCAGGCGACCTTGAACGCCGACGCCTTCGTCTTTCAGGAGCGCGTTCTTGTAGCCGGACCCGTTGTCGACGTAGAACATGCTCGGCACGCCGCACTTGAGAACGGCTGTACTCAGCGCGTCGAGCACGGCGAACGACGACTCGGCAAGATCGAGCGAGATGCCGACGGCGCGGCGCGTAGCCACGTCGATGATTGACGTGATTTCCGGTCGGAACGGCCGGCCATGTAGCGGGTGCTGTACTTCCGCGTCGAACGTATGGCCGTCGGCCGACCAGATGTCGTTCGGCAGCAGCTTGTCGAAAGTGCGGCGAATGAACGGCAGCATGGTCTTCAACTCGCGCGACCCCATACGGCCGGTCTGCAACGTCACGCTGCCGAGCTTGTCGAGGAATCGCCGGACTTGATGGACGCTCGGCACGTCGTATGCGACGCGTTGCACCGCGCATGCGGTCGTGAAGTCACGATAGGCTTGCTCGACAGATGGTTTCTGCGGCTGCTGATAGTGTTCGAGGAACAGCTTCGCCCATTCGGGGATCACGAAGCTCGACTTCGGAATCTTCGGCGCGAGGGAACCCTGTTTTGCGAGGCCGAGATAGCGTTTCAGCGTGCGGATGCTTGGGAATTCGTCGCCCTTGCGACCGCGTGCATCCTTGGCCGCGCGAAGCATGGCCGTCAGGTGGTCGTCGAGCGTGCCAAGGCGGGCCTGGGTAAGCAGCGTGTGCATCGCCGCTTCACGCGAGACGCGGCATTGCGCCATGATGCGGTCGAGCATTGACAAGATGCCCTTGCGCGCATCGGCGCGCAGGCGCTGCGCGTCCGTTTCGACGAGTTGCAATTGCTGCTCGCGGCGGATAATGGCCTTGGCCGGCTGCGCGGGGACGGAGGTGACGAGCGCTGCCGACGCACGGTGACGGATCGCCGCTTGTGCTTCAGCAGGCAGGCTGTCGAGCGCGTATTCCAGACCCTTGCCCTTTGTGCGGCGACGTGCCGCCCATTTTTCCCTGGTCGCGCTGTAGCGCACGCCCTGTTCGGTGGTCGGCACTCCAGGCAAAGCGAGCATCGCGAGTTCGGGG
>NZ_JAAGNW010000434.1:790-1759 GCF_010645215.1 Burkholderia multivorans | reverse complement strand
AGATGATCGCTCGTTTCGGAAACCGGTGATCGGCGATCACCTTCGACCGAAACGGCCGATCACCATCATTCGGAACCACTGATCACGTTCAACCGAAATCGCTGATCACGTTCGCCGAAATACGCAACCACGACGAATGGACGCGCCGTTTCGTCCATCCGTATGCAAACATGGCAAAGGTGGCCTCCACGCACGGGCACCTGAAGCCGACTTCGGTGACGATTCCGCCGTATGCGACCTTCGTGGTGCCGTTCGCGTGGATGCTTCGCAGTGAACAGGATGCGCTCGATGAGCGGCTGCCGTCACCGTTGCCGCCCGACGACGAACCGCCGTTCCCGAGTCCCTGGGTGTTCGGACGAGAGCGACAGGAGGCGATCCTCACGCTATTTTCGGGCCGCCTGACAGCCGAGCGCTCGCTGGTGTTCTTCTACTGCAAGGAAGGCCAGCCGCTCGGCGATACGATGTCGCGTTTGGTCGTTGGCGTCGGCCGGATTGCGACCGTGGGACAACCGAAGGCGTTCGATGTTGCCGAGAACAAACCCGCCCAACTGATGTGGGATCTTTTGATCCGCCATACCATCCGGCCCGATGGCGCGGATGGTTTTCTGCTGCCGTACCATGAGTACCTCGCGCCGACGGGCGACGCGACTGAAGACGCGCGGCGCGAACAGCTGTTACAGGAAATTGCGGTTCCGGCCGACCCCGCCCATGCGCGCGTGTTCTCGTATGCGGCCGAACTTGCGCCCGCCGACGTTGCGCTGTCGACGCTCGTGCGCTGCCTCGCATCGGTCAGGAAGATTCGTGAACATGGGATCGCTTCCGGCCCATGGGAGCGACGCGAGGAATGGCTCAACCAGCAGATCGCCCAGACCTGGCAGGATCGGGGGGCCTTTCCCGGTCTGGGTCCCGCGCTGGAAGCGCTTGGCCTACGACTCGGTACAGCGCTCGCGCTGGAGTTGCGCGCCTGCG
>NZ_JAAGNW010000434.1:0-780 GCF_010645215.1 Burkholderia multivorans | reverse complement strand
GGCCGACCGTCGATGCCATTTTTCGCGGGTCGCAGAAGCCCCCGCAGCGCGCTTATGCCGATGACCTGAAGGCGATTCGCGAGACGTGGGTGCAGCTCGGCGACGAACGCCGCGCCTTGCTCCAGCTGCTGTCGCGGTTTTCGCTGACGCCGGCACAGGCATCCCGCTGGTTCCATGCGGCGGCGCGGGCCAAGGGCACGGCCGTGACCGTCACCGACGAGGCCATCCTCGCGAACCCGTATCGCATGAGCGAGGTCGATCTCGGGGACTGGAATGACGCACCGGTTTCCATCGGAATCATCGATCGTGGCGTGCTTCCTGATGCAACCATTGCAGCGAAGCATCCGTTGCCGGCGCCTTCGGATGTCCGATCGACGCAGGACCCACGTCGTCTTCGTGCGGCCCTGGTTGCCGTGCTCCGCGCTGCTGCCGAAAGCGGCGACGCGCTCCTCAGCGTGCCCGAGGCGCTTCAACGGGTCGGCGCGCTCGATCTCGCCCATCCTTGTGTCATCGGCTCGGACTGGCCGGGCGCGAACCGCAGCGCACTGGACGGCGTCATCATGGCGGTCGAGGTCGCTGGCGTCGACAACACCCCCGTGCCGGCCCTGCAGTTGGCAGAGCTGAAAGGGCGTGAAGATCGGTTGCGTGCCATCCTCGGCAAGCGTGCGGGTCGAGCCGCGGCGCCGGTGGTGGCCGAGTGGCAGGCACTGCTGGTCGCCGCGATCAGCGACGCGGGCGGAACCTTCGACGACACAAATCCCTTGCATCGCCAAGCCATCG
>NZ_JAAGNW010000433.1:1142-1771 GCF_010645215.1 Burkholderia multivorans | reverse complement strand
GACCGGTTCGTCGCCGAACACGAAGCGCCGGCGGCGACGGGGCCCGCTCCGGGGGCTCAGGCCAGCGCCTGAACGGCGCTGCTCGGCCGGGCAGATCGCGAACCGCAGGCAACCGGGCGGCGGCGCCGGCCCCTCCCTTCTCCACGTCCGCACTCACAGGACGCGCCGCCCGTTTCCGGCCGTTCGTCCCGTGACGCAGCGGACACGCGCGCCTCAGCGCGCGGACACGCGCTTGAACAACGCGTCGTAGTCGATCACGAGCCCATCCGCGTCGACGGGCAGATCCACGACGAAGCGCCCGGACGCGCCTTCGTAGCGATACAGCCGGTCCGGCTCCAGGCAGACGTAGGCCTGCCGCGCGCGCACGGGCTTCAGGTCCGGCGTCGGAATGAAGGCCACGTCGAGTTCCCCGCGCTCGCCGCGCGCGAGACCAAGCCGGCGGATCGGCAGCGTGTTGGTATACGGCGTGGCCGCGATGTCGACGTCGATGCAGCCCGCGAGCGCCGGCACCGGCGCGCCGGCCGCGTCGCGCCAATGCCCCGCGCCGTCGCCGTGCAGCTCGAGCACGCCGCCGCCCATCACGCGCACGACGACATGACGCGCGCGCCACTGCGCATCGCAGATGACCC
>NZ_JAAGNW010000433.1:0-1057 GCF_010645215.1 Burkholderia multivorans | reverse complement strand
ATGCGAACGCCAGTTGCTCGATTCCGCCGCCTTCCAGCGACGCCCATCGCACTTCCGTCATTGCACTGCCTCCCAAGTGATTGCGCCGCGTCATCGTAGCGCAAATAGCGGGTATCACGCCTGCGCATCCCGCCCGCCGCCGCACCGAACTATGCTCGCGGCTGATCTTCCTCATACCGTCGCTACCGTCAGTCCGCCATGCTCGCCGCCGCCGTCCCGCTTCCGACCGAAGTGCGCATCCTGCTGCGCAGCCTCGGGCAGATCGTGTTGCAGGCCAATGCGGCGACCGGCGCGTGCGTGCTCGCGGCGCTCGCCTGCACGGGACTGCCCGCCGCCTGCGCGGCGCTGCTCGGCGCGACCGCCGCCAATGTCGTCGCGCATCTCGCCGGCCACGACCGCGCGGAGGGCCGGCAAGGTCTGCACGGCTTCAACGGCGCGCTCGCCGCGCTTGCGGCCGTCAGTTTCGTCGCGGATGCGTCCGCCGGGTTCGGGCTCGCGCTGCTGGCCGCGAGTCTCGCGGGCTGGGCCTGCGGCCCGATCGCCGGCTGGCTGCGCACGCGCGGGCTCTGTGCGTATTCGAGCCCCTGCCTCGCCGTGACCGCGTGCTGGCTGCCGTTCCATGCGGCCGCACCGCACGCAGGCGGCGCACCGGGCTGGACCCTCGGCGACGCGCTCGGCGGCAGTTGCGCGGGCGTTGCGCAAGCCGCGTTCGCGCACGGCGTGCCGGCCGGACTGTGGATGTTGCTGGGTCTCGCAGCCGCATCGCGACGCGCGGCCGCCTTCGCATTCGGCGGCGCGCTCGCCGGCTCGCTCGCGCTGGTTGCGCTGAGCGCGCCGGCCCCGGACGCCGCCGCGCTGCGGACCGGGCTGCTCGGCTTCAACGGCGCGCTGACCGCGCTCGCGCTGGCCGGGCGCGGCGTCCCGACGGCCGCCGTCGGCGTCGCCGCGGCCGCGCTCGCGCAATGGCTCGCACTGCGCGCCGGCCTCACCGTGCTCACCCTGCCCTTCGTGCTCGCGACCTGGTTCACGCTGGTCGCGCGCCGCACCGTCGACGGAG
>NZ_JAAGNW010000432.1 GCF_010645215.1 Burkholderia multivorans | reverse complement strand
AATGGCTCGCCGGCGAACGGCTCGCCGAGCAGGGCGAGTTCTGGCGCACCGCCCTCGCCGGCGCTCCAGTCCGTATCGAACTCCCCACCGACCGGCCTCGACCGCCTCAGCAGTCCTACGCCGGCGCGGCCGTTCCCATCCATATCGAGGCCGACCTCACCCGCGCGCTGCGGCAATTCTCGCAACAGCAGCAGGCCACGCTCTTCATGACCGTCCTCGCCGCGTGGAGCGCCGTCCTCTCCCGCCTCTCCGGACAGTCCGACATCGTCATCGGTTCGCCTTCCGCCAACCGCGGACGCGCCGAGATCGAACCGCTCGTCGGCTTCTTCGTCAACACGCTCGCGCTGCGCATCGATCTCGACGGCCTGCCTTCACCCGCCGAACTCGTCCAGCGTGTCCGCCGCGTCGCGCTCGATGCTCAGCACCATCAGGATCTGCCTTTCGAGCAAGTCGTGGAAATCGCCCAGCCGCCGCGTCATCTCGATCACACCCCGCTCTTCCAGGTCATGTTCGCCTGGCAAAGCAACGAGATCGGCAACTGGCAGCTACCCGGCGTCACCGCCGCGTCGGTTATGGTCGAGCATCAGATCGTCAAGTTCGACCTCGAACTCAATCTGGGCGAAGCCGATGGCCAGATCGTCGGCGTCGTCAACTACGCTACCGCACTCTTCGATCGGGCCACGATCGAACGCCATGCCGGCTACCTCGTCGCCATGCTCAAGGCGTTCGTTCTTGAGAAGGCAACGCCGACCGCTCAGGTCGAGATCATCGGAAACCGCGAACGCACGCAACTGCTCGAAACATGGAATCAGACGCGACGCGACTACCCCACCCAAATCTGTACGCATCGATTCGTGGAAGAACGCGCCGAGCAAATGCCTTCGGCTGTTGCCGTGCGGTTTGGAGACGTCACGCTCAGTTATGGCGAGTTGAACGCGCGCGCCAATCGGCTCGCGCATCATTTGATCGAGCTTGGGGCAGGTCTGGATACGCCGGTTGCCGTTTGTGTCGAGCGTACGCCGGCCATGGTCGTCGGGATGCTCGCCATTCTCAAGGCGGGGAGTGCTTATCTGCCGCTCGATCCGGCCTACCCGGCGGACCGGCTTGCGCACATTCTCGACGACGCCGACCCCGGCATCGTTCTCGTCGTTGAAACCGGACGGAACGCGATCGGCACGCATGCGCTCGCCAAACGGACGGTCATCGATCCGACCGTGTCTTCGTTCGACTCATCCAGCACGCCTCTCAATCCGCTGGTTGATGACCCGGTTCATAACCCGGTTGTCGCTGGGTTGAATGAGCGGCATCTGGCCTACGTGATCTATACGTCGGGGTCCACTGGCGTGCCCAAGGGCGTGATGGTTGAACATCACAACCTCGTCAACCTCTGTCACTGGCATATCGATGCGTTCGAGCTTCGACCCGGATCGGCTTCAGCTATGACGGCCGGCGTGGCGTTCGACGCCACCACCTGGGAACTCTGGCCCAGCCTTCTCTCCGGCGGTACCCTCGTCCTGCCTCCGGTGCATGCCGCTCGCGATCCGATCGCGCTGCTCGACTGGTGGCAGCAGCAGCAACTCGACGTCTCCTTCCTCGTCACCTCGCTTGCCGTCATGGCAATCGATCGTAAGCAGTTGCCACCTAACCTCCGTTATCTGCTCATCGGCGGTGAACGATTCCCCGGCGGCGTTGATGCATTGCCTGACGGCCTCACCCTGGTCAACAACTACGGACCGACTGAAGCTACCGTCGTCGCAACCTCCGGCGTGTTGCCTGTCGATGCCGACGTGCCGCATATCGGCCGACCGATTCACAATGCCACCGCGTACCTGCT
>NZ_JAAGNW010000431.1 GCF_010645215.1 Burkholderia multivorans | reverse complement strand
GGCGTGTTGCGGCAACTGCTGGCCGAGCGCGGGGCGCTGATCCGGGCGTAGCTGCGGGGTTGCTTGGTCGAGGCTGGGGGCGGTGTCGAGTCCGTCTCGCTCGAATGTGGCCGCCCGGGCGCGTTCGCCGTGCAGGCGCGGGACGCCTCCCCGGACATCAGTGATCGTCGCGCCATTCCATCTTTTGAACGCTGACGCCGGGCTGGCTGGCCAGCGGTTCCCACTCCGGCAGGAACCTGAAGCCTTGCCGCCGATAGAGCGTGACGGCCGACGCGTTGTCCGGCGCGACGCTCAGCACGACCCGCCGGTATCCGCGTTCCACTGCGCGCGCCTTGATCGCACTGACGAGGCGATCGGCGATGCCCGCGCCGCGGCATTCGGGGCGCACCCACATTGCGATCAGGTGGTATTCGTTCGACGCGTCGCTGCTGTCGCCGATCAGGCCCACGGCCTGCCCTTGTCGGATCGCCAGCAGGAATTCGGGCTGGGTCGTGCTCGACGCGCGGTCGCGCCATTGCTGTTCGCCGTATGCCGATGCGATCGCGTAACTGAGGCCGAACGCGGCGGGGCTGTCGCGCAGCGCGGCGAGGCGGATCGCCTTCAGGAGGTCCCAGTCTTCTTCCGTGGCCGGGCGGATGGTGACGGCGATAGGCTCGACAGGCATGAGGGCTTCCCGAAGATTGGTCGCATGGCGTTGCTTATGCTCGACGCGCGTGCGCCGAAGACGATATGCCGCGTTTCATCTGCGCAGGCCGATGCTTCACGAGCGCGCCTTCTTCACCTTGCCCGCGCGCAACGTCGCCGTCGTCATTCCGGCCGCGGCGGCGCGCGTCTGCTTCGTGCGGGCAGGGCGCGCGGCATCGGCCGGGGGCGGCTCCTGCGGCAGTGACGGAAATTCCGGCCGGTCGTCGTCGAACAGCGGCAGCGTGCCCACTGCAATCAGTTCGGCCGGGCCGTCGCCGAGGTTGGCGAGACGGTGGCGCTGGTGCGCGTCGAAATGCAGGGAATCGCCGGGGCCGAGCCGATACTCCTTGCGCCCGATCGTATAGCGCACCTCGCCGGACAGGATGAACACGAACTCGTCGCCGCTGTGCGCGACCCATTCCGAACAGTAGCCTTCCTTCATCTGCACCTTGACGGCATTGAGCTGGCTGCCCGTGAAGCTGGTCGACAGGCGTTCGTAGCACTGTTGCGTCGCGCGGATCGCATACGATTCGCGGCTGCCCTGATGAGAGTCCGGCTGGTCCTGGCGCGGCTGGTCGAGCAGCATGCCGAGCGGCGTGTGCAACGCCTTCGCGACGTTGACGAGCGACGAGATGGAAATGCCCGTGAGGTTCCGCTCGACCTGGGACAGGAAGCCCACCGACAGGTTGGCCTCGGTGGCGACTTGCAGCAGCGTCTTTTTCAGCTCGCGGCGCAGGCGGCGAATGCGTCCGCCGATATGCATGATGTCCGAATCCATGAATCTCCCACGAGGCGACAGTTGGCTGACGTGCCGATGCGGGCGCGTCCCCCGCGCGCTCGCGCATCCGTCTGACTCTATCCAGCGAAGTCGTCCCGACGGCAATGCCCGTGCATTGTACCGCGCCTCTTTTTTTGATCGTCAATCCGATGGGCAAGAAACCGCCACGTTTTGAATTGTCACATCACATGAGATTTTAGTCTCACTAAAATTTTAGCTTGACGTAAATTCGAGGCGACTGTAACTTTTTCGTCATTCCCGGGCGGCCTGACAACGACAACAAGGACCCACGATGATCGATCGACTGAAATACCACTTTTCCGATGTGCCGGACTATGAGGCGTCGCTGGCCGACACTCATGCGGGCCTGTCTGCGCTGCTGGATGCCGGTGGG
>NZ_JAAGNW010000430.1 GCF_010645215.1 Burkholderia multivorans | reverse complement strand
CGATGACTGTTCTCGGTTTCGTGTACTGGCCGTCTACCCTCGAAGAAATGCCCGAAATACGCTGCTTTTCCTTGATCGCGTCATCGAGGAGATGCCGTTTCCGATTCAACGTATCCAGACCGACTGCGGCGGTGAGTTCTTCGCTGAATCCGTGCAGCGGCGCCTGATGAACGAGTGCATTAAATTCCGCCCAATTCCACCACGCTCGCCGCACCTCAATCGCAAGGTTGAACGTTCGCAGCTTGCTGACCTGAACGAGTTCTGGTTCCACCATGCCCCGACAGAGCGGGCAATCGACTTGCGAATCGAAGAGTGGCAATTTGACTACAACTGGCGTCGGCCACACGGCTCACTCGGTGGAAAGACTCCGGTTGACCGCATTGCGGAGCCGGGTGAAATCACACCTCTCGCGGAAGCGGTGGACAGTGCGTACGACGAGCGGAAAGAACGAATTCGTCACCGCGAATGGCGGATCGACAAAATCCTCGGTGAACATCATCGGCGCGCGTCGGAACCCGTGTTTCCTACGGGCGCCACGGGTTTCGACACGCCAAAGAAACGGCCTTCAAAAAAGTGAAATGCTGTCTGCGAATCGCACACTTCAACCCGCCCGCTCCCTCACCACCACCGCCACACTTGCCCCCACGACCAGCCCCATCCCCACGCACTGTCCCCACCCCAGCGCCTGCCCGAGCAACCCGAACCCGATCAGCGCCCCGATCGCCGGTTCCGCGCTCATCAGAATTCCGAACGCTGCCGCCTTCATCCGCCGCAGCGCAAGCAGTTCCAGCACATAAGGCATCAACGGCACCAACACCGCGAGCCCGACCGTCGCGCCCAATTGCGCGCCCGTCATCCTCGCGCCGCTTTCCGCAATCCCGAACGGCGTCGCCACCAAAGCCGCGACCATCAACGACACAGCCAACCCCTGCACCCCCTCGAACTGCGACCCGACGCGCTTCATCAGCACGATATACGCCCCCCATCCAAGCGCGGCCCCTGCCGGCAGCGCGAGTTGCCCGAGCGAGGCCACCCACATTCCGTCATGCCGCGCGAGCAGCGCCACGCCCACCGCTGCGATCGCAGGCCACACCAACCCCAGCGGCCGCCGCACCCCCACCGCAGCCACCGTCAACGGCCCCAGAAACTCGATCGCAACCGCGAGTCCGAGCGGCACCTGCTGGATCGCACGAAAGAAACACAGCGTCATTGCCGCCATCGCCACCCCGAGCGCCAACGCCGAGCCCCATTGCCGACGCGAATAAGCAAGCAGAGGAGGCCGCACGATCACCCCCAGCACGACCGCTGCAATACACAGCCGCAGCCACGTCGTACTGAATGCGCCATACGTCTCCATCACCGGATGCGCGAGCGCGGCTCCCAACTGAATGCTCAGCATCGACCCGACGGCAAGCAGGGGCGCGACGAGCACCGCCGCCCGCCCGCTGTTCCCGCCAACCGCCCCCACCGCGCACACATCGTCTTTCATCCCCACACCTCGTCGTCCTCATCGGAAACGATCCTAACGACAATTGCACGCTTGGGATAAGCTGGATTTTTTTATACCGGCATCAACGACGCTTATGGTTCGAGATCTCGACAGCAGCCTCCTGCGCACCTTCGTGGTCGTGGCCGAAACCGGCAGCATCAGCGAGGCCGCCGACCAGTTGCACCGCACCCAGGCCGCGGTCAGCATGGCATTGCGCCGCCTCGAAGAGGAACTGAACCAGCGCCTGCTGGACCGCTCCCCACGCGGCGTAACCCCGACCGCCGCCGGCGACGTGCTGCTCCCTTACGCGCGCAAGATGCTCGGCCTGGGCCTTGCCGCCCGCGCCGCGCTCGAAGTCGGACGGATCTCGGGCACCGTTCGCCTCGGCGTGCCCGAAGACATCGCGATCGGCCAT
>NZ_JAAGNW010000043.1:35188-38203 GCF_010645215.1 Burkholderia multivorans | reverse complement strand
TCTCCCCGCCCCCCCCCGCCCCCCTCCCGCCCCCCCGCCCCTCCGCCTCTCCCCCTCCCCCCCTCTCCCCCTCTCCGCCTCTCCGCCTCCCCGCCTCTCCGCCTCTCCGCCTCTCCGCCTCTCCGCCTCTCCGCCTCTCCGCCTCTCCGCCCTCAGATTTGTCTGTACTCCACCACGATTTAACAGTGTTTCAACCGAAATCGACCAACTTCCACACATCGCGATTACGCATTTATTACAATCCTCCCCTAGAAGCGTCCTCCACCGGGGCGCGTTTGCCGTCCGCCCGCCCGTCCATGACCCTGAACAAGAAGTCGAAAGCCTCCGAGCCGTACCTCGCCGTCGCGAAGAACCCGATGTTGTCGGCGAGCCTGCCGATGTGGCGCTCGAAGTTCGTCGTGATCCTCGTGTTTCTCGCCTTCGCCGCGCTGATCGCGCGCGCCTTCTGGGTCCAGATCGCCAATCAGGACTTCTACGCCGGCCAGGGCCAGAAACGCTACCAGCGCACCATCGAACTCGATGCGATGCGCGGCCGCATCGTCGACCGCAACGGCGCGATGCTCGCCGTCAGTCTGTCCACCTACGAAATCTGGGCGAATCCCAAGCAGGTCGACGAAACCGCGTACCCCGCGCTCGCCAAGCTGCTCGACATGCCGCTCCCCGAACTCAAGCGCCGCCTGAACAACGAGCGCAGCTTCGTGCTGCTCAAGCGCCAGATCGATCCCGAGACCGCCGGCCGGATCGACAAGCTCGGTCTCGAAGGCCTCACCCAGGTCGCGGATTCCAAGCGCTTCTATCCGGAAGGCGAATCGGCCGCGCACGTGGTCGGCTTCACGAACGTCGAGGATCACGGCCAGGAAGGCGTCGAGCTGGCCACCAACGACCGCCTGTCCGGCACCGCCGGGCAGCGCGAGGTGATCCGCGACCGGCTCGGCCGGATCGTGTCCGACACGCGCCCGCTCGTGCCCGCCCAGCACGGCGCCACCATCGAGCTGACGATCGACCGGCGGATCCAGCAGCTCGCCTACGCGCAGCTGAAGTCGGCGATCCTCGCGAACAACGCGCAGGCGGGCAGTGTCGTCGTGCTCGACGCGCAGAACGGCGAGATCCTCGCGCTCGCCAACTACCCGACCTTCGATCCCAACGACCGCGCCCGCCTGACCGGCCAGCAGTTGCGCAACCGCGCGGTGATCGATACCTTCGAGCCCGGCTCGACGATCAAGCCGGTGGTGGTTGCGCTGTCGATCGACGAGGGCAAGGTCGGCCCGCAGACCCTCATCAACACCTCGCCCGGCACCTTCAAGATCGGCCCCGCGATCATCCACGACACCTCGAACCACGGCTCGCTCACGGTCGCGCAGGCGCTGCAGAAGTCGAGCAACGTCGCGCTCGCCAAGCTTGCGCTGAACCTGCCCTCCGAGACCATCTGGAACAAGTACCAGGAATACGGCATCGGCCGCGCGCCGGAGCTGACCTTCCCGGGCGTCGCCTCGGGTCGCCTGCGCCCCTACAAGCGCTGGCGGCCGATCGAGCAGGCGACGATGGCGTACGGCTACGGGCTGTCGATGTCGCTGCTGCAGATCGCGCAGGTCTACACCGCGTACGCGGGCGACGGCACGATCCACCCGGTCTCGCTGCTGCGGAACAACACCGACATGCACGCGCTCGAAGCGCAGCGCGGCCACCGCGTGACCTCGCCCGCCACCGCCGCGGCTATCCGCTCGATGCTGGAGATGGCCGCGGGCGAAGGCGGCACCGGGCGCGCCGCGCGCGTCGACGGCTATCGGATCGGCGGCAAGACCGGCACCGCGCGCAAGCAGGTCGGCGCGTCGTACGCGAAAGGCAAGTACCGCGCGCTGTTCGCCGGCATGGCGCCGATGAGCAACCCGCGCCTGATCGTCGCGGTCATGATCGACGAGCCGGCCGGCCGCAGCTACTATGGCGGCACGGTCGCGGGCCCGGTGTTCTCCGGCGTCACGAGCGGCGCGCTGCAGCTGCTCGGCGTACCGCCCGACGCGCCGCCCGGCCCGACCAAGGCAGCCGCGAAGGCGGCCGCCAAGCCGAAAGCCTGAACCCTCATCCCATTCTTTAGGATCGCCGCGCAATATTTGAGCGGCGAGCCGCCCCCTCCTACAATCTCCCGCACCACGGACGCCCTCGCGCGACGTCCGTGCGGCCGCCCGCGCGGTCCTTCCAAAATCAGGCGCTCAGGAGAGAGACACCATGGGATTTCACTGGACCAAGCGGGTGCTGGCCGGCATCGCCGCCGGCGCATGTCTGTCGGCCCCCGTCGCCGCGCTGGCGGACGCGGCCCCCGTCAAGATCGGCTTCATCGTGAAGCAGCCCGACGACCCCTGGTTCCAGGACGAATGGCGCTTCGCCGAGCAGGCCGCCAAGGACAAGCATTTCACGCTGGTCAAGATCGCCGCGCCGAGCGGCGAGAAAGTCTCCACCGCGCTCGACAGCCTCGCCGCGCAGAAGGCGCAGGGCGTGATCATCTGCGCGCCCGACGTGAAGCTCGGGCCGGGCATCGTCGCCAAGGCGAAGCGCTACGACATGAAGCTGATGTCGGTCGACGACCAGCTCGTCGACGGCAAGGGCGCGCCCCTCGCCAACGTGCCGCACATGGGCATCTCCGCGTACAAGATCGGCCAGCAGGTCGGCCAGGCGATCGCCGCCGAGACCCGGCGGCGCGGCTGGAATCCCGCCGAGGTCGGCATCATCCGGCTCGCCTACGACCAGTTGCCGACCGCGCGCGAGCGCACCACCGGCGCGGTCGACGCGTTGAAGGCCGCCGGCTTCCCTGCCGCGAACGTGATCGACGCGCCCGAAATGACGGCCGACACCGAAGGCGCGTTCAACGCGGCGAACATCGCGCTGACCAAGCACCAGAACTTCAAGCACTGGGTCGCATTCGGCTCGAACGACGACACCACGGTCGGCGCGGTGCGCGCGGCCGAAGGGCGCGGAATCGGCGCGGACAGCATGGTCGCGGTCGGCATCAACGGCAGCCAG
>NZ_JAAGNW010000043.1:33836-35178 GCF_010645215.1 Burkholderia multivorans | reverse complement strand
TCGCGATGAACGAATTCGCCAAGCCGAAGCCGACGGGCTTCTACGGTTCGATCCTGCTGAATCCGCGCCAGCACGGTTACGACACGTCGGTCAACATGTACGACTGGATCACGAAGAACCAGGCGCCGCCGCCCGTCGTGCTGACCTCGGGCACGCTGATCACGCGCGACAACGAAAAACAGGCGCGCGCGTCGCTGGGCCTGTGAGCACGCGAGGCAAGGAACCGACATGACGACTCCCCGCACCACCTTGATCACGGGCGCCGCCGGCGGCATCGGCCAGGCGCTGACCCGCTGCTTCGCCGCGGCCGGCGACCGCGTGCTCGCGCTCGATCGCGACGCGGCCGCGCTGCGCGCGTTCCTCGACGCGCTCGGCCCCGCCGACGTCCATCCGATCGTCGACGACCTTACCGACCCCGCCCGGCTGAGGGCGGCGCTTGCCGCGCATCCGGCGGTCGACGTGCTGGTCGCCAACGCGGGCACCGCCGCGTCGACGACCCTGCGCAACACCACGATCGCATCGTGGCGCGCCGATCTCGACGCGAACCTGACCGCGACCTACGTGAGCGTGGAGGCGGTGCTGCCCGCCATGCTCGCGGGCGGTCGCGGCGCGATCACGGTGATCGGCTCGGTCAACGGCATGAACGCGCTCGGCCACCCGGCCTACAGCGCCGCGAAGGCCGGCCTCGTCAGCTACACGAAGTCGCTCGCGATCGAATACGGCCGCCGCGGCGTGCGTGCGAACATCGTGTGTCCGGGCACGGTCAGGACGCCCGCGTGGGAAGCGCGCGTGAAGCAGAACCCGCGCGTGTTCGACGAACTGAAGAAGTGGTACCCGCTCGATGATTTCGCGACGCCGGACGACGTCGCGCAGGCCGCGCTGTTCCTGTCGTCGCCGGCCGCGCGCGTGATCACGGGCGTTGCGCTGCCGGTGGACGGCGGGCTGCTCGCCGGCAACCGGGTGATGGCGCAGGAACTGACGCTGGAATCGTTCGACTGAAAGGGCCGCGCGCGGCCCGCACGGCGGCCGCGCCCGCCCGTGCACCGCTCAATGCGCGGGCCTGGGCACGTGCGGCGTCATGCGCGACAGCACGTGGTCCGTCATGCCGCGCGCCAGCTCGGTCTCGCCGATGAAGACCGTGCCCATTCCCTCGTTGACGAGCAGCGACGCCTCGTCGTCGCTGTTGGTGCACAGCGCGATCTCGATGGTCGGGTTGAGCGTGCGCGAGATCTCGACGATCTGCCGGACGTCGAACACGTCGGGCAGCGTGACCACCAGCATGCCCGCGCGCGCGATCTGCGCCTGCACCAGCACGATCGGCTCGATCGCATCGCCCGACACC
>NZ_JAAGNW010000043.1:30777-33826 GCF_010645215.1 Burkholderia multivorans | reverse complement strand
CGACGTACGCGATGCCGCGCTCGTCGAGCGCCTGCCCGATCCGGGTGCCGACCCGCCCATAGCCGACGATCACGACCTGCCCGGTCAGATGCGTCTGCGGCGTCGACATCGGCAGCGCGGCGAGCGGATCGTCGCGCGACTCGAGGCGGCGCGCGAATGCCGAATGCCGGCGGATCCAGGCGGCCGCGGGCTCGATCATCGCGAACAGCAGCGGATTCAGGGCGATCGAGATCAGCGCGACCGCGAGGATCAGGTTCTGCCCTTCGGCCGACAGCAGGCCGAGGCCGCGCCCGAGGCTCGCGAGGATGAACGAGAACTCGCCGATCTGCGCGAGGCCCGCGCCGACCGTCAGCGCGGTGTTGAGCGGATAGCGGAACGCGAGCACGAGCGCGACGGCGGCCAGGGTCTTGCCGATCACGACGATCGCCGCGACCTCGATCACGTGCAGCGGCTCGTTGATGAGGATGCCCGGGTCGAACAGCATCCCGACCGAGATGAAGAACAGCACCGAGAAGGCGTCGCGCAGCGGCAGGGTTTCGTCGGCGGCGCGGCGGCTGAACTCGGACTCGCGCATCATCATGCCGGCGAAGAACGCGCCGAGCGCGAACGACACGTCGAACAGCTTGGCCGCGCCGAACGCGACGCCGACGGCCGCCGCGATCATGCACAGCGTGAACAGCTCGCGCGAGCCGGTGCGCGCGACCAGCCACAGGATGCGCGGGAAGACCCGCTTGCCGACCACCAGCATCAATGCGATGAATGCGCCGACCTTCAGCAGCGTGATGCCGAGGGTGCCCCACAGGCTACCGCCCGGGCCGCCGCCGTGCGCGGCGTCGGGCATCGCGCCGCCGAGCAGGCCGGCGAGCGGCGGCAGCAGCACGAGCACGAGCACCATCACGAGATCCTCGACGACCAGCCAGCCGACCGCGATCCGCCCGTTCACCGACTCGACGAGCCCGCGCCCCTCCAGCGCCCGCAGCAGCACCACCGTGCTCGCGACCGACAGCGACAGCCCGAACACCAGCGCGCCGCCGATGTTCCAGCCCCACAGCAGCGCGAGCCCGCAGCCGAGCGCGGCCGCGACGCCGATCTGGAAGATCGCGCCCGGCAGCGCGATCTTGCGCACCGCGAGCAGGTCGCCCAGCGAGAAATGCAGCCCGACGCCGAACATCAGCAACATCACGCCGATTTCAGCCAGCTGCTGCGCGAGCGCGAGATCGCCGACGAAGCCGGGCGTACCCGGCCCGATCACGATGCCCGCCAGCAGATAGCCGACGAGCGGCGGCATCTTCAGGAGCGAGGCAAGGTAACCGAAGATCATCGCGAGACCGAAACCGGTCGCGAGCAACGCAATCAGGCTGACGTCATGAGGCATCCGCGCTCCATTTGAACGTAATGTTTTAGTAAGCCGACAAGGATAAGGGATCAGCGCGGCAAATGGGCGCGCAAATCAAAATATCACTGGGTCGCGGCGGGCCGATGACGGCGAGCGGCGGACGATCCGACCCTGCTTTGGGCTTCGGGGGGTGGGCACGCCCTGGGGAAACACGGATCAGCGACATCGCGCCCGCCGACAGGGTACGCGGCGCTTGCAATGAAAAGTGCAGGAATCGCGCGTTCGCTTGTTCCGGGGTATTTCGGCAAAGCGCAATTTACTCATTTCGCCCATGCGAGCCGCCCGCCACAACCCGGCCCGACAGACATCAGGAGCATTTTCAAAAACATCAACGACCGGCATCGAAATTCAAAATAAATAAAATATTAGAAAATGGTTTTCATATCAAACCGCATACCGATCGAGTCTGGCGAAATTTCAGGCAGACGCTATCATCCTATATGCATTGCAGCAGCGTCCCATCAACCCGATCCGAAGTGAAAGGAAAAACATGGCTCAGACATATGCTGTCGTGTATGACAACTCGAAGAATTTCTTCATTGCCGTCAAGAATATCAAGGGGTACTTTTTTCATACCGACAACAGCGGCAACGGCACCATCTATCCGAGCGGCTTCCCGATCAAGAACGGCCCTGGAGAATCTGCGCTGCCCGGCGGAGCGCTCGCGGCAGGCGGCGATCCGGCGATCGGCGCGGCAAACGAATTCCAGGAGGAGACCGGCGTCGAGCTTCGCAATTTCGACGGGAAATTGACGCCGAAAGAGTGGCATGACGGGACGGGCAACAACGAGTATTACGGCGTCTACTACCAGTTCTCGAATGCGGTATTCAGCGAAATCAGCAGCAAGGCAATTGCCAACATCAGGACGGGCGTCGACGCAGCTGCCGCCGTTGCCAACGGGACAATCAAGACCTACAAGGATATTTACAAAAAATATCCCAATTGCCCGAAAGACAATGAACTCGCAACCGGTTCGATCTGGAATCTCGACAGGGACTGGAGCAAGATCCAGGCATTGAACAACAGCCAGAACACCAACTGGTTCTACATTATCCTCAAGAATCTCAAGGATAATATTAAATAAACCCGGCTTACCGGCCGAGACGTTCAGGCACGCCGCATCGGGACAAGCTATCTCCGCATGTCGTCCCACGGTGCGGCATCCGCATCGGTGCAGGCGCGCTGTCCGGTCGGGATCGGCTGGTCGTTGATCGTAAGCGTGATGGCCGACGCAAATACGACGAAGAGCTGTTCGCGGCCGAGGCGCGCAGCGCGAAGTGGAAACCCGAACGTCGGCACCGACTGCGCGCCCGGTACAGCGCCCACGTGCTCGCCATCATCGAGCGCATGCTGCTCGAGCATCTGCCCACCGTCACGCCGTCGAGTCTGCTCGGCTATCCGCGCACTGGTGCGGAATTAACCGACTTCGACAGCAGAGAAGTTGACACCGGTCTTCGCAATGCGGCGGACAGTGACAACTTCAATTCGCTACGGGCAATTCCCTGAATTCACAAGGGTTCGCATCTTTCGAGTGAATGCGAACCGGCAAAATGACCTCTTTACTTCGCAAGCGCTGACGAGTTTTTGGGGGCTACGATGGCCGGCTGGTCGCCCACACACCGTACCAGCGCGTACCCTCGGAGAGACGTCATC
>NZ_JAAGNW010000043.1:28838-30767 GCF_010645215.1 Burkholderia multivorans | reverse complement strand
ATCGATGGATCGCGCACAAGTTAATTTCAAAAAGCCACTAAAGTTCACTCCCCGCCAACCGTTTACATGAGAGCAAGCTGCTCCGAATTCATTGGCCAGGAGCAACTGGTGATAGTTATTAAAAAAACGCCATAATTAATAAAGGAACATGCCGTGAAAAATAATTCTCTAAAAAAATTGCTGGTTCTCTCTTCCTTGATGATCGGCGCTGCGTCGGCATCCCATGCTGCTGGCACCAGCTCGATCGCAAAGCAAGTAGCGCCGGCAAATGTCTTTATTTTTTCAAACGGCACGGGGATGGTCGCGGGCGAATACTTTGGCCTCCTTTTTTCCGATTTCAATGGACACACCGGACTTGGGATTACTACTAGGCTGACGACCATTCAATATTCGGTGGCATCGTATTCGGGTGCGACATCGGACCTGCCGACGCTGTGCTACTACGCACCCTATACGTCGGCACCCGCCCGCTGCATTGACGTCGCGGCCGGGACGTCGGGGACGACCACGGCGTTCAGCAATTTTCTATTCGGGCCGGGTTCCTCGGCTCGGATATTGCATAAAATCACCGGCACCCCGGGCGAAAACCTGCAACCGTCGGGCCCTGAGACCGTCATCTTTAACTACACCTACTAAGGGATCACGGACCCATCTTTCCCAGGTGGGTCCTGCTAAACCACGAGAACCGCAATGATGATCAGCGACGCCTCGCAACAAAGCTCGCTGGCAGGCGCGCATGAACAACGCGCTGCGCGATTGGCTGAAAGATCAGCAACCTGCATAAAGGTGTTGTAGTTGTAACCCCGTATCAGGCCACGCGCGATCCGTCGAAATCGGGCTTCGGAAATTTCCCTCCCCGGGCAGAACCCCGCATCGATATGGCGTGAGCACGCCCTAGGCGAATTCGACCCGGTCGCGGCCGTTGCGCTTCGCGCGATACATTGCGGCATCCGCCGCATCCAGCAGCCGCGCGACCGCGCCCGCCGCGTCGACCGGCTCCTCGATCGTGCGCACCGACACGCCGATCGACACCGTCACCCGCAGCGCCGTCGGATGCATGTCGGACACATCCAGTTCGAGCGCGGCGACCGCGTGCCGAACCCGTTCGGCCACCACCGTCGCTTCGTTGCGCGCGGTGCGCAACAGCAGCACCGCGAACTCCTCGCCGCCGTAGCGCACGAGCGTGTCGCCCGCCCGCAGCTGCGAACGCGCGCAGTGCGCGACCGCCACCAGCACACGGTCGCCCACCGCATGGCCATGCTCATCGTTGATCTGCTTGAAGCGGTCGATGTCGAAGAACAGGCAGGCGATCGTCTCCTGCCGGCGCGCCGCCCCGAGCACCGCCTCCCGCAAACGCTCGTCGAAGTAGCGGCGGTTCGCGAGCCCCGTCAGCGCATCGGTGATGCCGAGGCGTTGCAGGCGCTCGCGGTGCGCGACATTGTCGAGGCTCGCGGCAACGATGCGCGCGAAGCGCTCCAGCAGATCGGTCGCCATGCCCGGCGCGAACCGCTCCGGATCGGCGCTGCCCAGGCACAGGCAGCCGATCGTGCGGGCGGCGCGATCGTCGCCGAGCCGCAGCGGCAGCACGATCGCGCTCGCCACGCGCGCCGGCCCGGCCGGACCGAACGCCGCGCCGGCCCAGGCCCCGGGCGCGCCGAGCCACGGCGCGCCGCCGGCCGTCAGCCGCATCAGCCAGGCTCCGAGCGGCAGATCCGCCGACACATCCGGATGCGGCGCGTCGTCGACGATCTCCGCCGCGAGCGGCTGCGCGCGATCGAGCCATACCCGCACCGCGTCGAGCGCGAACTCCGCCGGGAACCGCGCAAACAACGCGTCGATGAAGGCCGCGAGCCCCGCCGCGCCGATCAGCGCCGAGCGCTCGCTGCCGTAGAAGTCGCCGGCGCTCATGTGCGCGACGTGCGCCTTCGA
>NZ_JAAGNW010000043.1:25986-28828 GCF_010645215.1 Burkholderia multivorans | reverse complement strand
CAGCGCCAGTTCGATGTCCTGAAACCGCCGCAGCGTGCGCTCATTGCGCAGCACGGTGTCCATCAGCGCACGGACCTCGGTCGGCAGGAACAGGGGATCGGAATAGCTCACGTTACACAATAGGAGAGCGCGAGCGGACACGGCGCTCGACAGCATGGATATCGGCGGCGCGCGCGCGAGCTTGAGGGGCGTGCGCTCAGGCGGGCCCGGCGGGCCGACGGTCGGCTGCGCCGATGGGCGGCCGAAGCCGCTGCGGGTTCGGGTGCCCGGGCCGTCATGACGCGACCTTACGTCGCACCCCGCCGCCACGGCGACTCGGGCTTGCGAGCGCGCCGCGCCAATCCCGGCGCCTAGACCAACAGCCCCAGGATCGCGGCCTTGACCGCGGCCTCGGTCTTGTTCATCGCATTCAGCTTGCGCATCGCGTTGACGAGATGAAACTTCACGGTCCGATCGTCGATCGACATGATCTTGCCGGTTTCGGCGTAGGTCTTCCCGGCCGCCGACCACTGCAGCGTTTCGCGTTCGCGCGCGGTCAGCTCGACCGCGTAGTCCGCCCCCTGCTGGTACTCGCTCATCGCACTGCTGAACGCGGTCGCCAACCACGACATCCGGTAGCCCTTGTCCGCCAGTTCGCGCTTGTCGACCGGCTCGGCCGAGCGCGCGAGGGTCACCAGCCCGCTCACGCCCGCGCGGCTGCGGGTGGGCATGCACCAGCCGTGGCGCAGGCCATGGTGCGCGGCCTCCTCCCAGAATTCGGCCTGCCGGGTCTGGCCGTCGGCATGCCAGATCAGGGGAAGCGTCTGGGTGAGCCCATGGCGGACCGTGGGGTCGACCGCGAAATAATTGCGGCCCACATAGCGCTCGACCCACTTTTCCGGATAGTCCGACTGCAGCGTGAATTGCGGGTTGCTGATCGGCAAGGGCACGCGGATCCCGAACGAACACCGCTCGAAGCCCAGTTCCCGCGCGGCGACCCGCAACTCCTGAAACACCTCGTCCTCGGATCCGGCCGCGGCAAAAGCGTCCAGGTACGTCTCTCTCCACGCATGCATACCTCACCCTCGCGATCGAACCGGGCCCAGGCGGGCCATGGATGTGTCCGGCGCCCACGAACGCGATCACCGGTCGCAACGCCCGTCGCCACGATTGGAGGCGTCGCACGGGCGGGGCGCGGGGTTCCGCCCTTCGGCCGGGGCGGCTGCTCGAGTGGCGCGATGCTTGTGTCCGGGTATTTCGCGTAACAGGCTCAACGTTACCTGAATCGGCCCGCGCAAACCGCGCCGCGGCAAATGCGCGACGAATACCGATCCGCACTCATTCCGTTGCCCTATTCCTGAGTCGCGATCCGGCAGGAAATGAAAATGAAATAATCGTGCCGTCAAGCAACGCACTGCGCCTTTCATTCATTTATTTTTTCGACCCGCCAACGCCGTTTCATCAAAAAATCGCCATGAAAATAGCGCGAACGTTGAAATATTCGCAATTCCGATCCTTTTATTTTCTCCACGCGCAATGCTATTGCACCATATGCAAATCCACCGGCACCCTGCCCATTCGGGCAGCTATTTTGAGCATCCAATGTCAGGTCCAATCATCCCGACAATTACTAGATAAGACGGGTCGTCAACCGCTTGCGCCGACAATCGCAAAGCTGCAATGCCCCCGATTTCGAGACGATCCATCAGTTCGCGCCAGGTAATGAATCAGCAGCCCGGATGACCGTTGCTCACCGTCGACGGCCCGGCCTATCCAAGCGGAAAAGCGGCCGTTCGCGGCCGCCTGTTGCCAACGGACAGAATCAGACTTGCCTGGCGGACATTCCCATGCAGACGCTGTCGGGAAACCGTCCCGCTTCGCATTCAGCATGCCGCGCGGCGCATCATGGCCCCGTGGATGTCGTCGTGCAACACGTGTCGTCCGATGGCTGAAATCGTGCGCATCACGCCGGTACATGGGCATTGACGTTCACGAAGCCGCATCGCAATGGTTAATCGATGGCAAATCCCGATCGAGATGAAGCGGCCCATCCGCGCCGCGCCGAATATCGATACGTCTCCGGATGGCCCGCTCCATCCGGCATGACGATCCCGAGTTTGCTTTCATCAGCGCTAGACGAAGGATGACCATGCCTCACGACTCGACAGATGCCAACCCCGCCTCGACCTCCGCCGCGCCGCCGGACGGCTATTTGCCGCTGTCTCGCAGCAGCCCTTTCCTCGATCTGGTGGGGCCGCTGTTCTACCGTCCGAGCGACACGGGCTTCAGCCTCGGCCTGCGCGTGCTGGAACAACACCTCAACAGCGTATCGACGCTGCACGGCGGCCTGATCGCCACGCTCGCCGACGTCTCGCTCGGCTACGTCACGGCCTTCTCGTGCGAACCCATGCTGAGCATGGTCACGGCCAGCCTGACGATCGACTACCTGGACGCGGCGGCGCTGGGCAGCTGGGTCGAGTCGCACGTCACCGTCAACAAGGTGGGCAAGCACCTGGCCTTCGCCGACGCCGCCCTCGCCGCCGACGGACGCCCGGTAGCCAAGGCGCGCGCGCTGTTCGCCCGCGCCGATCGCGCACAGCCCGCAGCCGGACTCACCCCCCAGGACAAGAAGCCGTCGTGAGTTTCGAATCCGAATTCCGGCCCATCCATACGCGCGAAACGCCGGGCAAGGCCAACGCGCGCCTGACGATCAACGATCCGTTCCTGCATCGCAAGCAGCGCCGGCACTTCATCCTGCACGACGTGCTGCCCGGGCGGCCCGAGTCGAAGCCCGCCTGACCTGAGCGCGGATCGCGGCGGCACGTGCGGCCCGTGCCTGTCATGAACCTATGAATGAAGTCGA
>NZ_JAAGNW010000043.1:23333-25976 GCF_010645215.1 Burkholderia multivorans | reverse complement strand
ATCGCCGCTCACTCGCCGCGGCGCGGTCGAGCGCTCGCCTCGGCGACGCGGTCGACCCAGCCCCGGTAGAACGCGCGGTACTTGAGCACGAGCTTGTCGTACTTGCTGTACGCGCCGCCGCCGTCCGGCTTCATCCCGTTCCAGATTTTGACGTCGTACCCCGCGGCCTGTCTGGTCTGCAACCCGAACAGCACGAAATCGGTCGCGCGGCGCAGCGCGCCGCCCACTTTCTTGATCGAGATGAGCATGTGCATGACGTTCTTGCCGTCGCTCACCGGCGTCACGCACTGGAGCAGCTGGTATTTGAAGTCTCCGTCCAGGGCGACGGTCATGACGCACCCGCCGGGGTAGCCATCGAAGTGCAGGTTCATCTGCGACATGTTCAGGCCGAGCGCGCGCGACAGTATGCCGAGGGGCCCGAAGTACCGGTCCACGGTGAAGTCGATCCCGGCGCCGAACCACGCGCCCGCCCGGGCCAGCGGCTCGACCTCCGGCCACCGGCGCCAATCGTCGAAGAGCTTGAGCTCGAAGGCCGAGACCGGGAGCGCGTGCACGGGGGTCGCATGCTGCGCGTCGTAGAAGTTCTCGACGATCCGCAAGACTGCCGTCGTCGTCTCGAACGCGAAGTGCAGGTGCATGAAGTCGCCGTTGTCGACGTCGGCCGCGGCGATTTCGGGCAGCGGGTGCAGCGGCTGCGGGGAGCCGTACCAGACCCATACGTAACCATATCGCTCGGCGGTGACCCACGTCGGCTGGCGCGCCCCGCGCGGGACGGGCTCCAGCCGGTGCACCGCCGGGCTGTGGCCGGGGATGTGAACGCACTGGCCCTGCTCGTCGTACCGCCAGTGGTGGAACGGGCACTGGATGCACCCGTCCTCGACCCGCCCGTCGGCCAGGTTCGCGCCGAGGTGCGAGCAGTGGCGGTCCATCACCACGGCCCGCCCCGTCGCGCCGCGCCACGCCACGCACGGACGGCCGAAGAGCGTCAGCTCCGTCGGCTTGTCCTTGAGGTCGTCCGCGCGCATCGCGACATACCAGCTCGCGGCGACGCGCGTGGTCGCGTCGTACGCCCCCGGGGAATGCTCCCTGGTGTCCGCTTGATCCAATTGAACGTCGTTCATCGTTTTCGTGTCGGCATCGGCCGCCTACTTCAACGCCAAGCCGATGCGGGTCGTGACGTACGCCTTGAGCAGCGCGAACATCGGGTTGTAGTCGAAGTACTTTTTCACCTCCGCCGGCGCGCTGGTTTGCGTCCAGTGCATCAGCTTCATCGCCGGCAGCAGGGCGTATTTCGAGTTGTTGAGCTGCGGCTTGGCCCCGGTGATGCAGTAGCCGAAGCCGAACATCGGCCTGGCGAAATCTCGTTCGTCGATGAGGGCGTGGATCCGCGCCGCAGCCTCCTCGGCCGGCTTGCGCCCGGCGCTCACGGCCTCGACCTCGGCTTTGGCGTCGTTGAACAACTGGTAGTACCCCTCCATGTCCGCGCACAGGTAACCGAGGTACGGGGGGTCGTTGTCGAGGTGGTCGAGGTCGCCCTCGTCACGCGACGCGCGGAACCTCGCGTGGGCTTGCACGAGCCGGAACTGCCCGAGGATCGTGCCGACCGCCCACAGCCTGTGGAACGCGTCCCACAGGCGGAAGTCCGAGAACGCCGTGTAGCAGCAGCTGACGAAGTCGTCGTTGTGGTCCAGGAGCTTCTGCTGCAGGCGCTCGATGTACTCGAAGCGCTCGGGGGAGAAGTCGTCGTCGCGCAGCGCCTTGATGAGACGCGCCGCGAGCGCGTGGATGGTCACCGCGGTGTTCTCGAGCCCCCGGGAGAAGAGCGGGTCGATGAACCCGTTCGCATGCAGCATCAGGCAGTAGCGGTCGCCGATGCACGCGCTCGACGAGAATTGCAGGCGGTCGGTCTTGACCCAGTCGCGCACCGGCACGGCGTCCCGGAACTGCGCCCCGATGCTCGGGAACCGTGCGAGGAACTCGTCGAATTCCTGCTGCGCGGAGATGTCCGTCTTCGGGTAGACACGCGGATCGAGCTGCAGGCCGACGCTCACCAGGTCGTTGGTCGACCGCGGGTGGTTGTTGAACGGAATCACCCAGAGCCAGCCGCCCGCGAACATGTGGTGCAAGGTTCCCTCGTGCCAGCGCCAGCGCTGCCCCTTGACCTTGAAGATGTCGTCGAACGGCTTGACTCCGAGCATGTGCGTGTAGAGGCTGCGCGAGTGCGTCTTGAAGCGACACGGCTCTTCGCGCAGCTTGAACTGGGTCGCGAGCGGCGCGCGCGGTCCTCCGCAGTCGATCATGTAGCGGCCGGTGAAGCGTTCGCCTTGGGCGGTGGTCACCGCGACGCCGTCCTTGTCGGCATGGTATTCGGTCACGTTCGTCTTCTGGCGGACCGTGCAACCGTATTTAATGGCGGCTTGCAACAGGTAGGCATCGACGTCCTGCCGGTAATAATGGCTCTCCGGCCCCCACGGCAGCTCGGGAATGACGCACTGCGTGAACTCCTTCGGGTCGTGCTCCTGGCCGGGCTTGTGGAACACGAAGCCGAAGTTGCGCTTGATGCCCGTGCTCGACGCGACGTACCGCTGCGTCGCGTAGAACGACGTGATGCGGTCCAACTCCGGAATGCCGTAGCGATCGGCG
>NZ_JAAGNW010000043.1:20258-23322 GCF_010645215.1 Burkholderia multivorans | reverse complement strand
ACGACTCCTCGATGATCAGCACGCGAAACTGCTGTTTGGCCAGGATGGCCCCCATCTGGGTGCCGGACATGCCCGAACCGAGGATGATCACATCGAAGTGCTTGCTGTCGCACCCGTTCGCGGAGCTGTTCTGAGTCATGGGGGCAATCTCTCCTGGTGAGATGGAACACAGGGCCGCACGCGTCAGGCGTCAGGGTGCGTCGAGCGCGGCGCGGAGGCGGGACCGCGCGGCACGCGTGAGCGTGAGTAGATCGCCGAGCATGCTGGGCGCGTACCCCCCGCTGCCGATCGTGGGGCCGCTTCGCCCGACTTCATACGTCCGCCCCGCCAATTTGAGGTGAGGCGCCCGGAACCGCAGCAGGACCTCGAAGACCCGGTCGAGGGCTGCCAATCCCGCCCCGACGGACTCGTCCCGCGCGCCGGCCGCTTGCGCCTCGCCGAGCACGCGGTCGAGGAGCGCCGGCTCCCCGGCGAACCGGGCGTAGACCGCCCTGAACGCGGGAAGCACGTAGGGCAGGTATGTCTCCTTGAATTCCAGATACCCCTGGTGGTCCGATTGCGAGCCCCACAGGACGTGCTCCAGCACGAAGAGGGGCATTTCCACGGCACCGGGGCCGAGGTAGCTCTGGCCCCCGACCCGAATCGGTTCGTAGAAGGGGCGAAGCTCGTCGTAGAAGACCTGCACCGAGATGAAGCGGAATGCGTAAACGATCGATTCGACCATTTTCTGAAGATAGGTCGCCAGTTCGTCGCACCCCTCCGCGAACGCGGGCGACCGCAGCGGCACGTCGGACAGTTCGACCGTCACCGAGATGCGCACGCTCTCGAGCAGGTGCGCTTCGTCGGGCAGCCCGGTGTAGCTCCGCTGCGCGTCGGCCGCCGCGGGATTCCAGACCGTCACATTCAGGAGCGTCTCGCGCGGCGGCATGTCGGTCGCACGCGCCAGGTCGAGCAGCACCGGCTCGAGCCCGGGCACCACATCCACGGGCTCGTGTCCGTGCCGCTTGAGCGACCCCAGGAAGAAGCCGATGTCCCGCATCGCGGCGGCGGCTTCGACGAAGCTCCAGCCGGAGGGCACGCCGCGCGCCGGGAGGAACTCGCGCAACAGGCCGACGATGCCGGGCACGTCCTTTTTACGGTTCAGGCCCGGCAGTTGCAGAACGAGCGCGCGCGCCCGCAGCGGATCGCAGGCCGCCACCGCGGCGTGCGTGGCCGCGTATGCGCATACCCGGTCCAGGGCGCGCTTCACTACAGGATTTCCGGCGCCGCGAACGTCGGCCCGGGCTGGCTGCGAGACAGCCCCGCGGCACCCTCGCGCAGCGACCGCAGATAGTCGTAGTTCGTCGGCAGGCTCGTGCGCAGACGCTCGGCCTCGCGCCGGATGCGGGCGAACATCGCCTCGGCCTTCTCGATCGATTCCGGCCGGTGCTGCAAGAGCGGCAGCGACCGGTCGGGCAGCATGCCCAGGCCCGCAAAGACGCAGTAGTAGTTTCCGTTGAGCCAGAAGTTCTTGAATTCGTAGTCGAAGGTTTCGTAGTACGTGGAATCGTCGAACGACGTGGTGGTCAGCGGCAGTCCCGCCTTGTAGCGCTCGACCTTCTCCTTGATGGCGTCCGAGAGCCGCAGGTCGTGCCGGTTCGCGCGCCAGAACGGCGTGTCTTCGCGCGACGTGGTGAAATAGTGCGCCTGGACGAAATCCCGGCAGTCGTCGAACATGTGGACGATCTCGGCGTTGAATGCGTCGGTCAAGCGCGGATCGAACGAGGTATCGGGGAAGTGCTTCACGAGCTGGTAGAGCGCCGCGTAGATGAAGTAGATTCCCGTCGATTCCAGGGGCTCCAAAAAGCACGACGACAGCCCGATGGCGACGCAGTTGTTGACCCACGCCCGCCCGTTGCGCCCGACCCGGAACTTGATCTGGTTGAGCGGCTGCTTGTCCGAGAGGCCCCAGAGGTCGAGGAAGTCGGCGGTGGCCTGGTCGCGCGAGGTGAACTTGCTCGAAAAGACGTAGCCGCTGCCGAACCGGCCCAGCATCGGAATCTTCCAGGTCCATCCTGAGTTCATCGCGATCGAGGAGGTGTACGGTTCGATCCCCTCGCGCGCGTCGGCATTGGGCACGGCGCTGGCGACGGCACTGTCGCACAGCAGGTAGTCGGACATGTCGATGAAGGGCTCCTTCAGGGCCTGGTTGATCAGGAGCCCTCGCATACCGGAGCAGTCGATGAACAGGTCCGCCTCCAGCGTCCGCCCCTCCTGGGTGGACAGGCTGGCAATGTGGCCGCGATCGTTCAGGTGCACCTCCACGACCTCGTCGACCACGCGGCTCACCCCGCGTTCGACGGCCCAGCGCTTCAAGAAGTCGGCCACCAGGTGCGCGTCGAAGTGCCACGCGTGGGACATCTGGCGGGTGCCGTCGGACAGGCATGGCGCCAGCTTGCCGTCGAGTGCCTCGGGCTGCGGGTAGCAGGCGTACTCCATCGGCTGCTGGAAGCCCTGTTCGCGCTTGCGCAGCCAGTAGTGGGTAAGCGGCACGCCGTCGCAGTTCGGCACGCTGCCGAACAGATGGTAGAAGTGATCGTCGCGCGAGCGGTCGGGAGGCTTCCTCCAGTTCACGAACTTGATGGCGGCCTTGAACGCGCCGTTCACCTGGGGCATCCACTCCCGCTCCGGTATCCCGAGGAAGTCGAAGAACACCTTCTGCAAATTCGGGATGGTCGCCTCGCCCACGCCGATCCGGGGGATCGCCGCAGACTCGACGAGCGTAATGTTCGCCTGCTGCTGGAGCGCCCGGACGAGGTAGGAGGCGGCCATCCAGCCCGCGGTGCCGCCGCCCACGATGACGATATTCTTGATCGGGTTGCTCATGACACGCTTCCCATAGGAATTGGAATTAAAACCTGAATGGATAGTGCCGCCTGATCGAGCTGAATTCGCAACTCGTTCGGTAACGCGTCATGACGTATCTGGTTCATGACGACAAATGACACCGGGAAGGCATAATGAATCGCAGCGAAGTTCGGCAGCGCTCCGTGAAAAAACCTTCCAACCGCCCCATCGCCTGACG
>NZ_JAAGNW010000043.1:0-20248 GCF_010645215.1 Burkholderia multivorans | reverse complement strand
CCGCGTAAGCGATGCCGCATCAACAGATCTGCATGTAACCTCTCCCATACACCATAGCAATGTTAACGATGCACACCTCGCAAAATTTCGTATCAGTCCCAATTGATCCAGAGGAATATTCAATCCCGCCCAATATCGGCGAAAAGTTTTTCAACAAACCATTTAACTTCTTAAAAAAAAGAAATTCACTTTTTATTCATGATTTATGTGCCGACGAATTTATTGTATAAAAATTCGAAATTGACAAATTGCTCGATTCCCTGAGATTCAAGCGTCATAGCGCTTGAGCGCGCGAACATCCGGCCGCGCAACGGCCTGCTGCCGACATGCGTCGACGCGCGCCACGGTAAAATCTCCCGCTCGACCGCGTCCGCTGCATGCAGCCCCACATTGCCGGCGTCGACTTCAACCCAATCCGATCCGCACACAAAGCCCCGACTTCCTTGACCGCCGCCCACCCCACCGCCCCCGGAACATGACCTACTCGCTTGCCGCCACCTACACCCGGGAACTCGAGATCCGCAAGAGCCGCTTCCCCGCCGCGCCGCTGCCCGTCGCCGACCGCGACGCCGCGATGGCGGAACTGCAACGCCTGCGCGCCGAGCACCCGACGGCGACCCATGTCTGCTGGGCGCTGCTCGCGGGCGGCCAGTCAGGCATGTCCGACGACGGCGAGCCGTCGGGCACCGCGGGCCGGCCGATCCTCGAAGTGCTGCGCCACCACGACCTGGACGGCGTGCTCGCGGCGGTGGTGCGCTACTACGGCGGCGTGAAGCTCGGCGCGGGCGGCCTCGTGCGCGCCTACACCGATGCGATCGCCGCCGCGCTGCTGAACGCGGAACGGATCGAGCGCATCACGCTCGCGCGGCTCGCGATCGAACTCGGCTACCCCGACGAGGCGCGCATCCGGCGCTGGATCGAGCAGGAGGGCTACACGCTCGTCGACAGCGCCTACACGATGACGGTGCGGCTCGTGATCACCTTGCCGGCCACGGCGCAGGACGCGGCGCGCGCGGCCCTGCTCGATCTCACGCAAGGCCGCGCGGGGTTTCCCGCCTTCGAATAGGCTGCCTCGCGGCGCGCGCCCGGCGGCCGGTTCCGCCTGTGAGAAAATTCGTGCTGCGAATTTCCTTACAGGCTGTCCTTGCAGGCCGCCCGAGATCATGATGCCGTCCACGCTTCCCTTCTGGCGCGCCGCCCTGCGGCCGCTGCTCGACCCGTATCGCCGCTATCGCCACGCGAAGCTGATCCACGCCGCCCGTGTCGCGTTGAGCGTGCTGGTCTCGATCGCGCTGACGAGCGCGCTGCGCATGCCGCACGGCGAATGGGCCAGCATCACCGTGCTGATCGTGATCGGCGGCCTGCAGCACCATGGCAACATCCGCAAGAAGGCCGCCGAGCGCGCGCTCGGCACCGTGATCGGCGCGGCGGCCGGGCTGTCGCTGATCGTGCTGCAATCCGCCTCCGGCTGGTCGCTGCTCACCCCGCTCCTGATGGCGCTCGCCTGCGGGCTGTGCGCGTATCACGCGATCGGCAAGGCCGGCTATATCGCGTTGCTGTCCGCGATCACGATGGTGATCGTCGCCGGACATGGCGACAACGAAATCGCGGACGGGCTGTGGCGCGCGGTCAACGTACTCGCGGGCATCGCGATCGCGCTCGCGTTTTCGTTCGCGCTGCCGCTCTACGCCACCTATTCGTGGCGCTACGCGCTCGCCGACGCGCTGCGCGGCTGTTCCATCGTCTATGCGCGCATCGCCGCGGCGCAACCGGTCGACGACGCCGCGCACCTGAAGGACATGGCCCGCATCAGCGCGCTGCTCGTGCAATTGCGTTCGCTGATGCCGTCGGTCGCGAAGGAGACCGGGATGCCGCTCGCGCAGATCGAAGCGATCCAGCTCGGGTTGCGCCGCTGCATCAGCACACTGGAAATGCTGTCCGGCGCGCAACCGGCGCCGGACGACCTCGTCGGGCGAAACTACGCCGTCGACACGCTCGCGAACGACAGCCGGCGCATCCGCGCGATGCTGGTGGGCGCCGGACGCGCGCTGAAATTCGGCGCGCTCGGCCGGCTCCAGCCGGCGGCGATCCCGCCCGCCGGCGCGCCGCCCGACGATACGCCCGCGCGGCTGTCCGGCTTCGTATCGCTGTCGATCACGCTGGATCGGGAAATCGAGGCGCTGCGCGCGCGCCTGCTCGATACCGCGAAGCTGTGGCATATCTGAATCCGCCGCGCTGAAACCGAAAGAGTTCGCACCGTGCGACACGACACGACGCGACGCACGGCGGCACATGCAAAGTGTCCATGCGTCCCGGCAACAGCCGCACGCGCGAGCACTTCGCCGCGCTGAAAAAAGCGCGCCTCGATCCGCCCGCACGGCCCCCCTCTTGCATTTCCCCGCGACGCGCACCGGCCGCCCCGTGCGTCGCCGCGTCGCCGTCGGCCCCGGTCCGCACCCGCGCATGAAATAATCCCCACCGCGCCGCCACGACCGAGCAACTCGGCCCGACGAACCGGCCACGCGTCGCCGCGCGCCCTACCGATTAGAACAACACTCAATACAAGGTATCCCGATGTCATCGTCGATCGCGTTTCACATCAACGGCCGCGAAGTGCGGCTCGACGCCGCGGACGGCGCCACGCCGCTGCTCTACGCCTTACGCAACGATCTCGGGCTGAACGGGCCGAAGTTCGGCTGCGGCCTCGCCCAATGCGGCGCATGCACGGTCCTGCTCGACGGCGTCGCCACGCGCGCCTGCGTGATGCCGCTCGCGGCGGTGAGCGGCCGCCGGGTCACGACGCTCGAAGGCTTGTCGAGCGGCGAGCGGCTGCATCCGGTCCAGCAGGCGTTCGTCGACCGGCAGGCCATGCAGTGCGGCTACTGCTCGAACGGCATGATCATGACGCTGGCGGCACTGTTCGCCCGCGAGCCGGACGCGAGCCGCGACGACATCGTCAGCGAGCTGAACGGCAACCTGTGCCGCTGCGGCGCGCACCTCGAGATCCTCGATGCCGCCGAACACGCGCGGGCCCTGCTGAAGGAGCGCGCGCAATGAACCGCTTCGAGGCAACCCGTCGCCGCCTGCTGAAAGCGGGCGGCCTGCTGATCGTGAGCTGCGCGCTGCCGCCGGCCGCGCGCGCGGCTTCCGCGAGCGGAGCCGTGCCGGCCGCGCCCGGCCCCTCGCCGGATCGCGTCGACAGCTTCATCGCGATCGGCGCCGACGGCACGATCACCGCCTTCAGCGGTCACGTCGATCTCGGCACCGGCGTACGCACCGCGCTCGCGCAGATCGTGGCCGACGAACTGCGTGCGTCGTTCGCGCAGGTGACGATGGTGCTCGGCGATACGCGCCGCACCCCGGACCAGGGGCCGACGATCGCCAGCGCGACCCTCCAGGTCAGCGCTGTCCCGCTGCGCCGCGCGGCCATGCAGGTGCGCGCCTTGCTCATGGCGCGCGCCGCGCGGCGCTTCGCGCTGCCCGTCGACGCGCTCGCGCTCGACGACGGCTACGCTTATCCGCGCGACCATCCCGCGCAACGCGTGGGCTATGGCGAGCTGGTGCGCGGCGAAGACCTGCACGTGCCGCTCGCGCCGGACGATCCGCCCGTCGCGACGCCCGCGCGCCGCCGCTATGTCGGCGCGAGCGTGCCGCGCGTCGACATCCCGGCGAAGGTGCGCGCCGCGCGGGTCTATGTACACGACGTGCGGCTGCCCGGCATGCTGCATGGCCGCGTGATCCGGCCGCCCTACGCGGGCGCGGACAGCAGCGCGCCGCTCGGACGCGCCCTGCTCGGCGTCGACCGGGCCTCGATCGCGCACCTGCCGGGCATCGTCGAGGTGGTGGTCAAGGGCGATTTCGTCGGCGTGGTCGCGCAGCGCGAGGAACAGGCGATTGCCGCGATGCGCGCGTTGAAGGTGCGCTGGCGCGACTGGCAGGGCCTGCCCGACCTCGCGCCGGATCAATTGCATCAGGCACTGCTTGCGCACCCGTCCCGGCCGCGCCCGCTGCATGAAACGCCCGGCTTCGACGCGACGCTCGCGGGCGGCGCACAGCGGCTCGACGCCGATTACGTGTGGCCGTACCAGATGCATGGGTCGATCGGCCCGTCCTGCGCGGTGGCCGACGTGAACGCCGCGCGCGCGGAGATCTGGTCGGGCACGCAGAATCCGCACGCGCTGCGCCTCGACCTCGCGCGCCTGCTCGGCCGGCCCGCCGAGCAGGTCCAGGTGACGCGCCTGGAAGCGTCCGGCTGCTACGGCCGCAACTGCGCAGACGACGTGAGCGCCGACGCCGCGCTGCTGTCGCAGGCGGTCGGCCGACCGGTGCGCGTGCAACTGATGCGGGATCAGGAAGCGGGCTGGGAGCCGAAAGGCACCGCCCAGCTGATCCGCGTGCGCGGCGCGCTCGATGCGACGCACGCGGTCGCCGCCTACGAACTCGAGACCTGCTATCCGTCCAACAACGCGACGACGCTGCCGCTCGTGCTGACGGGCGTCGCTCCGAACGACGCGATCGTCGAGCAGATGGGCGACCGCACCGCGATCCCGCAATACACCTATCCGGCGCTGCGGGTCGTCGCGCTCGATGCCGCGCCGATCGTGCGCGCGTCCTGGCTGCGCGGCGTATCGGCGCTGCCGAACGTGTTCGCGCACGAGTGCTGGATCGACGAGGCCGCGCAGCGCGCCGGCGCGGATCCGATCGCCTATCGGCTGCGCTATCTGCAGGATCCGCGCGCGATCGCCCTGCTCGACGCGCTGAAGGCCCGCGCGCGTTGGGTGGACGGCCCCGCGCACCGCACGCCGGCGCCAGCGGACCAGCGGATCCTGCGCGGCCGCGGGATGGCCTATGCGCGCTACTTCCACAGCAAGTTTCCCGGTTACGGCGCGGCCTGGGCCGCGTGGGTCTGCGACGTCGAGGTCGACCGCGAGACCGGCCAGATCCGCGTGACGAAGGTCTGCGTTGCGCACGACTGCGGCCAGATGATCAATCCGGACGGCGTCCGGCACCAGGTTCACGGCAACGTGATCCAGTCGGTCAGCCGGATCCTGAAGGAAGCCGTGAGCTTCGACTGCGCAGGCGCGACATCCCTCGACTGGGGCGCGTATCCGCTCCTGCGCTTCGACGAGGTGCCCGAGATCGACGCGCTGCTGCTCGAACGCCCGGACGCGCCGCCGATGGGCGCGGGCGAATCGGCGTCGGTGCCGAGCGCGGCCGCGGTCGCGAACGCCGTGTTCGACGCCGCCGGCGTGCGCCTGCGCGAAGTGCCGTTCACGCCGGCGCGCGTGCTGCGCGCGCTGCACGCCGCATCGGGGGCGGACCCGCACGCAGCCTGAGCCGGTTCTTCGCTCGCAGCCCCGACTACACCTCCGCGACCAGGAACATCTCGCCGCCGGCCGGCGTCAGTCCGTCGCTGCGTCCCGAGAAATAGCGCGTCGCCAGATCGGCCGTCGCGAAGTGGCGCGCCTGCGCGAACCCGGCCGCGCGCGCGAGCGCGACGATCTCCTCGGGGCGGAACAGGCTCTGGAACGGCGTGCCCGAGGCCCGCGCACGCGCATACATGGCCTCGTGCTGCGCGCGCTCCGCGGGATCGACGAGATCGAGCGGCACGATGAAGGTCATCGCGAGCGTCGAGCCCGGCGCGAGCGAGGCGAGCTGGTCCAGCGTCGCGCGGTTCGCGTCCCGGGTCAGATACATCGACACGCCCGTCGACGCCACCACGGCCGGCTGCGCGGGGTCGAAGCCCGCTGCCGCGAGCGCCGCCCACCACGACGCCCCCGCCTCGAAGTCGACGGGCACGAAACGCAGCCCGGCCCCGCCGCCGAGCCCGGTTTCGTCGAGCCGCCGCCGCTTCCAGGCCTGCGGCCCGGGGCGATCGATCTCGAACACGCGCAGCCGCGCAGCCAGCTCCGGCCGGCGCTGCGCGAACGTATCGAGCCCCGCGCCGAGGATCACGTACTGCGCGACGCCGGCCGCCGCGGCCGCTTCGACCTGGTCCTCGATGAAACGTGCGCGCGCGACGATCGAGGCGCGGTAGCCGCGGATCCCGTCGGCGCCGATGTCGGGCCGGCTGCGCCAGTCGCCCTCCGGCTCGACCAGCCGCAGCCCGAGCGTGTCGTCGAACACGTGCGGCGGCGCGTCGGCCAGCACGTGCATGGCCCGCCACAACGCCACCCGCACCGCGGTGCCGTCCGGCGCCGCGCCCCGCCCATCCAGCCCTTCATCCATCACGCGCTCCGTCGCTTCACCATGAAGCTGCGTCACAGTGTAGGTAAACGTTACCGACACGCTCGCCCAAGCGCGCCGGGCCGGCTATCATCTGAGGCGACGCGCGGGCCGCCCCGCGCCGCACCCGATTCGCCGCTCACTGTGATGCCACGCCGATGAATGCCACGCCCGATACGCCCTCCCGCCCCGCGCTGCGCGCGCTGACCGCCCTCGAAGCCCGCGTGCTCGGGGTCCTGGTCGAGAAGCAGCACACCGTGCCCGACACCTACCCGCTGTCGCTGAACGCGCTCGCCTCCGGCTGCAACCAGAAAACCGCACGCGCACCGGTGATGAACGCAACCGAGGCCGAGATTCTCACCGCGATCGACGGCCTGAAGCGCCTGAGCCTCGTCGCGGAAGGCAGCAGCAGCCGCGTGCCGCGCTTCGAGCACAACCTGAACCGCGTGCTGGGCATCCCGACGCAGGCCGCCGCGCTCCTGACGGTCCTGCTGCTGCGCGGCCCGCAGACGGCCGCCGAGCTGCGCCTGAACAGCGCGCGCCTGCACAATTTCGCGGATATCTCCTCGGTCGAGGCGTTCCTGGAGGAATTGGCCGAGCGGGCGAGCGCGCTCGCGGTCAAGCTGCCGCGCATGCCGGGCGAGCGCGAGAGCCGCTGGGCGCATCTGCTGTGCGGCGAGGTCGCGATCGACGACATGCCGGCGCGGGCCGCGTCCTTCGCCGCCGCCGAGGACGGCGCCGTCTCGCCGTCCGAATTCGAGGCGCTGAAGGCCGAGCAGAACCGCCTCGCGGCCGAGCTGGCGCAGCTGCGCGCGCTCGTCGCCCACCTTGCCGGTGAGCTGGGCATCGACCCGGGCCCGTTCGACATCGCGCCCTGATCGCACGCCGTTCGTTCCCATGAGCCCCGATCGCCCGCACGCCGCCGCGTTCACCGCCCTCCTCGCCGCCGCGCTGTTCGGCGCCACGACGCCGCTCGCGAAAACCTTGCTCGGCAGCCTGTCGCCGTTCATGGTCGCCGGGCTGTTCTACCTCGGCAGCGGCCTCGGCCTCGCGATCGTGACGCTGCTGCGCCGGCCGGCCGCGGGCACGGCCCGCATTCCGCGCGCCGAATGGCCGTGGCTCGCGGCCGCGATCGCGGCGGGCGGCGTCGCCGGGCCGGCGCTGCTGATGCTCGGGCTCGCCGCCACGCCCGCCGCGACGAGCGCGCTGCTGCTGAATCTGGAAGGGGTGTTCACCGCGCTGATCGCCTGGATCGTGTTCCGCGAGAACGTCGACGGGCAGATCCTGCTCGGCATGCTCGCGATCGTCGCGGGCGGCGCGCTGCTGTCCTGGCAACCCGGCCCGGGCAGCCTGACGGCAGGCGCCCTGCTGGTGGCGGGCGCGTGCGCATGCTGGGCGATCGACAACAACCTGACGCGCAAGGTGTCGACCCACGATGCGGTCGTCATCGCCTGCATCAAGGGGCTCACGGCGGGCGTCGTCAACCTGTCGATCGCGGCGGCGCTCGGCGCGCCGCTGCCCGGCGCGGGCGTGGCCGCCGCCGCGCTGGTGACGGGCTTCGCCGGCTACGGCGTGAGCCTCGTGCTGTTCGTCGTCGCGCTACGCAACCTGGGCAGCGCGCGCACCGGCGCATACTTCTCGGTCGCGCCGCTGATCGGCGTCGCACTGTCGCTGCTGCTGTGGCCGGCGTGGCCCGGCGCGCCGTTCTGGCTGGCCGCGCTGCTGATGGCCGTGGGCGTTGTACTGCATCTGCGCGAGCGCCATGCGCATCCGCACACCCACGAGGCCATCGAGCACCATCATCGGCACTCGCACGATGCGCACCACCAGCACGAACACGATTTCGACTGGGACGGGCAGGAGCCGCATGCGCATGCGCATCGCCACCTGCCGATCACGCACACGCACGCGCACTATCCCGACATCCACCACCGTCATTCGCATTGAGAAGCGCCGACGAAATGCGCCGCGGGGGTGGGTGACCGGCGAAACGCTTCGTCAATCGCTTCGTTGTTTCGCCAACGAGAGGGCATCGCGAGACAGAAGCCTATTCCGCCCGTCTCACGCCAGCCAGCCGACCACCGCGCCCGCGACCCCGGCCGCACTGACCACCAGCGCGATCGCCGCCACGCCCCATAGCCGCGGGCCGCGCAGGCGCTGGGCGGGCGGCAGCGCGGTCGCCGCCAGGGTGACCAGCAGGCCGATCACGAGCGGCAGCATCACTGCGTTGACCACCTGTGCGGCGACGTTCAAGGACACGAGGTCCGGCGCCGCCCATACGATCCCCGCGCAGCCCACGACGGCCGCGCCATAGATGCCGTAGAACCACGGTGCGCGCGCGGGCCGCGCCTCCAGCGAGCGCGAGTAGCCGGCGACCTCGCCGAGCCCCCACGCGAGCGCCAGCGAACAGACGATCGCCGCGACCATCGACGCGCCCAACACGCCCGCGCCGAACAGCACGCGCGCGGCGGCCGCGCCCGTCACCGGTTCGAGCGCGACGCTGATCTCGCCGACGCTTTGCAGCGCGTGCGGCGTGCCCGCGAGCGTCGCCGCGGCCGCGACCAGCACCGCCCCGGTCAGGCATTGCGTGAGCACCGCGCCGAGCGCGGTCTCGACGCGCGCCGCGCGATAGTCGGCGGGCCCGAGCCGCTGGTCGACCACGGCCGCCTGCTGGTAGAACACCATCCACGGATTGAAGGTCGCGCCGATCAGCGCCGCGGCGAGGTAGGCGAAATGCGGATCGCCGAGCGGCGGGCGCAAGGCCTGCGCGGCGAGCGCATGCCAGTCGGGATCGGCTTTCCAGGCGACCGCGAAGAACATCAGCTCGAAGCCGCCGATCAGCATCGCGACCTTGTCGACGCGCCGATGCGAGCCCGTCAGCGCCACCAGCACGAGCACCAGCACCGCGAGCGTGAGGCTCACGCCGCGCGGTACGCCGAACATCTCGCCCACGCCCGCGACCCCGGTGAACTCGGTCACGAGCGAGCCGAGCACCGCGACCACGAGGCCCGCGACGGAGACCCACGCCCACCCCGCGCCGAAGCGCGCGCGGACCAGCTCGCCATGGCCGCGCCCCGTGAAGATGCCGAGCCGCACGGTCAGCGCCTGCACCACGTACAGCAGCGGAATCAGCGCGAGCAGCAGCGGCAGCAGGCGCGCGCCCCATTCCGCGCCGGCCTGAGCCGCCGTGACGACATTGCCGGCGTCGCAGTCGGCGAGCATCACGAGCAGGCCCGGCCCCCACAGGGCCAGCCAGCGCAGGCGGGAAGCAAAAAGCGGACGAGGTGCGGTGGAACCTGACATGGGCGGCTAAAAGTAGAGAGCGGCCAAACCGGATCAACTCGGCTCGGCTCGACGGCGACGCGCGGATTGTAGCGCCCCGCTTCTGTCACAGCGCCTGCGCGCGCCCTTCAGCGCGATTACACGCCCGCGCGACGCCGTGACGCGCGGATAATGCGGAAACCCCGCAACCCGCATCCCCCTCGTCATGAACACCTACATCCTGCTGGGCATCGGCTTCGGCGCCGGTCTGCTGATCGCCATCTGGGGCATCTGGAAGCTGCGCTGACCCGCGCGCGTCACGCCAGGAACAGCCGGTACGCGGGATTGTCGCTTTCCTCCCGATACGGGTAGCCGAGCGTCGCGAGAAACCCCGAGAACGCCGCCTCATCGGCGGGCGGCACCTGCAGGCCGACCAGGATCGAGCTGCAATCGGCGCCCTGGTTGCGGTAATGGAACAGGCTCACGTTCCAGTCGGGCGCCATGGCCGACAGGAATTTCATCAGCGCGCCCGGCCGCTCCGGAAACTCGAAACGGAACAGCCGCTCATCGCGCGCGAGCGGCGAACGCCCGCCGACCATGTAGCGCACGTGCTGCTTCGCCAGTTCGTCGCCCGACAGATCGACGGTCGCGAAGCCATGCGCCTCGAAATCGGCCGCGATCCCGGCCGATTCGTCGCGCTGCCGGATCTGCACGCCGACGAACAGATGCGCCGTGCACGCATCCGCGATGCGGTAGTTGAACTCCGTCACGTTGCGCTCGCCGATCAGTTCGCACAGCCGCCGGAAGCTGCCGCGCACCTCGGGCAAGGTCACCGCGAACACCGCCTCGCGCGCCTCGCCGACCTCGGCGCGCTCCGCGACGAAGCGCAGCCGGTCGAAGTTCATGTTCGCGCCCGAGGTGATCGCCACGAGCGTCCGGCCTTCGATCCCCTCGCGCGCCGCATACCGCTTCGCCCCGGCCACCGCGAGCGCGCCCGCGGGCTCCAGCACGCTGCGGGTGTCCTGGAACACGTCCTTGATCGCCGCGCACAAGGCGTCGCTGTCGACCGTCAATACCTCGTCGAGATACAGGCTGCACAGCCTGAACGTCTCCGCGCCGACCAGCTTGACCGCCGTGCCGTCGGAGAACAGCCCGACCTCGGCCAGCTCGACCCGTTCGCCCGCGCGCAACGACTGCGCCATCGCGCACGAATCCTCGGTCTGCACGCCGATCACGCGGATCTCCGGGCGCAGCGCCTTCACGTAGGTCGCCACGCCGGCCGCGAGACTGCCGCCGCCGATCGGCACGAAGATCGCGTGGATCGGGCCCGGGTGCTGGTGCAGCAGTTCCTTCGCCACGGTGCCCTGGCCGGCGATCACGTCCGGATCGTCGAACGCGGGGATGAAGGCGAGACCGCGCGCGCGCTGCAGTTCGAGCGCGTGCGCGTAGGCGTCGCTGTACGACTCGCCGGCCAGCACCACCTCGACCGCCGCGCCGCCGTGCGCGCGCACCGCGTCGACCTTCACCTGGGGCGCGGTGCGCGGCACCACGATGGTCGCCTTCACGCCGAGCCGCGCGGCCGCGAGCGCCACGCCCTGCGCATGGTTGCCCGCCGACGCGGTGATCACGCCGCGCGCGCGCACGTCGGCAGGCAGGTTCGCCATCTTGTTGTACGCCCCGCGGATCTTGAACGAGAACACCGGCTGGGTATCCTCGCGCTTCAGCCAGACGCGGTTGCGCAGGCGTGCGGACAGATCGCGCGCGGGTTCGAGCGCGGTTTCCAGCGCGACGTCGTAGACGCGCGCGTTCAGGATCCGCTTCAGGTAAGCGTCGAGCGGGCGGGCGCGGTGCGCGTCGTCGGGGACGGTCTCGGTGTCGGGTTCGGCGAGCGCCGCGTCGAAGGTCTGCATGGGAAGCTCCTGGTGCGTTGCGGACCCCAGGAGACGGAAACAAAAAACCCGCCTCGTGGGGCGGGTTGTCGTGACAGCTTGAGACGTGCGCTAACCCACCATTCGGAGAATGATGGTAATAATGCGCGCGATCGGAAAGCCGTGACGATTCATGTGCGCAAGCATCGGCGATGCCTGCGCGTTTGTCAATCCCCCGACAGCGGAGGCAGTTCCGGCACGATCATGTCGGCCGGCACCGGACGCCGGATGTAGTCGTCGTGGTGCTCGCGGCTCGGCAGGTGCACCGCCTCGCGCTCGACCTCGTGGTACGGCACCTGGCTCAGCAGGTGATGGATGCAGTTCAGGCGCGCGCGCTTCTTGTCGACCGCCTGCACGACCCACCAGGGCGCCTCCGGAATATGCGTGCGCGCGAGCATCTCTTCCTTCGCGGCCGTGTAGTCCTCCCAGCGACGCCGACTTTCCAGGTCCATCGGGCTCAGCTTCCACTGCTTGAGCGGATCCTCGATACGGCTATGGAAGCGCGTCTCCTGCTCCTGGTCGGTGATCGAGAACCAATATTTGACGATCTGGATGCCGCTGCGCGCGAGCATCTTCTCGAACTCCGGCACCGAGCGGAAGAATTCCTCGTACTCGTCGTCCGTGCAGAAGTTCATCACGCGCTCGACGCCCGCGCGGTTGTACCAGCTGCGGTCGAACAGCACGATCTCGCCGCCCGCCGGCAGGTGCGCGACGTAACGCTGGAAATACCACTGGGTGCGCTCGCGGTTGTTCGGCGCAGGCAGCGCCGCGACCCGGCACACGCGCGGGTTCAGGCGCTGCGTGATGCGCTTGATCACGCCGCCCTTGCCGGCCGCGTCGCGGCCCTCGAAGATCACGACGAGCCGGTGGCCGGTGCTCACGACCCAGTCCTGCAGCTTCACCAGCTCGCCCTGCAGCCGGAACAGCTCGCGGAAATAGTGCTTGCGCGCCTCGCGGCGCTCGGCGCTGAACAACAGGTCGTCGCCGTCGAAACGGCGGTCGTCCAGCTCCATTTCGAGTTCTTCGTCGTAGGCGTCGACCAGGTCTTCTTCGAACCGGCGTCGCCGTTCGTGCAGGTCCGTCGCGCCGGGCTGCGCATCGTTCTCGTTCATGTTCCGCCTCCTTCCGCATCGCAGGGTATTGCCCTGATTATCGCAGGTGCGAATGTCAGCGGGATTACCGGCTCAAAACCGATAATTGAGCAGAACCGTCCCCAGCACCGGATTCGCGGCGATATCCGTCGTATTCGACGCGAGCACGCCGCTCGGCTGGTTGATGTTGAGCGTGATCGTCGTGCGCAGCGGGATATAGGTGATCATGCCCGTCACCCACAGCCGCCGCGTGATCTGATAGCTCATGCCGATCGTGAACACCGGCTCCCAGACGCTCTTGATCGTCGCCGATACGCTCGTATGCGCCGGCAAGGCGAGATTCGCGCCCGCCTCCAGCAGTTTCTGGATCGCGTCCGGGTCCTGCAGCAGCGACTGCAGCGAACCGATCTTGTCGCCCGCCGCCAGCAATCCGCCCAGCGACGCGAGCTTCCGATCGAAGATCGCCGTGAGGTTCGTGCTGGTGAAACGCGCATAGCTGATGCCGAGCCCGACGAACGGCCGGAAGCGGTCGTCGCGCTCGCCGAGGTAGTACTTGAAGACGGTCGACGCGAGCCACGCGCGGGTCGAGCCGAGCGGATTGCTGGCGGCATTGCCGAGGTCGATCAGCGGCAGCTTGCCCGACACGCCCGGGAAGATCTTGTCGAGCGGCAAGCCGATGCTGCCGTGGCCGCGCAGCGTCAGGATCGGCGGAATGCCCGCGCCCAGCTCGGCCGCCCAGTGCTCGGTGAAGAAATGCGTGAACGTCATCGCGAGCGTGTTGGTGTTGCTCAGCGACACCTGGCTGCCCGGGTTCGTGAAACTGCCGAGCCCCAGCGCGCCGGTCTTCGTCACCACCGGCGTCGAGCGGCCCGTGGTCGCCACGAAGTGCCAGCCGATGCCGATCATGTTGCGATCGTCGCCTTCCAGCTGCTCCATCAGCGACGGCCCCTGCGCGGCCGGCAGGTCGGGCAGCAGGTCCGGATCGACCGGATGCAGTTCGTACGGCATCCGGTCGTAGCGCACGCCCGCGACGAAGCGCGGCGACGCGCCCGCCGGCGGCCGCACCGGCTCGGTGCCGCCCGGCGAGGGCGACGCGTCGGCGTCGGCATCGCCGCGAGGGCGGCCGGCGTCGCTGTCGTTGCCGTCGTCGTCCGCGAAGCCGATGCCGTCGCGCCCCGGCGGCCCGGCGCTGACCGCCCCCGGCGCGCGCCGGCCGAGCGTGAGCTTTTCCGCGGTCAGGCGGCGCGGCTCGGGCGGCGGCATCGCCTCGACGAGCGGGCCGACCGGCCGCGCGCGCCGCTCGCCGGGCGCGAGCGTGGGCCCCCAGGCATCCGCATCGAAACCCGGCGCGTCGCCGCCCGGCAGGAAGCCGATGCCGTCCGCGCCGAGCTGCGCGCGCGGCAGGCCCTGCGCCTGCGTCGAGCAGGCCCACGCGATCAGCGTCGCCCCCAGCCAGCTGGACAGGGGCGTGCGCAGCGGCGCGCGCACGCTGCGCGGGGTGCCGGGACGACGGTGCGACGAGCCGATCCGCATCGGCTCAGGCGGGCGTGCCGAACATCCGCTGGCGGATCCGGTACAGCGGCTCGAACAGCCATTCGAGCAGGCTGCGCTTTTCCAGCACGATGTCGGCCTTCAGCGTCATCCCCGCCTTCAGCGCAAGCGGCTTGCCCTCGAAGCGCGGTGCGCGATCGGACAGCTCGACCCAGCACTTGAAATAGGTCTGCGGCGGCCCCGAATCGGCCGGCAGGTTCAGTTCCTTCGCCGTGAACGCGACGGGCGACACCGACAGCAGCTTGCCGCGATAGGTGCCGAACTTCTCGACCGGATAGCTGCCGTAGGCCAGCTTCACTTCCTGCCCCGACTTCACGAAACCGGCCTTCGACGACGGAATGTACAGTTCCGCGATCAGGCCGTCGGCGCGCGCGGGCAGGATCTCGACCACGCGCGTGCCGGGCGGGTCGATCACGCTGCCCTTCACCACGTCGAGCCGCACGATCTGGCCGTCCGCCGGCGCATACAACACCTGGTTCACGGTCTCGTCGATATTGAATTCCTTCGAATTCAATTCCTCCTGCTTGATCTTCAGTTCCGCGTTCGAGCCGTCGTACTTGCTCTGCACCGTCTCCAGGTCGCCGCGCAGCTTCATGCCGTTCTTCACGAGGTCGGCCTTGCGCAGCAGCAGGTCCTGGTAGGCCTGGCTCGCCTGCAGGAACTGCGTGTTCACCTGGTTGTACTGCTCCAGCGTGACGACCTGCTCGTCCAGCAGCTGCTTCACGCGAGCGCGCCGCTCTTCGTACTCCGACATGATGCGTTTCTGATCCTGGATCTGCTTGTCGATCAAGCCCCGGCTCTCGCCGAGCGCGCCGATCTGCTGGTTGATCTGGTCGAGCGTCGAGCGGTATTCGAGCCGCGCCGCGTCCATCTGCTGGTCGACCTCGACGCGCTGCCGCTTGATCGCCTCGCGCATCCCCTGCACGTTGTTGACCTGGGTGACGAAGCTCGTGTCGCGCGTGACGCTCAGCAGCTTGTCGCCCGCACGCACGCGCTGGTCCTTGCCGACGAACACGTCGCGCACCGCCCAGCCCGGCGGCGCGCCGACGCCGATCAGCCCCGCGCGCGGCGTCAGCATGCCCATCACGCTCTCGGTGTTCGCGTAGGTCAGGTTGATCAGCGCGACGATGAACGCCGCGAACATCGCGATCGACAGGTAGCAGAAGAAGCGCATCGACACCGGCACGTCGACCACGCCGTTGATGACGGTGCCGAACGTCGTGCCGCGCATCAGCTTGCGCGGCGTCTTCTGCTCTCGAAGCGTCGTGATCCAGGTAGGCATGGGGTCGGCTCGTCAGGAGTGGCGCCACGCGCGCGACGCGGCGTACGCGTCGGGCTCCAGCAGCGGTGAAGGCATCAGGTAGGGCGTGAAGTGTTCCCAGAAGTGCCACTGCTCAGGATGCGCGAGCAGCGCCGCCTCGAGCCGGTCGACGATGCGCTGGTGCGCGGCCAGCACCGGCGAGCGCTGCTCGGCGTCGCCGAGGAAGCGCGGCGCGACGGGCGCGTCCAGCTCCACGAAATGCACGGCGCAGCGGTCGCGGAACGGCACCCCGGTCGCATACGCGACGAGCAGCGGAATGTCGTGCTCGACGGCGAGCTTCACCCCGCCGCCGGCGAGCCGGACCCAGCGCCCGCCGAGGCGGCACGGGTTGGTCTTGCCGAAGCGGCCGTGCAGGTCGGAGAACAGCAGGAACACCGGCTGCTCGCGCTTCAGGCTCACGACCAGCCGCCGCAGATGCACGCGCTGCTCGATGTCGATCAGTTCGATCTGGCCCGCGCCGTATTCGTTGACGAGACGGTTCGCATCGTCGAAGAACGCGCCCGGCGCATCCTTGTGCATCACGATCATCAGCTTGCGGTCGGCGGGCACCAGGAAGCGCAGCTTCGTGACGAACAGCATCAGGTTGCCGAAATGCAGCCCCGCGAGCATCAGCGGGCCGCCGCGCGCGAGCGCCTCGTGCAGTTCGGGCTCACCGTGGCAATCCATCCGGTCGAGCAGCGCCTTCATCGATGCGAGGCTGTGGGTGCGCAGCATCAGGCCGGCCGCCTCGGCCTCGAACAGCTCGCGCACGATGCCGTTCGCCACGCCGCGAATGCGCAGCGGATCGTCGTTCAGGTGCGCGCCGAGCAGATGCCTCACCGAGGTCTCGATCGACTGGCGGATCGACGGGAACAGCCGCAGGCAGGTGCACGCGCAACCGTTCATCATGCGCAGGCCGCGCTCGGGCGAGCGCGCGAGCGCGACGCGACGCACCACGCGGCGCACGAAGTAGGCATAGGAAAACGCATTGAACAGGAACAGCCGCAGCAGGTTCATCGCGACGCCTCCGCCAGATAGTGGGCCGGATCCGCGACGCTCAGCACCCCGTCGCGCATCTCGTAGATGCGGTCGACCATCGACAGGATCGACGCGTCGTGCGTGACCAGCACGATCGTGCACGGCAGCGTCAGCACGTTGCGGCAGATCTCGTGGGTGGTCGCCTGGTCGAGGTTCGACGAAAACTCGTCGAGGATCAGCAGGCGCGGTTCGCAGTACAGCGCCCGCGCGATCAGGAGGCGCTGCATCTGCCCCGCCGACAGGAATTTCTGCGTATCGCCGAGCGGCGTGTCGTAGCGATGGTCCAGTTGCTCGACCTCGCCGTGGATGCAGGCGAGCCGCGCCGCCTCGAACATCGCCGCCAGCCGCGGCGCGGGCGCGAAATTGGTGATGTTGTCGCGGATCGTGCCGCGAAACAGCTGGTCGGACTGCGTGACGGCCGCGATGTGCCGGCGGTACAGTCTCAGGTTGACCTCGGTGAGATCGACCCCGCCCACGAACACGGTGCCGGGCGCAGGCGCGTACAGCCCGCAGATCAGGTTGAGCAGCGTGGTCTTGCCGCTGCCGGTGCGGCCGACGATCGCGATCTTCGCGCCCGCCGGCACGTCGAGGTCGACCGCATGCAGGATCGGCCGGCTGCCGCCCTTCGGCGTATGGCTGAGCGCGCGGATCGACAATGCGCCGTCGAAGCCGTCGATCGGCCGCACCGTCGCATCGGGCGCAGGCTCCTCGGTCTCGGTCTGCAGCACGTCGGCCACGCGGTCCATGTGCACCTGCAGGATGTTGCGCCGCAGGTACAGCTGGATCGAATCGATGAATTTGTCCGCGAACAGGTTCTTGTACTGGATGAATGCGTAGATGATGCCGATCGTGCTCTGCCCGTGCATCACGAGCCACGCGCCGTACGTGACGATCACGAGCTGCTCGACGTGCACGATTCCCTTCGAGATCGCGTCGAACAGCAGTTGCAGGCGCTCCTGCTGGCGGATCGCCTGCAGCTTCTGCGTGAACGCGTTGACCCACAGGTTGCTGCGCGAGGTTTCCGACGACAGCAGCTTGATCGAGTGCGCGGAACGGATGTTCTCGATCAGCAGCGCATCGGCCTCCGCGCCGCGCGTCAGGATCTGCGACATCGCGTCCTGTAGCTGCGGCTGGATCGCGAGGCGGCTCAGCGCGAACAGCACCATCCCCGCGAGGCTGATGCCCGCGAGCACCGGGCTGTAGTACAGCATCAGCACGAGCGTCAGCACGCAGGTCACCACGTTCAGCAGCCCGCCGATCAGCCCGTCGACCAGGAAGCGGCCGATCTCCGCCACCGAGGCCACGCGCGAGATCGAATCGCCGGTGTTGTGGAACAGGAAATAGCCGATCGGCAAGCGCGCGAGATGGCCGACCGTGTTCGACGACAGCTGCTGCGCGACGATGTTGCGCAGATAGCTCTTGATGTTGCCGACCAGGTTCGCATACAGCGTGTCGAACAGGAACACGATGCCGAACAGGATCGTCAGCAGGTACAGGATGTCGATGTCGGTCTTCTTGAGCGCCTCGTCGATCGTCAGCTGCACGTAAGACGGCCCGAGCAGCAGCAGCAACTGCGCGGCCACCCCGCCCGCGACGCCGAGCAGGATGCTCTTGCGGATCCCCGTCAGGCCGACCAGATAGTCGCGCAGCCGGATCCGGTCGCCCGGCCCCGCATGCTTGAACCCGATATCGGGATTGAGTTCCAGCGCGTAGCCGGTGATGTGCGTGAGCGCCTGCGTGAGCGGCAGGCGGGTCTCGCCGAGCGCCGGATCGATGATGTGCACGGTGCCGTAGCCGACCTTGGTCAGCACCACGTAGTGGTTCATCCCCCAGTGCAGGATGCACGGCAGCTTCAGCGCCTCGAGTTCGGCCGCGTCGAACTGCAGCCCGCGCGCGCGCATCCCGAGGTCGTTCGCGATCTCCATCAGATCGAAGAACGACAGGCCGGAATCGATCTTCACCGGATAGCGGTTGCGCAGCGTGCGCAGGGTCGTCTCCCGGCCGTGCCAGGTCGCGATCATCGCCAGGCACGCCAGACCGCACTCCGTCACCTCGTCTTGCAGGACTGGCCTGACTTTATTCGTATTGAACAGCATGGGCGGACTTACGCTGAACACAGCAAGGCCGGCCCGCGCGCAAGCCGGCCGTCGCAAGACGGCCGCGCGCGGACGCGACGCGGGCGCCGCGCCCGGTCAGACCGGGCGCGGCGGCGGCGAATGCGGGACGCGGGTCAGCTCGACCCGAGCGCGATTTTCAGTTGGCTGGCGGCCTGCGCCTGGTATTGCGTCATGAGCCCGTTGATCACGGGGATGATCGCCTGGTTCGCCAGCGCGACGGTGTACGCGGCAGAGCCCGCGTACATCGAACCGCCGCCGTTGATCTGGCGTGCCTGCTGTTCCGAGATGGCTTGCATTGGGGTGGCCTTATCTCCGTGGATGTCATTGCCCCGCCTGCTTCCCGGCGGCCTGACCGGCCCGCCGCGTGCGAGGATGCCTCGACATCGCTGTCTTCTGATTCACCGTCGGTCAATATCCGTCATTCGGAAATATTCGTTATTTATTCCAATTGACCGCGGAATGGCTTTTCATCCTGATACATCTTTTTCGCGCGGGGGGCGCCTCCCCGCGCGGGCGTTGGCGCGCCCTTACTTGCCGTTGCTGTTGAACGACTTCGGGTTCTGCAGGTAGCCGCCGAGCGTCGGCAGGAACTGGCCGAGCGCCGTCACCACCGGTGCGGCTGCCACCGCGAGGCTGCCCAGCGAGCTGATCGGGCCGCCGCCATGCACTTGCTTGGCCTGTTCCATCGTCATGACCTTCATAACTATCTCCTCGTAAAGAATAAAGATGACGCAGAGAACCTTCATTGATATGCCAATGGCATTAATAATCGAACGACATTTATTTGATTATCGCCACGATTACGAGCCGAATTCAGGCTATCATGCGCTCAGCCTGGATACAAGGTGGCCGGCAGGTCTTATATAAGGGTTTTTCGGTGCCGGGAAATGATACTAAAGCAGCATCTGTTTAAACCTCTCAATTAAAACGTTTAAATGAATGCGCGCATGCCTTGGCGCTGCGCGAAGGATGGAGGCGACGATGTTTGAAACACGCGGCGCGTACATGACAACGACATTTCGACGTACGGGTATTCACCTATCAAGAAATTTCCACAGCGTGAATGTTCGTATGACTTACCTAATGGTCGGCGTTGCAGTCGCGCTACTGGGCACCGGTTCCAGCGCATTCGCCTTTTGTCTCGACGACGCGTATCAGCACGCGCTCACGAACGATCCGAAATTCCTGCAGGCGCAGGCGGAATACGATGCCGCGCGGCAGAAGTATCCGCAGGCCCGTGCGCAGATGCTGCCGCAGGCCAGCGTGCAGCTCGAATGGGGGCGCTACGGCACCCATGCGAACTTGTTCGGCCTCGACGTCTCCAGCAACAGCACGGCCGCATATGGCGCGGCGCAGGTCACCCAGTCGCTGTTCAACATGCCCTATCTGTACGATCTGAGCCGCGCGAAGGAATTCGAGGAATCGGCGCGGCAGCAGTTCGAGGTGGCGAAACAGGAGTTGATCCTGCGTGTGTCGGACGCGTGTTTCGACCTGCTCAGCGCGCGCGAGAAGCAGCAATCCGCCGACGACGAGGTGAACGCGCTCACGCGGCTCGAAAGCGATACGCGCCGCATGGCGCAGCTCGGCATGAAGACGATCGGCGATACGGCCGAGATCGAGGCGCGCCGCAGCCTCGCGCAATCCGACTCGGTGGTCGCGCGCACCGAGGTCGACGAGCGCCGCGCGCGCTACGAGACGCTGCTCGGCTCGACCATCGATTTCACGCGCTGGCCCCGG
>NZ_JAAGNW010000429.1 GCF_010645215.1 Burkholderia multivorans | reverse complement strand
GGCTCGATGAGCGCGGCGACCAGGATATTTCGGGCGACCCCGTGAAGATGGCCGACGCCATCTATGCGCTGAGCCGGATGCCGGAGCCGCCGCTGCGCACCGTGCTCGGCGGCGATGCCTACGCGATGCTGGAACCCCGCTATGCCGGCAGCCTGACGGCATTGCAGGCGCAGAAGGACCTCGCCGGGTCCGTGATGTTCGACGGCAAGGCGGGTTTCATTTTCGAGTGAGCGGGTTCGAAACACCGTCGCGCAGCAGGCGTCGTGCAACTTGTGCGGCGCGACCGATACACGAGACCGCGGACGATGCGCAACGGTGCGCGAATCGCCTGCGCCTCCTTCACCCGGGCGTCGCCGTCCGGGCCCGTTTTTCAAGGATGAGATGATCATGTCGAAAGTCTGGTTGATTACCGGTGCGTCCCGAGGTCTGGGCCGCTCCCTGCTGGAAGCCGCGTTGCAGGACGGCGGCAAGGTGTTGGCCACTGCGCGCGATACGGCGCGATGGGCCGATTTGCAGGCGCGCCATGGCGACCGCCTGGCGACTTTCGAGCTGGACGTCGCCAACGAACGGCAGGCCGGGGAGGCCGTATCCGAAGCCGTGCGCCGGTTCGGTCGCCTGGACGTGCTGGTCAACAATGCCGGCTACGGTCATATCCAGCCGTTCGAGCATGTGCCGGTCGACGATTTTCGCGCGCAGATCGAGACCAATTTCTTCGGCGTGGTGAACCTGACGCGTGCGGCTATTCCGGTGATGCGCGCCCAGGGCGGCGGCCACGTTTTTCAGGTCTCGTCGATAGGCGGCCGCGTCAGCAGCCCGGGGCTCGCCGCCTATCAGGCGGCCAAATGGGCCGTGGGCGGATTCAGCGACGTCGTGGGCAAGGAAGTCGCGCCCTTCGGGATCCGGGTGTGCACGCTGGAACCCGGCGGCATGCGCACCGGCTGGGGGCACGAGGCCCGGACCACGCTGACCGGGCTTCCCGACGATTACCAGGCATCGATGGCGGACTTCAAGGCGCTGATCGATGCCTATGTCGGCCATGAGGTGGGCGACCCCGAGCGCGTGGCGAAGCTGGTCGTGGCGCTCGCCGCGCGGGCCACGCTGCCTGCGCGGCTCGTACTCGGTTCGGACGCGTGGCAGGTGGTCGAAGCCGAGGAGCGGACGCGCCGCGAGGCGATGTTAAGCTGGCAGCCGGTGACGCTCGCCGCCGATTTCGGCGCCGCAGCGCCGGTATGGCCATCGGAGTAACCCATGCGCATCGTCCTGACCGGCGCAACCGGTATGGTGGGCCAAGGCGTGCTGCGTGCATGCCTGAGGGCTCGCGACGTGACGGAAATCATCGTGATCGGCCGGCGCGCGCCCGACGGTTACGCGGATCCGCGGCTCAAGGTCGTCGCGACGCCGCATCTCGATCGCTTCGCGGCCTCGGACGACGTGTTCGCGAACGTCGACGCCTGCTTCTTCTGCGTCGGCGTGTCGTCCTTCCGGATGCCGGAGGCCGCTTATCGCGCGGTGACCTACGACCTCACGCTCCACGTCGCGCGGCAGCTGCTCGCCCGCAGCCCCGGCATGAGCATGGTGTATGTGTCCGGCGCGGGCGCGGACAGCAGCGAGCAGGGCGGCACCATGTGGGCCCGCGTCCGCGGGCAAACCGAAAACGCGCTGCAGCGGCTGCCGTTTCGACAGGTCGCCATCTTCCGGCCCGCCGCGATCATCCCCGAGGACGGCATCCGGTCGCGCACGGCGGTTTACCGCTGGGCGTATGCCGTGCTCAAGCCGATCCTGGCCGTGATCCGCCGCGTCGCGCCGGGGCGTGTGCTGACCACGCAAGTGGTCGGCGACGCCATGCTCAACGCCGTGCGGCGCGGCGTGCCGCAACCCGTCCTGACGCCCGCGGACATTCATCGCCTG
>NZ_JAAGNW010000428.1 GCF_010645215.1 Burkholderia multivorans | reverse complement strand
CATGCGTGACCTGTTCAGCGCGGCGTACCGCCGGCGCACGATCGCGGTCGCGTCGCTGTGGGCGACCTGCGGCTTCATCCAGTATGGGTTGTCGACCTGGCTGCCGACCATCTACAAGGACTTCTATCACGCGCCGTTGCAACTCGCGCTGAACCTCGCGGTGCTCGGCTCGGTGCTCGGCGTGATCGGATCGCTCGTGTCGGCGCTCGCGGTGGACGTGGTCGGCCGCAAGCCCGTGATCACCGGGTCGTTCCTGCTGTGCGCGCTGTCGCTGGCACTGGCCGGGGTCTATCACGCATCGTCGGTGTACGTGGTCGCGACCTTCTGCTCGCTCGCGCTCGGGCTCATGGCGTCGGGCTTCATCACCGCCTACGTCTATACGCCCGAGCAGTATCCGACCAGCATCCGCGCATCGGGGTGCGGGCTGGGCAGCGCGTGGCTCAAGCTCGCGTCGTTCGTCGCGCCGATGGTGGTGCCGCACGCGATCATCGGCGGCGACCTGAGCCCCGCGTTCTACCTGCTCGGCGCGGTGCCGCTGATCGCCGCGCTGACCGTCCACTTCCTCGGCATCGAAACGCGTGGGCAGGTGCTGGAGCGGCTGGAGGCGTGACGCGGCGCGCGGCCGCGTCCGCGCTCATTGCACGGCGGTGACGGGAACGGTCGAGACGCGCACGAGGCGATCGAGGACGCTCTGATGGAAGAAATGGATCAGGGCGTGCAGCGGATCGCGGCGGGGCGCCACGACGACGATCTCGTCACAGCCGTTCTCGGTCGCGCAGGCGGCGATCGTGTCGGCGACCGGGCCGACTTTCATCGCGACCGAGTATTTGACGTGGGCGTCCTTGAGGATGCTGATGGCTTTGGCCAGATCGCCTTCGGAGAAATCGTGTTCGATCTGGCGCAGCTTGGCGAGGGGATGGAAGGCTTCGAGGCGGGTGGCTTCGAGAGGCGGCTGGACGTTGACCAGCACGACCTCGGATGCACATCGTTCGTGATACAGAAATACCGCGTGCCGGACCGCTTGCAGGGAGCGTAGAGATCGGCTGACGGGAACCAGCAGCTTGAGCATGGGGCCCTTCCTGTCGGAGTGAAAGAGATGACGACAGGCTAATCCCGTTGCGCTCGGGCCGGTCTAAAGAGATCGCGGCGCGGTGTAAATAATGCGTAAACGCCCGGCGGTCGGGTGCGGAAAGCCGCCTTGGCGGCGGGATGCCCGGCCGGATCGAGTTGAAGCGCTCGACGGGCCGGGGCCTGTCGCCGATCCGGATTCGCGTGAGATCCGGTCAGCCAGCGCCCGACCCAATGTCGTGCCAGCGAGGAAAGCCGCGGCGCGTCCGGCAACGCCGCGCGCTCGCCGGCGGCGGGCTCGCTCAAAAGGTCACGAGGGATTCCACCCACGTGTGGGTGCCCATGTTGCCGGTGCCGGCGCTCATCCAGTCATAGTCGCCATAGCCCGCGCCTTCGCCGGGCCATGGGTTCATGAAGTACATCATCTGCCCGTTGTCGTCGTATCCGTCCACGACCAGGAAGTGTCCGCCGCCGTCGGGCCACTGCCAGAGGATGACGACGGGGTTGCCCTGCTGGATGGCGGAGGCGACCGCCTGATACGACAGCGGCTCGTCGTAGTAGGTCGAGTTGCGTCGGCCCAGCGACCACAGGATCCCGGAAATCCCGGTGGTGCCGTTCAGGTAGTTCGGCGAGTTCGCCGAGTCGTTCCAGTCGAAGTTGCTGTTGTTGCACGCATAGTCGACGCCGCTGACCCAGTTCGCGATCGCGCACTGCGAGGTCGAGACGTTGCGATAGGTCAGCACCGCATCGGCGTCGGCGGCCCAGCACCATTCGCTGTGATCCTGCTGGACGATCGGCACGTTGAGCTGCTGGGCGCCGCTGATCGCGGCGATCGGCAGGGCGAGCCCGAGCATCGCAACGGTCCTG
>NZ_JAAGNW010000427.1 GCF_010645215.1 Burkholderia multivorans | reverse complement strand
CCCCCGACGCTCGATGCGCCGCCGGCGAGCGCCTGGGCCAGGAGCGGCGCGGCGAGATTGCCGCCCTTGTCGATCAGCGTGATCCGCGAACTGCCGACCAGGAACGCGGCCGCGAAGCCGATCGCGATGATGCACAGATGGCACAGGCCGATGCCGGCCCTCGCCCACAAGACCGAATGGCGCGCGGCCGTGGCGTTCTTCACGGTGAAGAAGCGCATCAGGACGTGCGGCATGGCGGCGGTGCCCAGGACCAGGGCGAGCCCCAGGGAGAAGAGTTCCAGCGGCTGATTGAGATACAGGCCGGGCTCGAGGAAGCGCCAACCGAGCGCGTCGCCCGACAGCGCGGCGCCGGCCGGCAGGGCGGCCACGCGCGCCTGCACGAAGGGGCTGTCGACCACCGCCTGCATGAACGCCGGCGCGCGGAACCCGAAGGGCGCCCAGGCCATGCAGACCAGCAGCAAGGACGCCCCGATCAGCAGGACCGCCTTGATGACCTGGACCCAGGTCGTGGCCCGCATGCCGCCGAAGGTCACGTAGAACAGCATCAGGACGCCGACGGCGAGGACGGACACCGTATAGTCGATCCCGACGAGCGCCTGCACGATCACGGCGCCGCCGACGATCTGCGGGATCATGTACGCGAGCGCGACGACCACGCTCGACAGCGCGGATACCGCCTTGGTCGAGCGATAGCCGTTCCGGATCGTGAGGACGTCGCCGATCGTGTATCGGCCCAGATTGCGGCAGGGCTCCGCGACGAACAGCAGCACCGGGATGAAGGCGGCGAAGAATCCGACGAGATAGATCATCCCGTCGAAGCCGTAGAGCGCGATCAACCCCGACGCCCCTAGAAACGCGGCGGCCGAGATATAGTCGCCGGCAATCGCCAGTCCGTTCCGGAACGGGCCGATCGCCCCGCCGGCCGTATAGAACTCGCCGACGGTGCGATTGCGGCGCGCGACATACAGGGTGATCAGCCCGGTCAGCAGGATCACGACGGCGAAGACGCCGAGCGTCGCGCCCGGATGCCGAATGATGCCGCTTGCCGGGGCGGCAGCCGCGGCATGCGTGAAGAGGAGGGCGCAGGCGGCGCACGCGCTGTGCAGGCTAGTACGCATGCCGTTCTCCCTCGATGACCGTCGGGACCAGGCTGCTGTTCGCGATCGCCTGCTTTTCTCGATCGAGTGCCGCCATGCGGCGCACGAAGATCAGACCGATCAGCAAACCCACGGGATATTGCGAGAGGGCGAACAGGACGCCGAGATTGATGCCGCTCGCGATCCTGATGTTGAACCAGTGCGGCGCCCAGGCAATGACTGCCGGTATCGCGAAGTAGTAGGCGGCGGCGGACAGGCCAAGGACGATGACGGCCGTGCGGCGGCGTCGAGCAATCAGTCTAAAGCGACTGCTGGCAAGCACGGCGTGCCAGTCATGATTTGCATCTGACATAGAATCCTCTCGAATTTATTTATTTTCTATCGTCGCGCCTTGGCCACGACGCGGTGGGAGTCTACAAAGACATCGCCAATCTGCGAATTGGAAAAATGCCACAGGCATGTGCAAATCTGCACAGCATCAATATTGCGGAATGGTAGGGGTTACAGTTTCATGAATGTGAATCGCCTCAATTGGAATAATCTGCGTGTGTTCCTGACGCTCGCGCGAGCCGGAAATCTATCGCAGGCGGGCCGCCTGCTCGGTGTCGACCATGCAACCGTCAGCCGCCGGCTCGCGGCGCTCGAGCATGAACTGGGCACGCCCTTGTTCGAGCGCGACCACGCCGGGTTTCGTCTCAATGCGCAGGGGCGCGCCATCGTCATGCACGTGGAGTCCGTGGAGGCCAGTATCCTGGCCGCCACCGAGCAGCTCGAAAGCGGTGGGCCCTCTCCGTCGGGAACCGTGAGAATCGCGACGATGGAAGGCATCGCATCGCTCTA
>NZ_JAAGNW010000426.1:1118-2048 GCF_010645215.1 Burkholderia multivorans | reverse complement strand
GAATGGCGACCGCGACGATGGCTTCCGGTCCGATCCCTGACGCGACGAGCATGCGCGCCAGCTGATTGGCGCGCGCATTGAGCTGCCGGTACGTCAGTGCCTGAATCTCGAACACGGCGGCAATCGCCTCGGGCGACTTCCCGGCCTGTTGCTCGACCAGCGCTCCCAGCGTCGTTTCAGGCAGTACCTGAGCGGTTTCGTTCCACTCCCGCACGACAAGCTGTCGTTCATCATCGGGCAGCACGTCGAGCAGGCGGACGGATCGCGCGGCGTGTGCGTCGAGCGCATCGGCGAGGCTTTCCAGCGCCTGCGCAACGAACCGGCATATACGCGCGGCATCGACCGGTTCGCTGACCTGCGCGAAGAGTTCGAGCGCGTGACCATGATCGTCGATCGAAAGCGTGACCGGATAGTTGGTGCGCTCGGCGGTATGAAGGTGCTCGACGCCTTGCGGGAACGCGTTTTCCTGCGCGGCGGCTGCATGGTGGCGATAGTTCAGCAGCGCACTGAACAGCGGCGACCCTGCCGGCACGCCGCTGCATTGTTGCGCGAGTGCGAGCGACGCATGTTCGTGGGCGAGAAGATCGGCAAGCCGGGCATGTGCGAGCCGGACGCTGGCCTCGACCGGCGTGTCATCGAGATCGATCCGGATCGGCAGCGTATTGATGAAGATACCCATGGCCTGATCGGCGCCGCTCGCCTGCATGCGACCGAACAGAACGGTTCCGAACACTACCTGCTCGCGGCCGCTGGCACGGGCGAGCACTTGCGCCCAGGCGAGATGACACAGGCTCGCGAGGCTCACGCCAAGCCGCCTGGCCTGCGTGCGCAGACGATCGTTCAGCGCCTGCGGCAGCGTCGCCCGGGCTTCGCCGATCGACGGACCGTCGTGCAGGACTTCGGCGAGGCCGAACGGCAGGGTCGGCTCAT
>NZ_JAAGNW010000426.1:0-1108 GCF_010645215.1 Burkholderia multivorans | reverse complement strand
ATCGACCGGAAGAAACGGGCGTGTTCGTCATCGTTCAGGCCGGCGCGCGCCTGGGCGATCAGATGGCGGAACGGCTGGGCCGGCGGCGGCTGGTAGCCGGGCTGTTCCAGCCGGTTCCGCACTTCGAGATTGAGGTGTTCGGACGTGGAGTGGTCGCCGATCAGGTGGTGAAGCAGTTGCTGGACGATCCAGCGTCCATCCCGGTCTTGCGCGATGGCGAAGCGCAACAGCGGAGCCTGGGTCAGGTCGATCCGGTGGTGACGCGGATCGAAGCGTGCGGCCAGTTGTGTCGGAATCGGACCCTCTTCCGGATCGAGCGGGACTTCCTCGACCGACAGATCGGTGTGGCGCCAGACGACCTGCGCGGGTGTGGACAGCCCTTCCCAGACAAACGCGGTGCGCAGGATGTCGTGGCGGTCGATCACCTGCCGGACGGCATCGAGATAGCGATCGAGCAAGGTGCGATTGTCGAAGGCCAGCTGGATGAGGATCAGATACGGATCGCCCTCGGCGGCGAGCAGGTGGTGGAACAGGATGCCGTCCTGGAGCGGGGACAGTGCGTAGATGTCCTGGATGTTGGCGATGCCGCCGGGGACCTGCTCGACGATATGGTCGAGGTCGATGAGGGGCAGCAGGTCCGGCGTGATCGCGGTGGTTTGGGCGGTGATGCGGTTGGCCGGGACGTCGATTTCGCGATGCTGGCCGAGGGTCCGGGCAAGCGCGACGAGGGTCGGCGTGCGGAACAGATCGCGGATCGACAGGCTGAGTCCGTGCTGACGCACGTGCTCGATCAGCTTGACGGCAAGAAGCGAGTGGCCGCCGAGGGCGAAGAAGCTGTCGTGACGGCTGATTCTGTCGATGCCGAGAAGCTCGCTCCAGATGGCGGCGAGGGTGGTTTCGACCTCGCCTTGCGGAGCCTCGTAGTCTTGTCGAACAAAGGCATCTTGATCTGGCGCGGGGAGTGCCTTGCGGTCGAGCTTGCCGTTGGGTGTCAGCGGGAACGCATCGAGACGAATGAATGCAGCGGGCACCATGTACTCGGGCAGGCGTTCGGCCAGATACGGGCGCAAGGCGGCCATCATGGCCTGGGTCACATCGCCGTACGTTG
>NZ_JAAGNW010000425.1:1528-2056 GCF_010645215.1 Burkholderia multivorans | reverse complement strand
GCCTCACTGGGAATTTTATTCTCCATTCAAACACCGGCATCCTTTGCGGACAGCAGCAATGGGAAAAAGATTTTCCTGGCAAGATGCGCAATGTGTCACGGAGCAGATGTCAAAGGAACGGGGCCATTGGCCAACAAAAGCAATCCCCCTACGCCAGACCTCACGACATCCGCTTTCAGGAAGCGGCTCAGCGATTATCCGGGCGTCATCGTATCATCGGTGATACTTCGCCCCAATGGAGACCTGATCCCGAGAACGCTGCGAGAAAACGGCGTGAAGCTGCCGCCTTACCATTGGACGATCAACGATTTTCGCGATTTGAACCAATACCTGAGCGGCGTGATCCTGAAAAATCAATGATCCGTGTTTGCCTGCATCAATGAGACAGGCATTGGCCGCCCCCGGTCACCGACCTCGGAGCGGCCACTCGTCCAACACCCGCTTCACAGCGCGCCCGACATCCCCCCAAAAGTCCCTCACCCCCGCCCATCAGGCACGAAAACCACCCGACGACTAGCATCGATATCC
>NZ_JAAGNW010000425.1:0-1518 GCF_010645215.1 Burkholderia multivorans | reverse complement strand
CAGAACCCCCGACAGCGGAACGCTCCCAATACCGCTGCCAAGCAGCGAAATCGGCGCCGCGCGCAACACCGCGGACGGCAGCGCAATCTCTCCGCCGCTGACCGAGCCGATCTGCACGAACCGCAGCGGCGCATCCTCGCTGAGCGTCCGCGCCGCCGCCGTCAGCAAGGACAGCGCGCTCGCGCCCCACACATAATCGAGCACCACGTCGACACCCTCCCGATACTGCGCCTCGAACGCTCGGCTCAACGCGTCCGGCTCCTGCCGCAATGAAATGACGGCATCCGCGCCGAGCGCCTTCAGCGATTCGAGTACGTCCGCATCACGCCCGGTCGCGATGATGCGCTTCGCGCCGAGATGCCTGGCGATCTGAACCGCGAGCCGCCCCGACGTACCCGTCGCGCCATTGACGAGTACGGTCTCGCCCGCCGCGAACTTCGCCCGTTCGACGAGCGCCGCCCATGACGACATGCCGGGAATGGCGATCGCGGCGGCCGTGACGTCGTCGATCGTGTCCGGCAACCGCACGCAATGCGCGTCGGACACGAGACACTGCTCCGCCATCGCGCCGAACGGCGCGCGCGGCCAGAAGAAATAGACGCGCTGCCCGTCGGCCGCATCGCGCCCGACCCCGTCGAGCCCCGCCACGAACGGAAACGCGCCGGACGACGAATAGTGCGTGCCCGACGCCTTGGAGCGCGTGACGTGACTGAGCGCGGACGCGGCGACCTCGACGATGCGATGCGCGGGAAGCGGTTCGGGGCGATCGAAATCGGTATAAACGGGCGCGACGCCCGCCGCTTTGACGACGGCTGCTTTCATGACGAATCCTTGAACTTGAATTGAGACCGCGGCGCGCGCCGGTGAATGTCGCCGGACCCGCCGTCGCCCCCTCCACGGGAACGGAAGTCACGCATCGCGCGAGCGTCGAACAAGCCGGCATGGTGATCGAGAGAAACGAGCGGCAAGCTTGCCCTCGCGAAGCATCGCGCCATCCCGGCCTGTCCGGCCGGCGACGCGTTCGACGCCAGGACGACGACTGGGAACCAGTCTATTGATGCGGAATCGGCCCGCCTCCGGTATAAAGGCCATTCGATCCTGTCTTCCGGCCATGCAAACCCGTATCATCCGACCCGATCTCGTGTCGTCGCCCGACGGTCCGTTCCTCGCCGCAGCGGAACTGACCCAGCGCGAAGCGCGCACGACGTCGCCGCACAGTCATCCGCGCGGCCAACTGATGGGCGCGCTGAGCGGGCTCGTCTCGGTCGGCCTCGACACGCAGCAATGGGTCGTGCCCGCCACCCACGCGATCTGGATTCCGCCGCACTGCGTCCACTCGATCCGTTCCTATGGCCCTTTCTCCGGCTGGAGCGTGTTCATCGCCGAGCCTCGCTGCGAACACCTGCCGCGGGAATCCCGCGCGATCCGAACGACGCCCCTGCTGCGCGAAAGCGTCCGGCGCGCCGCGACCTGGCCCGGCGTCGCTCTCGATCCGGCGCAAACGCGCATCGCGGAGGT
>NZ_JAAGNW010000424.1 GCF_010645215.1 Burkholderia multivorans | reverse complement strand
GACTGCGATGGGTCAAAGCCTGGCGCAACAATTCCGCATTGCGAAATTCGTAGCGCAGCCGGCTTTCCAACTGGGATAGGGGCATGTGCAGGAGTATAACGCGGGCGCCAACTCCGTCGAACGGACGGGGCCGGGCACGAAAAGGCGTGACGAAGCGGTGTTACCGAGGGTTCTTAAAGTAGTTCGGCAACACGTCGTGCGACGTGTTGCCGAACGGCGCGTTGCTCAGTTGAACGAGCCGATGCGTTTCAGGCTGCTGAAGTTCATCCAGATGAAGAACGCGCGACCGACGATGTTCTTGTCGGGCACGAAGCCCCAGTAACGGCTGTCCGCGCTGTTGTCGCGGTTGTCGCCCATCATGAAGTAGTGGCCCGGCGGCACCTTGCAGATCACGCCGCGGCTGTTGTATTCGCAGTTGTCGCGATACGGGTAGTCGTACGCGCCCATCACGAAGGGCGGCACGCCGGGATTGTTCAGGATCGCGTTCTTGCGGGTGCCCAGCGTTTCCTCGAACTGCTTCGCGTAGTTCATGCGCTCTTCGTCGAAGTAGTCGGCCATCGGCGTTTCCGGCACCGGCTGACCGTTGATCGTCAGCTGCTTGTCCTGATACGCGACGGTGTCGCCCGGCAGGCCGATCACGCGCTTGATGTAGTCGACCGACTCATCCTTCGGGTAGCGGAACACCACCACGTCGCCGCGCTCGAGCGGTCGCCCCGCCGTGATCTTGGTATTGACGACGGGCAGCCGCAGCCCGTAGTCGTACTTGTTGACGAGGATGAAATCGCCGACCAGCAGGGTCGGCACCATCGAGCCCGACGGAATCTTGAACGGCTCGACGATGAACGAACGGACCACGAACACGACGAGGATCACCGGGAAGAAGCTCGCCGTGTACTCGAGCCACCACGGCTGGCGCAGCTTGTCGTCGCGCAGACGCGCGCGCGTCTGCGGCGCATTTTCATCGGCGAAGCGCTCGCCGACGCGCGCCTGCTGGCGGTCGAACTCCTCGACCGCCGCCTCCGCCGCCCGGCGCCGCTGCGGCAGGAACACCAGCTTGTCCCACACCCACGCGATGCCCGTCAAGACGACGAGCACAAAAAGGATCAGCGCAAAATTCATAGAGGATCAGCCCTGTTATTTGTCTTCGACGCGCAAGATCGCCAGGAATGCCTCCTGCGGGATCTCGACCGAACCCACCTGCTTCATCCGCTTCTTGCCTTCCTTCTGCTTTTCCAGCAGTTTCTTCTTGCGCGAGATGTCGCCGCCGTAGCACTTCGCCAGCACGTTCTTGCGCAGCGCCTTGATGTTCTCGCGCGCGATGATGTGCACGCCGATCGCGGCCTGGATCGCCACGTCGTACATCTGGCGCGGGATGATCTCGCGCATCTTCGCCGCGACTTCGCGGCCGCGATACTGCGACTGCGAACGGTGCACGATGATCGACAGCGCGTCGACCTTGTCGCCGTTGATCAGCATGTCGACCTTCACGACGTCCGACGCGCGGTATTCCTTGAACTCGTAGTCCATCGACGCGTAGCCGCGCGACACCGACTTCAGCCGGTCGAAGAAATCGAGCACGATCTCGGCCATCGGGATCTCGTAGGTGAGCTGCACCTGGCGGCCGTGATACTGCATGTTGATCTGCATGCCGCGCTTCTGCTCGCACAGCGTGATCACCGAGCCCACGTACTCCTGCGGCATGTACAGGTTCACGGTCACGATCGGCTCGCGGATCTCGCCGATCCGGCTCGGCTCCGGCATCTTCGCCGGGTTCTCGACCGTGATCGTCGCGCCGTCGCTCTTCACGACCTCGTAGACGACGGTCGGCGCGGTCGTGATCAGGTCCATGTCGAACTCGCGTTCGAGCCGCTCCTGCACGATCTCCATGTGCAGCAGGCCGAGGAAGCCGCAGCGGAAGCCGAAGCCGAGCGCCTGCGACACTTCCGGCTCGTACTGCAGCGACGCATCGTTCAGCTTGAGCTTCTCGAGCGACTCGCGCAGCGCGTCGTACTGGTTCGCCTCGACCGGATAGAGACCCGCGAACACCTGCGGCTTCACTTCCTTGAAGCCCGGCAGCGGCGCGGCCGCCGACTTGGTCGAGTGCGTGACCGTGTCGCCGACCTTGGCGGCCGTCAGCTCCTTGATGCC
>NZ_JAAGNW010000423.1 GCF_010645215.1 Burkholderia multivorans | reverse complement strand
ATCGACCTGAGCCAGCGCACCGAGGAACAGGCCGCCTCCCTGCAGGAAACCGCCGCCACCATGGAACAGTTCACCTCGACGGTCCGGCTCAACGCGGAGAACGCCCAGCAGGCCAGCCAGCTCGCCTCGAACGCCTCCGACGTCGCGCAGCGCGGCAGCGAGGTGGTGGGCCGCGTGGTCGACACCATGACCGAGATCGGCGACCGCTCCTCGAAGATCTCCGACATCACCGGCATCATCGAGGGCATCTCGTTCCAGACCAACATCCTCGCGCTGAACGCCGCGGTCGAAGCCGCGCGCGCGGGCGAACAGGGGCGCGGCTTCGCGGTGGTCGCGAGCGAAGTGCGCAGCCTCGCGCAGCGCTCGTCCAGTGCCGCGAAGGAAATCAAGGAACTGATCTCGGCCTCGGTGCAGACCATCCGCGACGGCTCGACGCTCGCCAACCAGGCGGGCCAGACCATGGGCGAGGTGACGCAGGCGGTCGCGCGCGTGACCGACATCATGGGCGAGATCGCCGCCGCGTCGGCCGAGCAGAGCCGCGGCATCGATCAGGTCAACCTGACGATCACGCAGATGGACCAGACCACCCAGCAGAACGCGGCGCTCGTCGAGCAGGCGGCGGCCGCGTCGAAATCGCTGGAGAGCCAGGGGCACGCGTTGAACGATACGGTCGCGACCTTCCGCCTGCCGGCGGGCGGCGTCGCGCCGCGCGGCGGCGCGGCGGCGGACTGGGACGAGCCCGCCGTGTGGCGTCCGGCGGTGGCCTGAGCCATGTGCGACGCCGCGCGCGGCTTCAGGTTCGCGTACCGTCCGCCCCCGCCGGGGCGGACGGCGACAGCGCGGCGCGCTGCGCGAGCACGTCATCGATCAGGCCGTAGGTGCGGGCTTCGTCTGCCGACATGAAGTGGTCGCGGTCGGTGTCGTGCGCAATCTGCTCGATCGAGCGCCCGGTGAACGCCGCCATTTCCGCGTTGAGCCGCTCGCGCTGATACAGCACCTCGCGCGCCTGGATCTCGATGTCGGCCGCCGTGCCCTGGCTGCCGCCCGACGGCTGGTGGATCATGATGCGCGCGTTCGGCAAGGCATGGCGCTTGCCGTGCTGCCCCGCCGCGAGCAGGAAGGTGCCCATGCTCGCGGCGAAGCCGGTGCACAGCGTCGACACCTCGGGCCGGATGAAACGCATCGTGTCGTAGATCGCGAGCCCGTCGTAGACCGAGCCGCCCGGCGAGTTGATGTAGAGCGAGATGTCCTTGTCCGGCTGCTCGGACTCCAGGAACAGCAGTTGCGCGACCACGAGGCTCGCCGACTGCTCGTTCACCGGTCCCGTCAGGAACACGATGCGCTCGCGCAGCAGGCGCGAATAGATGTCGTACGCGCGTTCGCCGCGCCCGGTGTGTTCGATGACGGTCGGCACGAGGCCGAGGCCCGACGCCGCGGGAGAACGGGAAATGGAGGTCATGAGATTGGCCTTTCGCCTTGCGGGCGGGAAGATGAGCGGGAGACGCCGCGTGTCGCGCGTCGTCCTGTTGACGGGCCGGCCCGGTCCCGCGTGACGACGATTTTTTTGCGCCGCGCTGTCACGCAGCGCACGCGTCATCCGTCATGTACGGATTTCTTCGCGTTCTGGCAGACTGGCGGCACGGCCGCGGTCGCCTGCGTCCCGTTTCCGGAGCTTTCCGCATGACGATCACGTTGCCCTTCTCCGTTCCCGACGCCGCGTTCGAAGCCGAGCGCGCGCGCCTCTTCTCGCTCGCCTACCGGATGCTCGGCAGCCGCGCGGAAGCCGAGGACCTGATTCAGGACGCCTGGCTGAAATGGCACGCGGCGCGCGCGGACGCGATCCTCGTGCCGGCCGCGTGGCTCACCACGGTCGTGACCCGGCTCGCGATCGACCGGCTGCGGCAGTTGCGCACCGAACGGGCCGCGCAGCACGACGGCGCCCTGCCCGAGCCGTGGCTCGACGCGCTCGCGCCGTCGGCCGAGGCCCGCGCGCTGGTCGGCGCGCAGCTGTCGTACGGGCTGATGCTGCTGCTCGAGCGCCTGACGCCCGACGAACGGGCGGCCTTCCTGCTGCGCGAGGCGTTCGACTGCGATTACGCGGACATCGGCGCGGCGCTCGGCAAGCCCGAGGCGCACTGCCGGCAGCTCGTGCATCGCGC
>NZ_JAAGNW010000422.1:445-2184 GCF_010645215.1 Burkholderia multivorans | reverse complement strand
GCACCCGGCTCAGGGGCCGCCCCGCCGCGGACAGCACGTACGGGCCGCCGGACAGGTCCGTCGCGGTATCGCCGACGAACACGACGCGCCCCGCGAATGCGGAAGCCGGCACGCGTCCGTCCAGCACGTCGACATAGGAATACTGCTGAAGATCGAACTGGCGCGGCAACGACAGCGCGAGCGCATCGTGCACGATGTGCCCCATCGTCGTCACATGGTCCTGCGCGTAGCGGCGCACGTCGCCGAGCGGCAACGGCAGGCCGGCGACGCGCAGCATCTGCAGCGCGACGTGCGGCTCCTCGGTGCCCGACGCGTCGACCTTCAGGAACGGCACGATGCCCTGCACCGCGTGATCGGCGCCGAGCACGAGGTTGCGCTGCCCGAGCGCCGCCGCCGCCCGCGCGAGCGGCGCCGACGGCAGCAGCACCACGTCGGTACGGCCCGCCACGGCATTGGATTGCTCGGTCAGCACGACCCGCCCGTGCTGCGCGATCGCGCGCGCCAGCTCCGCATCCTGCGGGTTCGGGCTGACCAGCGTGAAATCGAGCGCGACGCTCGCCGCGCCGCCGAGCCGGTCGAGCAGGCGGGCATGCGTCTCCCGCGCGTAGCTGGCGCTCGCCCCGAGCGCCGCGATCGTGCGCGCATCGACGACGACCACTGCGACCTTGCCGCGGCGCGCAGCGTTGTCGTGGCGCGACACGAGATCCCAGTGCACGCGATCGAGCGGCGCGAACAGCATCTCGACCGACGGCGAGTAGCCGAGCGCGGTCAGTGCAAGCAGGACCAGCGCGAGCAGCCAACCGGACGGACGGCCCCCGGACACCCGGCGTGCGATGCGATCGATCCATCTGGGCAGCATGTACTGGGTTCCTCTTCTGGTTGTTATGGCCCATTGGCTCGCCTGCGCGGGCGGGCCGCGCGGCGGGACGGGAGCGGCATGGCCGGGCCCTGCATCGCACGACAGGATAGCGCCGGGGCCCCGCATGGGAAACCCCGGCGCAGCGCCTGCGACGCGAGCCTCGCCGGTGCGGCGGATCGGGTGCCCGAGCCGTGCGTTCGAAGCCGAACGGGCCCAGCGCCGGGCAAGACCGAATCTTGCCGGATAACGCGGCCCAATTTAATACCAATACGCTCTTTTAGGATTTGGTCGAATTACCAAAATTCGATTTAGTACTTGTATTAAACATCATCTCCCGCGCCTCTTTTCCCGTGCCCCCGCAGCGCTTCAGGCCGGATCGGCGCCCATCTGCTCGCGGCCGAGCGCGCTCAGGTCGACGGCCATGCCGCGCCCCGCGAAATCGGTCTCGAAATGATCGGCGGGGAAATCCGGCGGGCTCTCGCCGCGCGTGAAGCTCGCCCACTGGCGGCGCAGATAGGCATCGTTCTTCGCACAGGCGGGCGCGGCCGCGATGTACATCACGTTGCTGTCGCCGCTGCCGCGATGCCGGTCCTCGACCGCATGAACCACGTCGCAATGCCAGAACACCGCGTCGCCCGGTTGCATCGCCGGGATCGGCACGAGCGCGTCGAGCAGCAGCGCATGCCATTCGGGCAGGATCGACAGCGCGCGCGCCGGACGGGCGCCGCACAGGTCGTCGTCGGCCACGTCGTCCTGCAGGGCGCGCAGCAGCACGTAGGCCATGGCATTGGCCACCGGGATCAGCTGCAGCGTGCCGTCGCCCGGGCCTTGCGCCGTCAGCGCGGTCCAGCCCTGGAAGGTGCGGAACATCGAGCACACG
>NZ_JAAGNW010000422.1:0-435 GCF_010645215.1 Burkholderia multivorans | reverse complement strand
ACACGGCGGGCGACGGAATCTCCTCGGCCTCGGGGCGGAATGCGGGATCGTACGGATCGTACCCGCGCCAGTCGCCTGCCAGCACATGCCGGTAGACCTGCCGGAAGTTCGGGCCGAGCCAGCGCTCGACCGAGCCGCCGTCGACGTGCGGCGACAATCCGAGCGACGCCGATCCGGGCGGGCGACGGCGCAGACGGTCCGCATAGGCCGGCACGCGCGACGGATCGAGGTCCGCATGCGCGTGCCACAGGCGGTTCAGGAACACCCGCGCCCGGGTCAGCTCGACCGATTGCCGCGCGAGAACCTGCGGCCGCGACCAGTAGATGCCGTAGATCTGCGGCCGGCTCGACGCCAGCGTGCCGAAATAGCGATCCTCGGCCCGGTTCGCGAGCCGCGCGTCGAGGCGGTTCGCGTCGACATACGCATCGATCTCGT
>NZ_JAAGNW010000421.1 GCF_010645215.1 Burkholderia multivorans | reverse complement strand
GATGCTCGCGATGTTCTTCGGCGGCGGGCTGCTCGGCGCGGCCGGCTTCAGGCATGTCGGCTATTCGGTGACCATCCCGCTCGCCGCGATCCTCGCCGTGCTCGCGTTCGTGCCGCTCGTCGACGACCTGCGCGCGCAGGTCGGGAAGCTGTGGCGCTGAGGCGGCGGTTGTTGGCTGGCAAGTGCCGGGCCACGACCGGGCTGCTCGCTCCCCAAGTCATCCCGCCGGGCCGGCACGCGGAAGAATGATCCGCTAACCGGTCGTCGCGACGAGCCGTGCCTGCGCCGAGGCGAGTCGCACCCTCAACCAGCGTTCGAGCCGCTGGCGATCGGCCCGCGGCAAGGGTCGCGCGGTCGCGATGCTGAACACTGGCACCGGTTCCGTCCCTGCTGCATTCGTCCCTGCTGCATTCGTCCCTGCTGCATTCGTCCCTGCTGCATTCGTCCCTGCTGCATTCACCCCCGCTGCACTCACCACCATCGCCCCCGGCGCCCACTCCGCCGCGTCCCCATACAACACCTCCCTGATCTGCGGATACTGCGCATGCAGCTCGCGCGCAACCTGCGCGAATTCCGCACGCCGCGCCGCGTCGCGATCGAGCGTGCCCTGCAGGCGCACGATCGCTTCGTCCTTGTCATCGAGATGGCGCTGGGTCGCCTCGTTGGCAGCCACGAGGTCGCGCACGATGCTCGCCTTCAACGACGATGCGAGCCGCCCCGCGTCGATCTGCTCGTCCCCCGCCTGCCGCACCGCGAGCCGGCTGCCGGGCAGCCCGTACGCGGGCAACTTCAGCGCCAGCCGGTCGAGTTGCTGCTGATCGGCGCGCCGGCCGACCAGCGTCACCTCGATCGAACGCGCGGCCGGCAGGATCCGCGTATTCGCGACCACCGTCTGCGGCAGCGACAGCTCGTCCGTGATGAAGGTCTGCGCGCGCGCCGTGAACACCTCGTCCGCCACCAGCCGGTACGCGAGAAACACGCTCGGCACCGCCGTCAGCAATACTGCGCCGAGCACCGCGCGCCGCACCCGGCGCTGCATCCGCTCGTCGACCTGCTGCGCGGGCCGCATCCGGATCGCCCAGGTGACGATCACCGTCGAGAACGCGATGAACACGCAGTTGATCGAGAACAGATAGAACGCGCCGGCGAAATAACGCAGGCTGCCGTGCGCGAGCCCGTAGCCCGCCGTGCACAGCGGCGGCATCAGTGCGGTCGCGATCGCCACGCCCGGAATCACGTTGGTCTTTTCCTTGCGCGTCGCGCCGACCATGCCGACGAGCCCGCCGAACAGCGCGATCAACACATCCCAGATGCTCGGCGAGGTGCGCGCGAGCAGTTCGGAATGCGCGCCCGTGAGCGGGCTCAGCGAGAAATACAGCGTCGAGGTTGCGAGACTGATCAGCGTCGCGATCCCAAGGCTCTTCAGCGAGCGGCGGATCAGCACGAAATCGTAGATGCCGATGCCATAGCCGATGCCCATGATCGGCCCCATCAGCGGCGAGACCAGCATCGCGCCGATGATCACCGCGGTCGAATTGACGTCGAGCCCGATCGACGCGATGAAGATCGCGGCCATCAGGATCCACAGATTGGTCCCGCGCAGGCCGATCCCGCCGCGCAGGTCCTCGTCGATGACGGCCGGCTCGGCCTGCCCCTCGCGCAGGCTGAAATAGCGGCGCAGCACTGCGCGCAGCCGCGCGGCGCGGCGGGAGGCGGGTTCCGGGGAGACGTCGCGTTCGGTGTCGGTCATGGTGGCTCGCGTCGGCGGCGCGCGCACGGCGCGCGGGCTCCGGGCCGTTGCTGCGCGCCGCGCGTCCGCCTGCCGGACGTCACGCCGCCAACCCGGGTCGAATCCGCATTGAAGCATCGAAATTCCCCCCCGGCAACGGCCGGCCTGGCGCGGCGGCTGGAACGATCCGTCGGCGCCGCCTACACTGGAAGCGTCCCACCCGCTCGCACCCGCCGCGTTCCCGATGACTGCGCCCTTCGCCAACCGCATCGACGCCGGCCGCCAGCTCGCGCTGGCGCTGCCCGCGCACGTGCTTGCGCGGCCCCTCGTGGTGTTCGCGCTGCCGCGCGGCGGCGTGCCGGTCGGCTGGGAAATCGCGAAAACGCACGGGCTACCGCTCGAACTGTGCGTGGTGCGCAAGCTCGGCGTGCCCGACCATCCGGAACTCGCGATGGGCGCCATCGCGGCAGACG
>NZ_JAAGNW010000420.1 GCF_010645215.1 Burkholderia multivorans | reverse complement strand
TGGCGATGCCGGAGCTGTTCTATACGGTGCAGGTCATCTATCGGCGCAATCTCGAAGTGATTCCGCTGCTGATGGTGGCGACCGTCTGGTATCTGATCATCCTGACCGTGCTGTCGGTGATCCAGGCGCAGGTCGAGCGTCACTTCGCGCGCGGCGCGCTGCGCAATCCGCCGCCGTCGCTGTTCGATGCGTGGCGCGCGCGGCGCGCCGCCGCGCGCCGGCCGGCTGCCGTGGCGCCGTCGCCCGCGCGCGGGTCGGGCTGGCAGTCCGGCGCGCGGCGGCCCGGCGGGCAGGTCGCGATCCATCGCGTCTCGAAGAGCTTCGGCCCGCACAAGGTGCTCGACAACCTATCGTTCGTCGCGTCGCCGGGCAGCGTGACGGTGATCCTCGGGCAGTCCGGGTCCGGCAAGTCGACGCTGCTGCGCACGATCAATCACCTGGAGCGCGTGGACGACGGCTTCATCGGCGTCGACGGCGAGCTGGTCGGCTACCGGCGCGAGGGCGACACGCTCTACGAGCTGAGCGAGCGCGAGGTGCTGCGGCGGCGTATCGACGTCGGGATGGTGTTCCAGAGCTTCAACCTGTTTCCGCACCTGAGCGTGCTCGGCAATCTGATCGAAGCGCCCGTTGCGCTCGGTCTCGCGACGCGCGACGAGGCCGAGCGCGATGCGCGCGAGCTGCTGGCGCGCGTGGGGCTGGCGACGAAGGCCGACGCGTATCCGCGCCAGCTGTCGGGCGGCCAGCAGCAGCGGGTCGCGATTGCGCGCGCGCTTGCGCTGCGGCCGAAAGTGCTGCTGTTCGACGAACCGACGTCGGCGCTCGATCCGGAGCTGGTCAATGAAGTGCTGGACGTGATCAAGGAGCTGGCGCGCTCCGGCACGACGCTCGTGATCGTCACGCATGAAATCGGCTTTGCGCGCGAGGTGGCCGACACCGTGCTGTTCATGGAGCAGGGGCGCATCGTCGAATCCGGCCCGCCGGCGCAGGTGCTGGGCGCGCCCGCGCATCCGCGCACCCGCGCGTTCCTGTCGAAGGTGCTGTGATGCGGCGCGTGGTCGTGGCCGCCGACGTCGACGTCGCGCAGCCGCGCCGGCGCGCGTGGCTGGCGATGCTGCTCGCCACGGGTATCGCGCCGGCGACGGTGTGGGCGGCACCGACGACGCCGACGGGCGCGCGCGCCGTGGATCTCGATCCGCGCCAGGCGGGCCGGGTGCGCGCCGAAGCGGATCCGCGCGCGATCGAGGCGGCGCGCGGCTATCGCTGGGTGGCGGCGGGCGCGTTCACGGTTGCGATCGCGCCGCATGCGCCGCCCGTGGCGACCTACGCAACGGACGCGCGTACGGTGGTGGGCGCGGACGCCGACTATGCCCAGCTGATCGCCGACGCGTTCGACCGGACGCTGCGGCTGCTGCCGATCGCCTGGGCGGACTGGCCGCTCGGCCTTAGTTCCGGGAAGTACGACGCGGTGATTTCCAATGTCGGCGTGACCGAGCAGCGCAAGGAGAAGTTCGATTTCACGACCTACCGGCTCGGCCTGCATGGCTTCTACGTGCGCGACGCGAGCCCGGTCAGGCGGATCGCCGGGCCGGCGGACGTGGCGGGCCTGCACATCATCACCGGATCGGGAACGAGCCAGGAGCGGATCCTGCTCGAGTGGAACCGGCGCAATGCCGCGCAGGGGCTGCGGCCGGCCGTGCTGCAGTACTACGACGACGATGCGGTCGCGCGGGTCGCGCTGCTGACGGGGCGCGCGGACGCCGAGCTGAATCCGGATGCGACGTTGGCCTATGCGGCGGCGCAGGGCGCCGGCATCCGGCGCGTGGGCAGCGTGAACGCGGGCTGGCCGGCGAACGCTGATGTCGCGATCGCGACGCGCAAGGGCAGCGGCCTGGCCGATGCGCTGACGCTCGCGACCAACGATCTGATCCGCGACGGCCGGTATGGGCGCGCGCTCGCGCGGTGGGGCTTGCAGGACGAGGCGGTGGTGAAGTCGGAGACGAATCCGCCGGGGTTGCCGAGGTTTTGAGGGGGGACGTCGAGCGAGCTGTTCACCGGCAGTCAGATTCGAAGTCAGGGTTCGAGACGGCGCGGAGGTTCTTCCGGAATTTGCATTGTTTTTGTTTTGGGCTTGAGGAGAATCTCGACGTCGACAAAAGCTTAGGTCGGCAATTTCGGGGGGATTCCAGAACGGATGGGATGATTGGGCGAGAGTGAGGTTGAATGGGGCTCCGTCCACATCGAGGTCCCAT
>NZ_JAAGNW010000042.1:19149-38470 GCF_010645215.1 Burkholderia multivorans | reverse complement strand
ACCATGGTGCGATCGCCGGACCGTGCGCCGCCCAACTCCATCACGCCCTCCACGGCCGCCGAGAAGGCGCGCGCCCAGGCGCGCGCATCGGGTTCGCGCACGCCGTCGAGCGCGGCGGCGGCGCGCATCAGCATGATCGCGTACAGCGGGCCGGAGGTGCCGCCGACCACGCGCCGGATCGTCGCCGACATCTCGCGCAGCACGGCCGCGGGCAGGTCGGCCGACGGCCAATCGTCGAGCGCGTCGCGCATCGCGCGCGATGCGCGCGACAGGCTGATGCCGAGATCGCCGTCGCCGACGCGCTGATCCATCTCGGTCAGCAACGCCTCCGCCGCCAGCAGGCGCGCGCACACGGCCTCGATCGCGCGCCGCAGCGCCGCGTCGCGTGCGAGCCGCGCCTCGGCCGACTGCGCGCGCGGCGCGGCGGGCGCCGCCTTTGCGACCACCGCCGCGAGCCTGCCGCCCTGCGCAGGCCACGCGCTCGTGCGCGACGCCGCATCGAGGCGCGCGCGCCGCGCGTCGTCGAGCCGCAGCACCGTCAGCGATACGCCCGCCATCTCCAGCGCGCTCAGGAACGTGCCGGCCCACGCGCGCTCGACCCGCAGGCCGAGACGATCCAGTTCGCGCAGCGCGGCGGCCGCGACGATGTCGAGTTCGCTCGCGGGCGTGCCGCCGAGATTATTGACGAGCAGCGCGACGCGTTCGCCGCGCGCCGGGGCGAGATCCGTCACGATCCGGTCGAGCAGGCGGGCGACGATCGCATCCGCCGGTTCGAGCGCACCGCGCTCGATACCCGCCTCGCCATGAATGCCGAGCCCCCATTCGATCTCGCCGTCGGCGAGCGAGAAACCGGGCTTGCCCGCCGCGGGCACCGTGCACGGCGTGAGCGCGACGCCCATCGTGCCGAGCGCGGCGGCCGCGTCACGCGCCGCCTGCGCGACCTCGGCGAGCGGCCGGCCTTCGGCGGCCGCCGCGCCGGCGATCTTGTGCACGAGCACCGTACCCGCGAGGCCGCGCCGCCCTGCATGCTCGCCTTGCGCCGACAGCGCGACGTCGTCGGCGACCACCACCATCTCGACCGGAATGCCCTCCGCACGCGCGATCTCCGCCGCGAGGCCGAAGTTGAGGCGGTCGCCCGTGTAGTTCTTCACGATCAGCAGCACGCCCGCCGGCCCCGCGACCGCACGGATCGCGTCGAGCACCGCGTCCGTCGACGGCGACGTGAACACCTCGCCCGCCACCGCCGCGCTCAGCATGCCCACGCCGACATAGCCGCCATGCGCCGGCTCGTGGCCCGCGCCGCCGCCCGAGATCAACGCGACCTCGCCGCGCGCGGCCGCCGCGTCGGCGTCCGCGCGCACGACGATCGTCGTGTCCTGCAGCAACGACAGGTGCGGGTTCAGCGCGACGAGGCCGTTCAGCATGTCGGGCACCACCGCGCCCACATCGTTGATCAGTTTCTTCATGTTGGTCCTCTCAGGGCACTCTGCCCAATGTATTTCGTATCGTCCTGGCATGGAGCCGGATGCGCGTCGCGCCATGCATCCGGGTGCCTGCACTATAAGGCTTTCCGACACGACCGCGGCGATCGTTTCCGGCCAAGCATCTGCGACACCGGCGCGCAAACGTGCGCGTCGAAACAATCCTTGCGATCGCCGCGCAACGCATGCGACGCCCCGCGATTTCTCTCGCCGATGGTTTACTTTTGCGAAGATTTCGCTATGGTTATCGCATTGTAAGGATTCCGATTCATCCCGACCACGTCGACCAGGAGATCGCATGACCACGCGTCGCATACGCCGTGCTTCCCGATATCTCGTCATTCCGCTGCTCGCGGTATGCCTGCAAGGCACCGCCGCCATGGCCGCCCATGCCGACGCCGCGCTTCAGCAGGCGGCCCGGCAGGCGTTCTCGAAGCGGCTCGGCAAACAGGCGCCCACCCTGGCCGCAGCGGGGCAGGATGCCCTGGTCGAGACGATCCGGACCACGCCCGACGGCGACTGGGTGCTGGGCGCCACCACGCAGATCGTCCCCGACGGCGTGGCGGCCGACCCGGTCAGCAAGCTGTTCGTCGCGCAGCGCGTACAGGGTGCGTGGCGGGTCGGCGTCGAAGGCGACGCGACCTTCACGGCGCTGCTGGGCGCGGCGCCCGCCGCGCTGGTCGGCCCCGCCGAACGCGCGCAGCTCGATCCGCGGCGCGGCGCGGCCGGCACGCGATCGCAGGCCGCGCCCGGACAGACCGGCCTCGCGCTGCCGTGGCAACGCGACACCGCCTGGTACTGGACCGGCGGCGCGCACGGCTGGAGCGGAGAAAGCCGCCCGTACAACTCGCTCGATTTCTCGGGCGGCGACGGGCGCGTGCTCGCGGCACGCGACGGCTACCTGTACAGAAGTTGCGAGCGCAACGGTAGTGCGATCGTCAAGCTGGTTCACGACAACGGCTACGAGACCACCTACTACCACATGGAACAGCTGGCCCAGGTCGCGAACGGCGCGCGCATCCGCCAGGGCGACTACCTCGGCCGCATCGGCAACGCGCTGCCGTGCGGTGGGCAGACCACGGGTGCGCACGTGCATCTGTCCTTGAGCCAGGGCGGCACGGAAGTGTCGGTCAACGGCAAGACGCTCGGCGGCTGGCAGTTCTTCGAGGGATCCTCCGCATACGGCGGCTATGCGGTCCGGAACCAGCGCCGCGTCGGCGTGCAGGCCGCGCTGACCAACTATGGCTCCGACGACAGCGGCGGTCCGCCCGAACCGGGCCGCACCGTCGACGCGCCGATCCGCGCGCCCGGCAACGTGAACCTGCGCGATGCGCCGTCGCTGTCCGCATCGGTCGTGGGCAGCGTGGCGAACGGCGCGACGGTGACGCTCGCGTGCTTCGCGTACGGCGATACGGTGCAGGGCAACTGGGGCGCGACGCGGCTCTGGTACCGGCTGAATTCGAACCAGTGGGTCTCGGACGGCTACGTCTATACCGGCAGCAACGATCCGGTCGTGCCGGCCTGCGCCAACTAGGACACGGGGAACGTCGAAAAAAAACGGCATGGCGTCTTCGCCATGCCGCGGACCGACAGCCTACGCTGCCGGATAACGGTCAGCGGAACCCGGAGCGCCGGGCACCGCTGACCAACAGATTACTTCGGTACGCCGCTCGTCAGCGTCGATACGAGCGAGGTCACCGGCGCGAGCGGGCTGGCCGCCGTGCTGTTGCCGTGCGCGGACGGATTCGTCACCGACACCGTCAGGCTCGGCAACGTCGCCGCGACGCCGCCGACCGCAGCCCCCACCGCATTCGCGACGCTGCCGACCGCTGCGCCGGTCGCGTTCGCGAGCGTGCCCGCCGTCGAGCCGGCTGCCGTCGCGACCGTACCCAGTGCGGCCGCGCCCGTGCCCGCCAGCGCACCGGTCGTGTTCGCCACCGCACCGAGCGCGCCGCCGCCCGCGCCGAGCACGCCGCTGGCCGAACCGGCCACCGAGCCGACCAGCGACGCCGTCGCGCCGCCGACCTGCCCGATCGACGCCGCGCCGCTGCCCGCGACGCTCGTCACGGCGCCCGCCACGGTATTGACGAGACCGCCCGTCGCGCTCACGACCGGCGGCAACGCGCCGGCCACACCGCCCACGGCCCCCGTCACGGCACCCGCCGCGCCGTTCAGCACACCGGTCGACGCGCCGATCGGCAGCGCGCTGCCCAGGTTGCCGACGATGCTGGTGATCGGCGCAATCGGGTTGCTCGCCGCGCCCGTTACCGCGGTGACGACGCTGGTCACCGCGCCCGTGACCGGTGCGAGCGTGCCGCCGGCGTTGGCGAGTGCACCCGTGGCCGCCCCTACCGCGCCGCTCACGACACCGACCGGATTGCCGAGGTTGCCGACAATGCTGGTGATCGGCGCGATCGGATTGCTCACGGCTCCGGTCACCGTATTGACGACGCTGGTCACCGCGCCTGTTACCGGCGCAAGCGTGCCGCCGGCGTTGCCGAGCGCGCCCGTTGCCGTGCCCACCACGCCGTTCAGCGCGCCGCTGGCGCTGCCGAGTGCGCCCGTGGCCGAACCTACCGCGCCGCTCAGTGCGCCGCCGGCGTTGGCAAGTGCACCCGTTGCCGTGCCCAGCGCGCCGTTCAGTTCACCGCCGGCGTTGCCCAGTGCGCCCGTTGCCGTGCCCACCACGCCGTTCAGCTCGCCGCCGGCGTTGCCCAGCGCCCCCGTTGCCGTGCCTACCACACCGCTCACTGCACCGCCTGCGTTGCCGAGCGCACCCGTGGCTGCGCCCAGCGCACCGTTCAGTTCACCGCCGGCGTTGCCCAGTGCGCCCGTTGCCGTGCCCACCACACCGCTCACTGCACCGCCGGCATTGCCGAGCACACCCGTGGCTGCGCCCAGCGCACCGTTCAGTTCACCGCCGGCGTTGCCCAGTGCGCCCGTTGCCGTGCCCACCACACCGCTCAACGCACCGCCGGCGTTGCCCAGCACACCCGTTGCCGTACCCAACGCACCATTCAGCGCGCCGGTTCCTTCACCCAAGGCGCCGCCCAGTGCGCCGCTCGCATTGCCGAGCGCGCCCGTTGCCGCTCCCGCCGCACCGCCCAATGCACCGCCTGCGTTGGCGAGTGCGCCTGCTGCAGCCCCCGCCGCGCCGCTCAGCGCACCGGCTGCGTTACCCAGCGCCCCCGTTGCCGTGCCCAGCGCACCATTCAGCGCGCCGGTTCCTTCACTCAGGACGCCGCCCAATGCGCCGCCCGCACCGCCAAGCGTGCTCGTTGCGGTACCCACCGCACCGCTCAGCACACCACCGGCGTTGCCGAGCGTGCCCGTTGCCGCGCCTATCGCACCGTTCAACGCGCCGGTTCCGGCGCCCAGCGCATTGTTCAGTGCGCCATCGGCACCGGCCAGCCCGCCCGTCGCCGCACTCACCGCCCCGTTCAATGCACCGCCAGCATTACCCAACTCGCCAGTCGTTGCGCCCAACGCACCGTTCAGCGCGCTTGTGCCTTCAGCCAAGGCACCGTTCAATACGCCACCGGCGCTGCCGACCGCGCCCGTTGCAGCCCCCACCGCACCATTCAGCGCGCCGCCGGCGTTGCCCAAGGCACCCGCTGCCGCGCCCACCGCACCGTTCAGCGCGCCGGTTCCGGCGCCCAGCGCATTGTTCAACGCGCCATCGGCATTGGCCAGCGTGCCGCTTGCCGTGCCCACCACGCCATTCAGCACGCCGCCGGCGTTGCCCAGCGCGCCCGTTGCCGTACCCAACGCACCATTCAATGCACCGGTGCCTTGGCCCAGGGCGCCGCTCAGCGCGCCACCGGCATTGCCCAACGCCCCCGCTGCCGTGCCCACCGCGCCACCCAGCGCGCCGCCCGCGTTCGCCAGCGTGCCCGCCGCAGTACCGACCGCGCCGTTCAGCACGCCGCCGACGTTGCCGACTGTGCCCGTCGCTGCGCCCAACGCACCATTCAATGCGCCGGTGCCTTCACCCAAGGCACTGCTCAGTGCACCACTCGCGTTGCCCAGCGCACCCGTTGCCGTACCCACCGCACCGCTCAGCGTGCCACCCGCATTGGCCAGCGTTCCGGTTACCGTTCCGACTGTACCGTTCACCGCGCCCGTCGCGGTGCCGAGCGCGCCGCTCAGTCCGCCAACCGGGTTCGCGCCGCTCAGCGTGCCGACCACTGTGCTGACTGCACCCGTCACCGGCGCAAGCGGATCGCCGCCACTGCCGATGCTGCCCAGCGTGCCCGTCACCGCACCCACCGCACCGTTCACCGCGCCCGTCACCGGCGCAAGCACGCCGCCGCCTCCCACTCCACCCAACGCACCCGTCACGGTCCCGATCGCGCCATTCAATGCGCCCACCGGATTCGCGGCGCCCAGCGTCCCGATTACGGTATTGACCGCGCCCGTCAGCGGCGCGAGCAGATTTCCGCCGCCACCCAAGCCGCCCAAGCCACTCAGCGCATTCGTCAGCGTGCCGATCACGCCGTTCAACGCGCCCGCCGGATTCACACCGCACAGCGTGCCGACCACCGCATTGACGGCACCCGTCAGCGAACCGAGCGGATTGCCGCCGGTGCCCACCCCGCCCAGCACACCGGTCACCGAATTGATCGTCCCGTTCAGCACACCCACGGGACTCACACTGCCCAGCGTCCCGATCACCGTATTGACGGTGCCCGTCAACGCCCCCACCGCCCCGCCCAGCGCCCCCGTCAGCGGCTCGACCACCCCGCCGCCGTCGCCGATGCTGAGCGACGCGCTCGCGGAACCCGTCAGGCCCGCGCTGATGTCGATGCCCTGTCCGACAGCCGGATCGCCCACGGCGACCGTGAAGCCGCCCGACCCCGCTCCGCCCAGGCTGATGCCGCCGCCCGCCGGCACGATGTCCGGCACGCTCACGCCCGCCGCGCTTACGCCGACGCCGCCGATTGCCCCCGGCAGCGTCAGGATATCCAGCGTGCCCGCATGAACCGGCGCGCCCCCCGCCAGTCCGAATGTCGCTGCAGCGGACAGCGCCAGATTCGTCAATTTGAAAGTCTTTTTCATGCTCGACCTCTCATGTCGGTTGGTATTAACCTGCATACGGCCCGGAGGTCACTGCATGGAGCATGCCAATGGCGAAACCCATCGCACCGCTCGCTTTTTTGCCCGTCGGGGCAAAGATAAGAACAATTAAATTGCTCATTGCGCCGCGCCGGCCACCTGGCCGGACGGCTTTTCAGCGGCGCGTTACCGGCACCGTAACGTAACGAAGCCCGTATGCGTCGTTACATCGGGATACCGGAAAACGATTTCACCCGGCCGGTCTTTTCGATTAGTTATCCGGACAAGCTGGAACGGGAAACAGAAAGAATGTCGCAGGGCACCTGACTTTCCAGCGGTTCATTGCAAACCGCACCCCGATTATTCGTGCAGCACCGACCGGCTCAGGGCATCGAGCCCATCGATTCGCATATCGAATCAGGTCATGTGTCGGAACGGAATGAAAACGCGCCGAGCGGCTACCGGCGCGCATTGCGTCATTACCCGCTACACGGCCGCTTTCGATGGCGCCTCGCGCTTCCTGCGCACGGCCCGCGCGCCCGCCCGGGGCGCCTCGCTCTCCGCCTCGTCCGACGCGTCGCCCAACCCGCTCGCACGATACGACTCGCCCCATTCCCGCAGGCTGATCAGCACCGGCGCGAGCGTCCGCCCGAACGCGGTCAGCTCGTATTCGACCTTCGGCGGCACCTGCGGATAGACATGTCGCGCGACGATGCCGTCGGCTTCCAACTCGCGCAACTGCAGCGTCAGCATGCGCTGCGTGGTGTTCGGCAGCAGGCGCGTCAGCTCCATGAAGCGCTTCTTCTCCTCCAGCAGGTGAAACAGGATCACCGGCTTCCACAGCCCGCCGATCACCGACAGCGTGACCTCGACCGCGCACCCGCTCTTGCTGTCCAGACGTTTGGGTCGCATCGCTTTATACCCACATATTTGATAGTACCGGCTTTAATTGTACCTTCTTGTCATCATCACCCTATGGATCGACAATCGCCCCGCGTGCTGCCCGTCGGCCGCGCCGCCCGCCACCCCGGGGTCGCGCACGCCGGCGCGCCGCCTGCCGTTCCGATCCATCGCGTCCTCGCCGCCAGTCCGGGCGGGACGCCGCTTCCTCAAGGAGTTCCGTATGAAAGCCATCACCCTGCGCGCCCCCGCCGGCCTCGATCATCTCGTCCGCGTCGACCTCCCCGATCCGGGCACGCCGCGCGCCGGCGAAATCCGCGTGCGTCTCCACGCCAGCTCGCTGAACTTCCACGATCTCGGCGTCGTCACGGGCCGCATGCCGACCGCCGACGGGCGCATCCCGATGTCGGACGGCGCGGGCGTCGTCGAGGCGGTCGGCGAAGGCGTCACCGAGTTCGCGGTCGGCGACGCGGTGGTGTCGGGCTTCTATCCGCTCTGGCTCGACGGCGGCCCGGCCGTCGCGGACTTCAGGACCACGCCCGGCGACGGCGTCGACGGCTATGCGCGCGAGGCCGTCGTCCGGCCCGCGCAGTGGTTCACGCACGCCCCGCGCGGCTACAGCCACGCGCAGGCCGCGACGCTGACCACCGCCGGGCTGACCGCCTGGCGCGCGCTGGTCGTCGACGGCAACCTGAAGGCCGGCGACAGCGTGCTCGTGCTCGGTACGGGCGGCGTGTCGATCTTCGCGCTGCAGTTCGCCAAGCAGATGGGCGCGACGGTCATCGTCACGTCCTCGTCCGACGAGAAGCTGGAACGGGCGCGCGCGCTCGGCGCCGATCACCTGATCAACTACCGGCGCGATCCGGACTGGGCCGCTAAGGTGCTCGAGTATACGAACGGGCGCGGCGTCGATCACGTGATCGAGGTCGGCGGTCCCGACACGCTCGCGCAATCGATCGAGGCCTGCCGGATCGGCGGCCACAGCGCGCTGATCGGCGTGCTCACGGGCATCGCCGGGCCGCTGTCCACCGTCACGCTGATGACGCGCCAGCAACGGCTGCAAGGGCTCATCGTCGGCAGCCGCCAGCACCAGATCGAGATGGTGCGCGCGCTCGACGCGACCGGCCTCAAGCCGGTCATCGACCGCAGCTTCCCGCTCGACGAGATCGCCGACGCGTTCCGCCATCAGGCGGACGGCAAGCACTTCGGCAAGATCTGCCTCGCGATCTGACCGCGCATCCGCGGCCGTCCGCGCGCCTTCGCGCGCGGATGCGTCACACGGCGCAGAGTTGATGAGAAAAGCGCGCGGCCCACACGGGCAGCGCGCGCCTGTAGAAGAAGTGGAAGTTCTGGTTGAACGAGCCCGCGACGAGCCCGTGCGGCGCGCCGAGGCGCGCGAGCGCGCGCGACGTATAGAACGAGATGTGCCCGTTGCGCGGCGCGCAATACCACCAGCGATCGATGCCCTCCGCCATCACCGCGTCGTCCGCGAGCATCGTGCTGAACAGGATCGCGCCGTCGTCATCGAGAAAGCCCGCCAGTTCGGCGATCAGCTCGCGCGGTTGCGGATGATGCTCGAACACCTCGAACGCGACCACCGTCCGGTAAGCGGCGGCCAGGCCCGCGCGCGTTGCCGCCGCGTGCGGCGCGTACGGATCGTAGGAATCGACCTGGCCGAAGCCGCGCGCCTTCAGCTCGCGCTCCAGCTGCCCCAGCCCCGAACCGAAATCGAGCAGGTTCGCCTGCGCCATCTCGGCGAAATTCTGCGCGATCAGCTCGGCGTTCTCGAACGGCCGCTTGCCCAGATAGTCCGGATCGTGCCGCCCGTAATCGTCGTTGTAGATGTGGGCTGCGTAATCGGCATGGGTCCACGCGTCGAGCGCGCGCGTGAACACGAAGCCGCACGCGTCGCAACGGTGGAAATACACCGGCACGCCGACATAGGGATCGACCTTGCGCCCGCCGAGATGATCCGCGCCGCAGCGCGAGAAATCGACGACGCCGCACAGGCGGCTGTCGCCGTCGCAGCATTTGCAGGCGGTCAGCGGCGGCGCGACCTGCATACGATCCAGTGACATGGCGGGCCCCCGGGAGACACGATGACGGAACCGCCAGCATGCCAGATTCCGGCGCCGCCGCGCCATGCGTCGTTCAGCGCTCCGACCGGCGACGCGCGTGAACGATCGGGTTGCGGCGCGCGACGAGACTCATCGAGGCCTCCAGCTGCGACAGCGCCGCCGCGCCGTCCCGATCCAGCTCGCCGGTCGCGGGCAGCGCGAGCAGCGCGTCGAGCCAGCCGCGCCACGCATCGCCGTAGAAATGCCGCCCCATCTCGCGCATCACCCCCGGCGCCGCGATGCGGATGCCGGCCAGCAGGTAATACGCCCAGAAGCTGCCCGCGTCGGTCACCTGTTCGAGGCGGCACACCGACAGCGCGGCGAACAGCCCGTCCACCGACGCGAGATCGCCGCGCTCGCGCCAGATCGCGCGCGCGACGCTGTTGTGATCCCCGCCGTAGGCCGCAGGGGTGATCGGCGTCTGGGTTGCGATCGCCGCCGCGAATTCGACGAGCGCGGCCATCGTGTCGAAGCGGCGTTCTTCTTCGTCGGCCTGCCAGGCGCGACCGATCACCGCGTCGATCCTGCGGCTCGCCGGCTGTCCTTCGTCGCGCGCCGCGCGGATCGAGCCAGGCTCGGGCGGCGCTTCGCCGTCGGCCGGCGCATGTCCGATGCCGGCCTCGATCGCTTCGAGCGCGGCCCAGCCGAACTCGGGATCGCGCCACGCATAGGCGTCGATCACGCCGTGAGCGGCGTCGAAGGCGCGCTTCGAGCCCGGCACGTAGCGTTCGATCAGCAACAGCTCGCGCCGCGCGGGCGCCATCGCGAGCGTGCCGTACGCGGTGCCGGAACAACGGCCGTGATCCGCATCGTCGCCCAGGATCGCGGTGAAGAGCGGATCGAGCAGGCTCGCATCGAGGCGCGGCGTCGACCGCGCGACGCCGCGCAGGCGCGCGAGCGTATCGTGGCCCGCCGCGGCCATCGCCGCGTTGCCGCCCGCGATCATCGCGTGCGCGACGCGCTCCAGGCGATCGAGCAGATACTGCAGCCAAGCAGCCGTGCGCAGGCGGTCAAGCGGCAGGCTGCTGGCGTAACCATACTGCGTGTTGTAGGTGAGCATGGGTCATCCATCTATGACGACGCGCGCCGCGATCCGTCGGCCGGCCTCCAATGGAGACCGGCCCGGTTACGCTGTCGGACCGCCGCCGCGCCAGGAACGATCTATGTTGTTATGCGCCCCATGTCCGGCCCCGGCGCGGCGCGGACGGTGACCTCCATCCGCGCCGCGCCCGCCTGTCGGTTCGGCACCCCGTGCTCATGTCGCGCGCCGGCCCATGCGTCGCGGGATGGGCGGCGCGCCCTCGGCGGCGCGCCGGTTCCTGCATCCCGTTTCGCGGATCCTGTCTCGCCGCCCTCACGGCCGCGGCCTGCCGCCATGCGTCCCGGTTCGCGGGACGGCGGCGCGGCGCACCGGACAGGTTCCAGTACGGCTCGCTGCCAGGCAGGCGACCGGCTCTTGGCCCGTCTGCCCGCCTCGCTCTTCCATGCGCACCGCGGCCCGTGATCGACAGGCATCGCATCGCCGGAACTCATCACTGCCCGTCGCTCAGTTCACGCGCAGCTTCGGCGACGTGACGAGCGATCCCGATATCGTGCAATCCGGGGTGAGCAGCGCCGAGGAAAAAGTCAACCCCGACTGGTAGATGCCGGCCACGAGCAACGCATTGCTCCACGTGGTCGCCATCTCGCTCGGTCCGCACGGGCCGAACGGACTCCAGTTGATCGCCATGTTGTTGATGGTCAACTGGGTCGGCATATTGATCTCGCCGCTCCACATCGACGCGCTCGACGCGACCGGCTGCCCGAGCCGGCAGAGCGGCGAGCCCGTCAGGGTCGCGGACGTGATCCCCACGATGCCCGTCGACGTGATCGTGCCGTTGATCTGCGTGCTGCAATTGATCGTGAACGACCCCTTCTGGTAAGTCAGCGGCCCCGCCGCCGAGAAGGGCTCGCCGTTCGGATCGATCGGCTGTCCGTCCGCGCGGCTCACGATCACGGCCTGCGCCGGCGCCGCCATGGCGGCCGCGAGCGCGAACGCGACCAGCGACAAGGCAAACTTGCTGGATTGCATAGGATTCCCCCATCTCCAATGTCGGCAGTTCCAATCCAGGCCGTCTGCCGAAACGTTCGCCGCGCGGCGAACGCGTCACGATGAAACGAAGTGCCCGGGCCGGTTCGCGCAGGCGCGCAACGCGCGCCGAACGCCGCGCCCACCCCGGGCGGAATCTGAATCTGCAACGACAGCCGCAACGGCGGCGGCGTGGCACACGCACCGCCTATCCTGCGCGCCCACGGGTGGACGCATCCGGTCCCGCTACACCGTCGCGCCCCTCGCCGGGGGCGTCGATCGGCTTTCACACGGCGCGACGCCATCGGGCGCGGCCACACCCCGCGCCCTCGTCCGCCACGGCCCGGGCCGCCCGCCTCGCGGCGAACGGCCCGCCGGCCGGAATGGCGCCGTCATGCATGCAGCGGCTTGCCGGGCCGCCGCACTTCACGCCTTACTGCACATGGAACGCCGGCGACGTCGTCAGGGTGCCGTTGATCGTGCAATTCGGCGTCAGCACCGCATTGTTGAAGGCCAGCGACGATGCCTTGTCGTTCCACGTCGTCGTGACCTTGCTCGGCCCGCAGGTGCCGAGAATCGACGCATTGACCTGGGCGTTGTTGATGCTCAGGTGCGTCGTGTCGTCAGCCTGGCCGGTCCACGGGTTGAGGCCGGTTGCGCTGCTCGTGATCAGGCCGCACAGGCCGCCGCCCGAGAACTGCGCCGAGGTGACCGTCACGATGCCCGACGACGAGATGGTGCCGTTGAAGGTCGACACGCAGGCGGCCGCCACGCCGCCCTTGGTGAGGTTGGTGGCGCCCGTCGCGGAGAACGGCTCGCCGTTCGGGTTCAGCGCCTGGCCGTCGACACGGGTAACCGTGACCGCCAGCGCGGGTGTAGCTGCAGCCGTTGCGAATGCAAGCGCGACAACGAACGAAACGATCTTACGAGTGCTCATGGGAACTGCCTCACTTGACGAATGGCGGCTTGCCGCCGGTTAAGCGACTTCGCGGTCCGGTGCATCCGGCCGCTCGGTCGCGGGATACCCGGGCGCCTCGACTGCGCGCCCGCGGATCAGAACTTGTAGGAAATCCCGACGAAGGTGATCAGCGGATCGGCCTTCAGACGCGTGCGCGTGTTCGACAGCTCGGTTCCATCCGATGCCTTGACGATGATCGACGAGTAGGTCTTGAGCGGCATGTAGGTCAGCGTCGCGGTGAGCCCGAGATGCTTGGTCAGCGCATACGACGCGCCGATGTTGTAGACGGGAGTCCACGACGACGACGCCTTCGCCTCCACCGAGGTCGGCCCCGGCTTGTTCGCGCCCGCCGCGAGCACGCTGCCGAGGTTCTCGTTGACGTCGCGCACGAAGTTGCCGTTCAGCTCGATGTTGGTGAACCAGCTGTACGCCACGCCGATGCCGACGAACGGCCGGAAGCGCGCGTTCGCGTTGTTGAAGTAGTACTGCAGGATCACGGTCGGGCTCCACTGCCGTGCGTTCTTCACGGCCGGCTGGTTCGCCGGCTTGTCGAGGTCGACGTTGCCGAGCGAGCCGGCCGGACCGAACGGCTTGATCACGCCGTGTCCCGTCAGCGTGAACTCGGGCGGCACGCCGAGCACCGAGGTCACCGCGATGTGGTCGGTGAAAAAGTGCGTGAGCGTGAGCCCCACCGTGTCCGCGTTGTTGACGGTCAGGCTCGTGCCGGGCGACGTGAACGACCCGGGCAGCCGCAACGGCGAATTGATCGGCATGTTCGCGACGTTGGTCGTCAGGCCGTTGGTCGAATCCTGCGGCATGATGTGCAACCAGCCGAGCGTCGCGACGTTGTCGCCCGCCTGCTGGGCCAGCGCGCCCGTCGACGCGCAAGCGACGACGCACGCAGCAATCAGCTTCTTCATGTGATCTCCTCGTCCTCTGCTGCGACGGAGCGCGCGCCGCGCGCCCCGCCTGTCTCCTTGTTGTATTTGCACGCTCACTGCACGAACGCGCCCACGGTGAAGTACGGCTGGCTCGCGTCGACCATGTCGAGGAAGCCGAACACGCCGCCCGTGAAGATGAACTTGCCGGTGGCCGGACCCGAGGCCGCATCCGTGTGCACGGTCGTGACCACGCCCGGCACGGTCTGCGCGAAGTTCAGGTTGAGCGCGCGTGTGAGCGCGGCCTGCGACGCGTTGAACGGATCGAGCAGCGTGGCCTGTGCGCCGATCATCGCGGTCGCGCGATAGTCGAACGCACTGTCGACGCCGGTGTACTCGCCGTCCTGGCTGCCCTGCGTGACCGCGGCGCGCGGGCTCAGCATCGTGATGCCGGATTCGTCGTCGGCGATCGGCGAGCCGTTGTTCTGCAACGACGCATTCGCCGCGCCGGCGCGGATGAAGATCGGCACCAGCTGGTTGCGCAGCCTGCCGACGATCAGGATCCCCTTGCCGGCCGTGTTCGGATCGAGCGAGGTCGTGGTGGCCGGCACCTGCGGCAGATAGTTGAGCGACTGGAAGGCCGGCGAATCGCTGCGCTGCGTGAACGGCTGGTTGACCAGGGCCGTCGAGCTGAGCGGCTGGCCGCCGTTCTTCTTGCCGAAGTTGTCGGTCTCCGTATAGCTGCCGTCGGCGCGGATCACGAACTGCTGGTCGATCGCGACCGGCGCGAACCCCTGCGAAGGCACCCGGTGATAGCCCAGCTGGTTATAGGTGCCCGCGATCTTCGTGAGATCCGTCTCCACCGACGAGAACGCGATGAACGGGTAGTACGGGAACATGGTCTTGTCGACCACGCCCACGCCGATCACGCCGCCGAACTGGATCGTCGCCCCGGGAATCGCGCCGCCCATCACGCCTTCACCGACAAAGAACCGCGCGGGCCGACTCGGATCGAGGCTGCCGTTGTTGAGGCGGAACGTGCACTGGTTGAGCTTGGTGGTCGGCAGCCCCGTCTCGTCGGTCAGCGTGCCCGACATCACGTTGTTCGGCGCCGCGTCGCGCGTCGGCTGGACCGTGCCGGTGGTCACCGGAATCGGCGACGCGAGATAGGTGATCTGATAGGTCATCTTGGTGGTGTCGAGCTGCACCTTGATCAGTTCGCCGGAACCCGCGCCGCCGGTAAACACCGTGCCGTAGTCGAGCGTTTGCGGACACAGCCGGACCACCGGCGCGGGCGGCGGATCGCCGTTGCCTCCGCACGCGGTCAACATGGGCGCCAGCACGGCCAGGGTCATCCACTTCTGCCAATACATAGGAATCCTCGATATTTTGATCACCGCGACGGCGCATCGCGCCGTCGCCGGGTGCCGCATCAGCGGACAAATGCGCCGACGGTGAAGAACGGATTGATCTTGCTGTTGTTGACCACCAGCGCGTAGACGTTGCCGGACTTGATCAGGTAGCCGGCATCGTCCTTCTGGAAGATCGGCACGGCGCCCGAGCTGCCTTGCGCGACAAAGTCGCTGAGAATATTGAGCTTGAGCTTGCCGGGCACCGCCTGCGAGTAATCCAGTGTCATTCGCGAGGTAACCCGCGAGGTCTGCGGATCGATGAACCCGACGTTGTTGCCCTGGAACAGCGTAGACGTGTAGTTCGTGCTCATCGTCGACACCGCCGTGCCATCGTTGCAGGTGCCGGCCTGCGGCTGGAACGATCCGCCGGAGAACACGCCGGGCAGGTCCGGATGCGCGATGTTCGGATTGAACGCCGGCCCGGCCTGCGCCGCGGTGCCGAGATTGCCGTTGAAGCTCACCACGCCGCACGCGGAGGCGCTGGTCGCGCCGATGAAGCCGCCTTGCAGCGAATTCGCGGCGATCTGCGTGGACGGCGCGAGCACCGAGATGCCGACTTCCGCATCGGCCACCGAGGCCAGCAGCGAGTTCGGATCGATATACGCGTAGCCGACGCGGATCACGACCGGCACCAGCGCGCCATTGAGCTTGCCCACGATCATGATGCCCTTCGCCTGGCTCGGGGCCACGATCACGAGCGCCTGCGCCTGGCCCGCGGCCGGATACGACACGGTGCCGAACTGGTTGGTCACGGCATTGCTGACGAACACGGTGTCATTCGAACCGTCGGCGTTCTTGCGCAAGGTCCATGGCGAGCCGGTCGTCTGGCACGAATAGTCGCTGCCCGGGGTGATCGTGCAGGAACCGTCCGCGTTGAAGGTCTGGTTCCAGTTGATCACGTCCGGCTCCCAGCCGATCGGCGACGAGCCATCCTGATAGTTGCCGCCGACCGGCGACAAGTGGATGCCCAGTTCGTTGTAATTGCCCGCGACCTTCGTGAAATCCGTCTCCGTGTTGGTGAACGCGATGAACGGATAGAAATCGAAGGTCCGCGACGGAACCTTGCCGAGCCCGCCGAGCGCGACAATGCCGGGGAACGAGATCGTCGCGCCGGGAATGGAGCCGCCCATCACGCCGCCGTTGCCGACGAAGATCATCGGCGGATCCGCGGGGTTGATCGTGACCTTGTAGGTGCCGTCCGCCGTCGCGCCGTTGTCGAGCACGAACGAGCAGCGGTTCTGCTCGGCGGTCGGCAGCGTCGTCGCGTTGTGGAACGTGCCGCTGATCGTGAGGCCGGCGCGCGTCGTGTTGATTTCGTTCGGAAGCGTCGGCACCGACGATTCGACGAACTGCATCTGGTAGGTCTTCTTGGTGGTGTCGAACCGGACCTTCAGGTATTCGCCGCTGCCCGCGCCGCCCGAATAGGTGCTCGTGTAGTCGAGCGATGCCGGGCACAGCGTGACATTCTGGCTCGGGGTCGTATTCGATCCGCTCGGCGGACAGCTGCTGCCGGAGCACTGCGAGGCGTTGATGGGACCCGGATCGTCACTGTTGCCGCCGCCGCATCCGGCAAAGAACGGCATGCCGAACACCACGCAGGACAGGACGGCCGCGCGCAGATTAGGAATGCAGAGCATTTCCCCTCCTTTTGCTTGAATACTGCTTCTCTTCCGGTGTCGCTCGATGGCGCACCGGTTGGTATGACGCCCGTTGCCGGGCGGGATTCGACTGCGTGTGGGAAGGCTCGACCGCCGCGATGCGCGAGCGTCACCGCGACGCGGCGCTTGCGCGCGGCGCCCTCGGGCGGTGAAAGCTGCTGGAACCCGGCGGCTTGCCGGTCACTCGGTCATGCGAAAACACGCGGCAAATAAACCCGCGCGTCTCCGATCAGATGGAAACGGTCGTCCTGACAACCCCTCGTATCTACGTATCATCTTTGTCTCCGTAGTCTGCGCTCGTCGTGATCGTGGCGCTTTGTTTTGTGTGACTATGATCCGACGATTCGAACAAGTAAATTGATACAGAATTCCAAACGTCGATCAGCCGCGCAGCCTTGCTCGACCAAGGCTCTTCACGTTTTTTCAAACACCATACTAAGTGATGTCGGATTCATCCATACGCGCTTTCCCCCGACTTTCGAACGGCTTATGAATAAATGACGCGACGCGTCAATTTCATATCGATCACCAATACGAATCGGCGTTTTGGTTGTGTATGCAACGAGCGGAGTCGCGCACGTCGTTCGACGTGCGCATTCGACGTGCTCAATTCGAGAAATACGACAGGCCCAGCGCGCCCTTCACCTCGCCGAGCGTCGCGGCGGCAACCTCGCGTGCGCGCTCCGTGCCACGCCGGAGGATCGCCAGCACTTCCCCGCGTTCCTGTTCGAGCGCATGGCGACGTACGCGGATCGGCGCGAGCAGCGCCTGCAGCCGCTCGTTGAGCGCGCGCTTGACCACGCTGTCGCCGAGGCCGCCGCGCCGGTAGTGCGCCTTGAGCGCCTCGACTGCCGCGACATCGGGTTCGAACGCGTCGAGAAACGCGAACACGACGTTGCCCTCGACCTGGCCGGGATCGCTCGCGCGCAGATGCCCGGGATCGGTGTACATCGCGTTTACGGCCTGCGTGATCTCGTCCGGACTCGCGCCGAGCGCGATCGCATTGCCGAGCGACTTGCTCATCTTCGCCTTGCCGTCGAGCCCGGGCAGGCGCGGCACCTGCGACAGCACCGCCTCGCACTCGACCAGCACCGGCCGCTCGACCGTGGCGTTGAAACGGCGCACCAGCTCGTTGGTCTGTTCGAGCATCGGCAGTTGATCCGCGCCGACCGGCACGTGGGTCGCCTTGAACGCGGAGATGTCGGCCGCCTGGCTCACGGGATAGGTGAGAAAGCCCGCGGGAATGTCGCGCTCGAAGCCGCGCAGGCGTATCTCCTCCTTGATCGTCGGGTTGCGTTCGAGGCGCGCGACCGTGACGAGATTCAGCAAATATTGCGAGAGTTCCGCCAGTTCGGGCACCTGCGACTGGATGCAGATCGTCGACAGCTCGGGATCGATGCCCGAGGCCAGATAGTCGAGCGCCACCTCGATCACGTTGGCGGTCACGCGCTGGTGGCGACCGACGTTATCGGTCAGCGCCTGGGTATCCGCGAGCAGCAGGAACTGCCGCGCTTCGTGCTGGAGCCGCACGCGTTCGCGCAGCGAGCCGATGTAGTGGCCGAGATGGAGCGGGCCGGTCGTGCGGTCGCCGGTGAGGATGACGGGGATGGGTGTGGATGCCATGGTCTGGAGTTCCTGGTGGAAGCGACATCACCAGCCATGGGTATCGATCGTTCGACGAACAGCCGCCATGACTGGCGGCATCGCGGTTTCGAAGTACGTAGGAAAACGGGCCGCCCGGGTCAGGCGCGCCACCAACGACGAAGAAGGACGGGAGTCGGGTTCGTATCCATGGCGAAAAGTATAGCGCAGCCGCGGCGGCGGCGCGTTCGCGCCGTCCGTGCCGCGGCCCGCGACATCGCGGCGCGCGTCACGACGGGCCGCGCGGCGAACCGCTACAATCGCGCATCCGCTTCTCCACGCCCGAATCCGCGCCATGAAACCCTTCCTCGCCGCCGCGCTCGCCGCCCTCTTCATCTCGGCGAATGCGGCCGCCGACGCGGCCCCGCTCGCGTGCTCGACCGTCTACGTCACCGGCGTCGCCGGCGCGGCGCAGAATGTCCGCGAGTATCTCGCGAGCGCCAACCGCTATCGCTATCTGGCCGACAACCCGATCCACTGCCAGGTGTCCGACGAAGGACGCGCCTCCGCCTGCGCAGGCGTGACCACGCTGTCGCGCGAGCGCGCGAGCGTGTACGACGACACCGACGACGACACCCTCGTCACCGTATCCGTGCGGGTGGAACTCGAGCGCGGCACGTATCCCGTGATCGTCGCCGTGCCCCGCACCGACGTGCGCTGCGCGGAATAGGAATAGGCGCGGCCCGCGTTACGGTACTGCCTCGCGGAACAGGCGCATGAGCCAGACGAGACAGTCGACATCCTCCCGCGCCTGAATCGCCCGGGCCGGCACACCGTACGTACTGCGGCACCACGTAGGCCAGCCCGAACAGCCAGTGCTGACGAAAAACCGAGGGGCCGCGTCGGTGTCGCGCGGCTAGGCCGCCGGCGGAATCAGCAGCGTGTCCGCCTGTTCGCCGCGCACGAGGCCGAGCGGCACCCGCGCGTCGGCGAGGTAGCGATAGCCGCGCCGGCTCGCGGCAAGCTGCTCGCGCGCGATCCGTGCGCGCAGCGTCGTCGGATTCCGGCCGGCCGACACGACGCACTCGCCGGACGGATCGAGCAGCGCCGATTCGCCGGCGAAGACCAGATCGTCGTCGCCCTCGCCGCAGCGGTTCACCATCACCGCGAACACCTGGTTCTCCAGCGCGCGTGCGGCCATCGCACGCCGATG
>NZ_JAAGNW010000042.1:14569-19139 GCF_010645215.1 Burkholderia multivorans | reverse complement strand
ATCGATCAGGACCGAGGTGTTGTAGCAGCGTTCGCCGTCGCGCTCCGCGAGCCCCACCGCGACCGCGACGCCTACCCGCCGGGCCGCCGCACGGACCGCGCCGAGCGCCGCGCCGTCGAGCGGCTGCGCGATCGCGAACACGGTGTCGCGGGTCGGAAACCCGGACAGCGTGGTCTCGGGAAACACGATCAGCGCCGTGCCGCCCGCGACATCCGCGGCCTCGATGCTTTCGATCACCTGTCCGGTATTGCGCTCGACGTCACCGTCGGTCAACGCGAGTTGCGCGAGTTCCACCTGCATGTCGCTATCCTTCCGTCTGACGGGCCGCGGCCGCGTGCAGGCCGCTTCACCCCAGGTCTGGATTATCGCGGCATTTCTTTTTCGGTAGCGCCCAACCGGGTTACCTCATCGGAGACAGGCACCGTGATCGACGCGCTGGACGGACCGCATAAGACGAGCGGCGATCGGGCCGCCGTTTCTTACGAAACACCGAATTATTCTTACATAATCATTGATTGACGCATGACGAGCATTAACGCCTGCACCGCGCCGGGGGATTCAATGACGACCGAATCAAGTCGCCTTCCGTTATCACGTCATGCCGCCGCGCATTGAATCCGCTCGCCGCCGGCCGTCGATAATCACGCAAATAGAATCATTGCTCGGTTAATCGATAATCCATTCCGCCCAAAGCCGCCCCGCCATTCGACATCTGCGCGCAACACTATCGTTATCTAGAAATGTTATTTAGCTTCATGCAACGAAAAAGTTAGTCTGCGCGCATTGAACATCGATTACGAAACGCTGATCGACGCCCGTTTCCAACCTACGGCCGCAGGAATCGATACGCCCCTCGATCGCATCCGGGATTCTCCATCCCGGATGCGAATCGGCTCCGCTCGGCCTTTTTCCGGAAGTGCCATGCATTTATTCACCAATATCAAGAAGGCGATCCAGATCAGCAATAACTTCTGGGACGTCACCACCGAGGCGGGCCTGGCCAATATCGTCTCGCGCAATCTGAACGACGGCAATCACGAAGCGCTCGACACCGGCCAGGCGTTTCTCAACATGTCGTCTTATTCATATCTCGGGCTGGATTCCCATCCGGATATTCTGCAGGCGGCGGCCAATTCGATACTCGAAACCGGTTCGCTCAATACCTCCATTTCGCGAATCCGCGTTCAATTCGATATTCTCCAGCGCGCGGAACAGGCATTGGCGGATCTCGTCGACGCCGAAGTCCTGACCACGCCCTCGTGCGCCGCGGCCGCCGCCGCGAGCCTGCCGCTCCTCGCCTCGGGCGCGCTGACCGAGGATGTCGCCCCGCTCATGGTGTTCGACAAGAACGCGCATTTCTGCCTGAACATCATGAAGCCGATCTGCGCCGACGAAGCCGAAGTCGCGATCCTCGCGCACAACGACCTCGACGCGCTGGAAGACCTGTGCAAGAGCCGCCCGCGCGTGGCCTACGTCGCGGACGGCGTCTACAGCACCGGCGGCAAGGCGCCGGTCAAGGAACTGCTGCAACTGCAGGACAAATACGGCCTGTTCCTGTTCTTCGACGAGGCGCACGGCCTCTCCACGCTCGGGCGGCACGGGCGCGGGCTGGTGCTCGAAGAGATGGGCGCGATCAACGATCGGACGCTGATCGTCACGTCGTTGAACAAGGGCTACGGCGCATCGGGCGGGGCGATCTTCCTCGGGCCGCGCCACGACCGGCGGCGTCACGAACTCGCCACGCGCTTCGGCGGCCCGATCACCTGGTCGCAGCGGATCAATACCGCCGGCCTGGGCGCGATCAGCGCGTCCGCCGCCATCCACCGCTCGGATGCTCTGCCGCAGCTGCAAGCCCGCCTGCAGGACAACGTGCGCCTGTTCGACGAATTGATCGTCTCCGAAAGCCGCGGCGACGGCCTGCCGATCCGCTTCATCTCCATCGGCTCCGAGGACCATACGATCCTGTTCGCGAAGCGCCTGCTGGAGCAGGGCTTCTATACCTCGCCGATTTTCTTCCCGGTGATTGCAAAAGGCCGCGCAGGCCTCAGAATCATGATCCGGGCGAACATGCGGCGCGACGATATCGCGCGCTTCGCCGCCCATCTCAACCAACTCAAGGCCGACCATGAGTGACAAACGCGCGCTCGCCGTCGAGGCGCCGCTCGAAAGCGGCGCCTCGACCTTTCGCGCGATGGCGCTGGCCTGCCTGATCGTGTTCATGGCGCAGACGGCGACGACGGTGTATCTGCCGTCGCTGCCCATCGTGATGCGCGAGCTGGGCATGACGCAGGGCGCCGCCGAGCTGTCCATCTCCGCCTACGTGATCGGCGCGGCCTTGCCCGTGCTGTTCTGGGGCGCCGCCGCCGAGCGCTGGGGCCGGCGCGGCCCCCTGCTGATCTCGCTGCTGCTGTTCGCGGCCTGCAGCCTGCTGCTCGCAAGCTGCACGTCCGCGCCGGCGCTGCTGGCGCTGCGCGCCGTGCAGGGCATCGCGGGCGGCGGCGCGGCGATCATCGCCCGCATCGTGGTGCGGGACAACTGGCGCGGCGACGAACTGGCGCGCCGGCTCTCGGTGCTGTCGATCGCGTTCATCACGGCGCTCGGCGGCGGCCAGTTCATCGGCGGGCTGATCGGCCGCTACAGCCACTGGCAGGCGGGCTTCGTGCTGATGGCCGTCACCGCCGCGCTGGCGATCGCCCTGTCGCACGCGCTGCCGCTGAAAGCGGGACGCCGCGAGGCCGTCACGTCGGGCATGGCCGGCACCTACCGGGCCGTCCTGCAGCGCCCGGGCTTCCTGTGGCCGGCCTTCGCGGGCGGGCTCGGCTTCGCGACCACCGTGACCTTGCAGGAAGTGAGCCCGTTCGTATTCCAGGAGCATTTCCAGCTGGCCGTGACGAGCTTCGGCAGCATCGGCCTCCTGATCGGCGTCGCCTATTTCAGCGGCGCGATGCTCGTCAATCGCCTCGTGAGCCGGGTGGGCGGCGCGCGGCTCATGCACGCCGGCGCGACGCTGGTCGCTGCGGCAACCACGCTGATGCTCGCATCCTGGGCAGGCGGCCTGCTGACCCATGCCGCCGGGCTGTGGATCTTCATCGCACTGTATTGCCTGACGATCTTCGGCCAGGCCGTGCTGTTTCCGAACAGCATGGCGACCGCCGTCAGCGACGCCCAGGCCCACGGCGCGCACGCGATGGCCCTGTGCGGCTTCCTGCAGCAGGGTCTGGCCGGCATCGCCGCGACGGCCGCGGTGCTGCTGCACCATGACGGCACCTGGACCGTCGCCGTATTCGTGCTCGGCGCACTGACCTTCCTCCTGATAAAGCTCAAAGTCAAACCCAGGTAGCAGCCGTATCGGCGTCGGCCCGTAAATCGGCCGTTTCTTAAAGAAGAGGAATACTAATCATGTCACGGATCGAATCATACGCCTCGCCGGCCAGCGAGACGTTCATCAGGAACATGACGGCCTTCGGGGCCCTGCGCGAGCGGATCGACGCCGTGCGCGAAGCGGCCGTCCTCGGCGGCGGCAAGAGCGCGCAGGCGCGTCAGCGGGAGAAAGGCAAGCTTGCGCCGCGCCAGCGCATCTCGCTGCTGCTCGACCCCGGCACGCCGTTCATGGAGATCGGACAGCTGGCCGCCCACGAGGTCTACGACCACGCGGTGCCCTGCGCCGGCATCGTCACCGGCATCGGCATCGTCGAAGGGCACGCGGTCGCGGTCTTCGCCAACGACGCCTCGGTCAAGGGCGGCACCTATTACCCGCTGACCCTGCGCAAGCACTTGCGCACGCAACAGATCGCCCGGGAACTGGGCCTGCCGTGCCTGTACCTGGTCGATTCCGGCGGCGTCTACCTGCCGCTGCAGGAAGAGATCTTCCCCGACGAGCACCACTTCGGAAAGATCTTCCGCAACATCGCCGAGATGTCCGCGCTGGGCCTGCCGCAGATCTCCGCCGTGATGGGCTCGTGCACGGCAGGCGGCGCCTACATCCCCGCGCTGAGCGACGAGACCATCATCGTGCGCGGCAACGGCTCGATCTTCCTCGGCGGCCCGCAGCTGGTGCGCGCCGCGACCGGCGTGATCGTCGACGCGGAAACGCTCGGCGGCGCCGACGTGCACACGCGCGACAGCGGCGTCGCCGACCACTACGCGCACAGCGACGAACACGCGATCCTGATCATGCGCGATATCGTGTCGCGGCGCGGGCGCGGCACCCTCGCGCCGCCGCCGCGCGCCCCGCTGCCGCCTCGCCACGATCCCGCCGATCTGCCCGGCATCATCAGCGCCAATCCGCGCGAGCCGATCCCGGCCCGCGAAATCCTCTCGCGGCTGCTCGACGACAGCGAGTTCGCGGAGTATCGCGCGCGTTTCGGCACCACGATCGTGTGCGGCACGGGGCATGTCGGCGGCTATCCGGTGGGGGTACTGATCAACGACGGCGTGCTGTTCTCCGAGAGCGCGCAGAAGGCCACCAACTTCATCGCGCTATGCTCGCAGCGCGAGATCCCGCTGCTGTTCCTGCACAACATCAACGGCTTCATGGTGGGCGCCGAGTACGAGGCGGGCGGCATCGCCA
>NZ_JAAGNW010000042.1:0-14559 GCF_010645215.1 Burkholderia multivorans | reverse complement strand
AGCTGATGGCGATGTGGCCCAACGCGAAGACCTCGGTGGTGGGCGGCGAGCAGGCCGCGACCGTGCTCGCGCTGATCCGCGCCGAGCAGGCTGCCAAACAGGGCGCCACGTTCACGCCGGAGGAGGAAGAGGCGTTCAAGCGCCCGATCCGCGAAACCTATGAGCGGCAGGGACAGGCGCTCTACGTCGCGGCGCGGATGTGGGTGGACGCGATCGTCGATCCCGCCCAGACGCGCGAGTGGCTGGCGCTGAGCCTCGCGCTCGCGGCCGCCGCGCCCGCCCGCGAAACCCGCTTCGGCGTCTTCAGGATGTGATGGCCATGTTCAAACGAATCCTGATTGCGAACCGGGGCGAGATCGCACGCCGGATTGCCCGCACCTGCCGGCGTCTCGGCGTCGAGTATGTCTCGGTGTACTCCGCCGCGGATCGAAGTGCGGCGCACCTGGAACACGCGGCCGACACCCAGCTGATCGGCGACGCGCCCGCCAGCGCCAGCTACCTGAACGCCGACGCCCTCATCGCGGCGGCGCTGCGCACCGGCTGCGAGGCGATCCATCCCGGCTACGGCTTTCTGTCGGAAAACGCGGCATTCGCCGCGGCGGTGGAACAGGCGGGGCTCGTCTTCATCGGTCCGGACGCTCGGACGATCGACAGCATGGGCAACAAGGCGACGGCCAAGCGCTTGCTGGCCCGCGCCGGCGTGCCGGTGGTGCCGGGTTCGAGCGAGGCGACCGAATCGCATGGCCTGATCCGCGAGACCTGCCGGGAGATCGGCTACCCGGTGATCCTGAAGCCGGTCGCGGGCGGCGGCGGCAAAGGCATGCAGGTGGTCGAGCGCGACGACGAACTGGACGCGGCCGTCGACGCGGCGATCCGGATCGGCCGCGCGAACTTCGGCGACGGCCGCCTGCTCGTCGAGCGCTACATCGCCACGCCGCGCCATCTGGAAGTGCAGATCTTCGGCGACGCGCACGGCAACATCGTGCATCTGTTCGAACGCGAATGCTCGCTGCAGCGACGCCACCAGAAGATCATCGAGGAAGCGCCGGCCGCGAACCTGTCCGAGGACGTGCGCGCGCGGCTGCTGGCTGCGGCCGTGCGCGGCGCGCAGGCGATCGGCTACCTGAACGCCGGCACCTTCGAGTTCATCCTCGCGCCGGACGAGCAGTTCTATTTCCTCGAAGTCAACACCCGCCTCCAGGTCGAGCATCCCGTGACCGAGGCGATCACCGGATTCGATCTCGTCGAGTGGCAACTGCGGATCGCGGCGGGTGAAGCGCTGCCCGTGCGGCAGGAGGACATCCGTCATGCGGGCCACGCGATCGAATGCCGGGTCTATGCCGAAGATCCCGATCGCGATTTCGCCCCGATGCCGGGCGAGGCGCTGCTCGCGCGCTGGCCGGACAGCTGCCGGGTCGATGCCGCGTTCGACACGCGCGGCGTGGTGCCGCCGTTCTACGATCCGATGGTCGCCAAGCTGATCGTGCATGGCGCGACGCGCGCGGAGAGCCTGCGGCGCGCGCTGGCCGCGCTGGAGGAGACCACCCTCCTCGGCCTGACCAGCAACCTCGGCTTCCTGCACCGCCTGCTGCACGATCCGCGCGTGCAGGCGGGCCGGCTCGACACGCATCTGGTGGACGCGTTCATCCAGCAGAGCGAGCCGTGGTCCGCGGTCGATCAGGCAGTCGCCTGCGCGGCGTTCGTGGACAGCGCCGAAGCGGCCCGACAGGAAGTCCGCTCGCCGTGGACCGGCGGCGTCGGGCCGTTCGACCGGCTCGCGCTCGATCCCGATGCGCCGCTCGGTCGTCTCGTCTATCGGCAGCAAGACCGCACGCTGCAGGCGGGCCTGCTCCGGCTCGATTCGACGGGCGCGGAAATCGGCGTGGCGGCGCAGCGCTTCGAAGTCGGCGGAACGCGTTCCGGCGCGGTGTGGAAAGGCCGGGTCGGCCCGCACGCCTGGGCGGCCACGCGGGACGACGACGATCTGGAAGTCAGCGTCGCGGGCACGCGGGTTCGCGTGCTGAACGGCCGGGCCGTCGACGAGGAACACGATCAATCGGGCGGCGGCAAGGTCGGCACGCCGATGCCCGGCACCGTGGTGGCGCTGCCCGTCGCGCTCGGCAGCCGCGTCGAGCGCGACGACGTGATCGCGATCGTCGAAGCGATGAAGATGGAGAATCGCATCCATGCGCAGGCGGCCGGGACGCTCACCGCGCTGCACTGCCGGCTCGGCGATATCGTGGCGGCGGGACAGACGCTCGCGAGCATCACGCCCGACGCCGCCTGATGCATGGCGCGGGCGCGGGCTGCCTCACCGCCGCGCGGGTTACCGGTGGCTCGCGTAGTAGCGCGCGGCGGCGGCGATTTCGTCGGACGTCATCTGCCGCGCGACATTGCGCATCTGCTCGTTGATGTCGTTATGCCGTGCGCCCGATGCGAACGCCTGCAACTGCGCCTTGATGTAGACCTCGGGCTCGCCTTCGAGCCACGGCCCGCCGACCTTGTTGTCCATGCCGCCGTGGCACGACGCGCACGGCGCGATGTTGCGCATCGGCGCGCCGCTCGCGACGATCAGCGGCGGATTCGCGGCCGGCTTCGTCGCCACGCGCGGCAGGTACGCGTAGTACGCCGCGAGATCGCGCATGTCCTGGTCGGACAGGTTCACGACCATCGGCTCCATGACCGCGTTGGTGCGCGCGCCGCTCTGGAAATCCTTCAGCTGCTTGTAGACGACGGCCGCATACTGGCCCGCGAGGTTCGGCGAATTGGCGTCGCTCATGCCGCGCTCGCCGTGACACATCGTGCAGCGCATCGCGAGCGTCGCGCCGCGCCCGATCGACAGGCTGTCGGTGCCCGCCATCATCTGCGGCGTGACGATCACCTCGCTCGTCTTGATCACGGCGGGCTCCGGCCGCGACGGCAGCCAGGCGTTCGGCACGCCGGCCGCGGAGCAGATCGCATTCCAGAGACCCTGGAACTGCGCGTCCTTCTGTACGGACGGCAGCCAGACGAAGCCGATCAGCACCGAGCTGACCACGGCGAGCAGCACGAGCCCGACGCTCGCCGTGAACCAGCGGTTGCGAAGCGAAAACAGACGTTCCGTGCTCATCGCGGCGTCCCCAGGTAGATGGCCGGCACCGACGGCTGCTTGAGCGTCATCAGTTGCGCGATCGGATAGCCGTAGTTGACGGCCGTGAGACAGATCATCAGCACGATCCACAGCGCGAAGCTGTTGAGCGCGATGGGCAGCGTCTTCGGTTCGTGCACGGCCGCGCTGAACGTGAACTCGGCGGGCGCGATCTTCGGGCCGCGATGGCTGCGGATCAGCACGACGAAGAACAGCACGGCCGATGCGACGAGGATCAGCGCGCCGATGACCGACAGGATCACCCAGATCGCCTGCGGCGCGAGCGCGGGATCGCTGTAGTCGTAATAGGCCATGCGGCGCGGCATGCCGAGGATGCCGACGTAGTGCCACGGGAACGTCGTGACGATCATGCCGATGAACCACAGCCACAGCTGCGTTCGCACGAGGCGCACGCTGGCGAGCGCGCGGCCCGTCAGATGCGGCCACAGCTCATAGGCGATCGCGAAGTACATGATGACGACCGCGCCGCCGAAGATCAGGTGGAAGTGGCCCGTGATCCACTGCGTGTTGTGGATCGCCGAATCGAGCTGGTAGCTCATGTTGATGATCCCGCCCGCACCGCCGAAGCCGAGCATCACGAACGAGAACGCGACCGCCAGCATCATCGGCTCGCGCCACGGCAGCGCGCGCAGCCAGCCGAACACGCCCTTGCCGCCGCGCAGCCGCGCGGCGATCTCGACCGAGGCGCACACCGTGAACACGGTGAGGATCGTCGGCACCGCGACGAGCGCCGTGAACACCGACTGCAGGAACTTGAACCCGGAGCCGATCTGCGGATCCGCGAACAGATGGTGAATGCCGATCGGCGTCGCGCCGACGAGGAACAGGATGAACGAGATGCGCGCCATCCCGTCGCTGTACAGCTTGCCGCCGATCGCGCGCGGCACGAGCGTGTAGTACGCGATATACGCGGGGATCAGCCAGAAGTAGACGATCGCGTGCAGCGTCCACGAGAAGAACACGCGTGCGAGCCCTGCGTCGATCGTGGTCGTGAGCCCGACCGCGGCGGGCAGGATCTGGAACAGGATCTCGATCGCGGCGCCGATCGCGGTCCAGCCCCACAGATACGCGCCCGCGACGTTCGCGAACATCGCAAGCGGAAGCGGCGCGCCCGGATGGGCCTTCTTCCACACGTAGAGATTCACCGACATCAGCGCGACCCACACCCACGAGCCGACGACGACCAGCACGACGCCGAGGTAGTAGAACGGGCTGCCGATCATCGGCGGATAGAAGGTATAGAGCACCGACGACAGGCCGAGCGACACGGGCACCATCGCCACGCCCGCGCCGACCGCGATCAGCCAGAAGCCCGTCCACGCCCAGCGGCGGCCGACGAGCGGCATCTTGAGTGCGAGTTCGCTGATCGCGTAGCCGAAGCCCATCGCGATCATCGTCGGGAACACGTAGCCCATCACCGAGCCGTGCGCGGTCACCGAGCGGTAGTACAGCTCGGGATTGCCGAGCCAGGGATGCAGCGGGCTGCGCGCGAGCATCTGCCACGCGCCGAGCAGCAGCGCGACGCCGAACAGCGCGAACGCGAACCAGAAATGGGCGAGCACCAGTCGTTTATTCTTTAACACAGCTCAGTCTCCGCGCGCCGGACGCGAGTTTGTCGAATTCCGCACGGTCGATCACCTTCACGTGCGCCCACATCGCCTCATGCCCGGTGCCGCAGTATTCGTGGCAGGGCATCAGGTGATCCCGCGGCTTGTCGAACGTCGTCCTGAAGGTCGCGACGTAGCCGGGTTCGATCGTCGAATTGATGTTGGTGTCGGTGATCAGGAAGCCGTGTATCACGTCGGCGCTGGTCGCGCGGAACGTGACGGGCGTGTTCGCCGGCACCAGGATGCATTGCGGCGTGAACGAGTACTGCTGGCCGATCACGCGCACCGTGACCGAGCCGTCGGGTTCGCGCGCGGTGCCGAGCTTGCTTTCGATGAATTCGCCCGAGACATGCAGCGTCGTGGGATCGATGGTCTCGACGCGCGACGGCGGCATCATGGCCCAGTGCAGGCCGGTATACACCGTGACGGCGACGAGCAGGATCATCAGGCCGACGGCCAGGATCGCCCACCTGCGTTCGATCCGCGCCGCGAGCTGCGCGCCGTCGAGACGGTCTGGCAAAGGTTGTTTTGACATGGGAGCCGGATTACTGGATCACGCCGCGAGGCAGGAAGACGAAAAAGTAGAAGACGAACCACAGCGCGATCACGATCGCGGTCGCGGTGCCGGCCAGCGCGAGCGCGCCGCGCGGGCCCGCGCGGACGATCTCGTCGACCGCGTCGTCGTGCGGGGCAGGATCGCTGCCGTGGCGTTGGGAAGAGTCGCTCATGATGTCCTCAATAGAGCGGAGCGGAACGCAGCGCATTGGCTTCCTTCGCGGAAACCGGCGCGCCGCGATTGCCCCAGGCGGTCCGGATGAACGTCGTCACGGCCGCCACCTCGTCGTCCGACAGCGACTGGGCGAAAGGCGGCATGCCATACGGTTCGGGGTTCTTCGCGGTGCCGGGCGCGTAGCCGCCGTTCAGCACCATGCGGATCGGGTTGACCGCGGAGGTCATCTGGATCGACTGGTTGCCCGCGAGCGGCGGGAACGCCGGCGTCTTGCCGAGCCCGTTCTTGCCGTGGCAGCTTGCGCACTGCGCGTCGTAGATCTTGCCGCCGAGCGCGTAGAGGCGCGCCTGCTCCGCGGCGGACATCGTCGTCTTGCGCGCCGGCGCCGAATCGGCGCCGCGCGGCGGCAGCGATTTCAGGTAGACGGCCATCGCACGCACGTCGTCGTCGGACAGATGCTGCAGGCTGTCGTAGACGACTTCCGCCATCGGGCCGTACACCGTGCCGCGATGTCGGCGATGCTCCAGTCGCCGAGCCCTGCTTCGCGGTTCGACGTGAGCGACGGCGCGTACCACGCCTGCATCGGGATCAGCCCGCCTTCGAACGCATTCGCCTCCGAGCTGCCGCCGAGCGCATTGATCGCGGTATGGCACAGCGAGCAGTGGCCGAGCCCCTGCACGAGATAGGCGCCGCGATTCCATTCGACCGACTTCGTGCTGTCCTGCCGATACTCGCCCTCCTTGAAGTACAGCGTGCGCCAGCCGATCAGCAGCTGGCGGTTGTTGTACGGGAAGCGCAGGTCGTGCGGCCGGTTAGCGAACTTCACGGGCGGCACCGAGCGCAGGTACGCGAAGATCGCGTCGGAATCCGCGCGCGTGACCTTCGTGTACGCGCCGAACGGCATCGCCGGATAGAGCAGCGAGCCGTCGCGCGAGCGGCCGGTGTGCATCATCGTGTAGAACTCGTCGGCGCTCCATTTGCCGATGCCGGTCGCGTCGTCGGGCGTGATGTTCGGGGAGTACAGCGTGCCGAACGGCGTCGGCATCGCGCGGCCGCCCGCGAAGAGCTTGTCGCCCGGGATCGTGTGGCCGGCGATGCAGTCGCCCGCGCGGGCCAGGTATTCGCCGCGCCGGACGGTCGCCGCGTCGCTCGACGGCTGCGCGGACACCGCGCCCGCGGCGGTCAGCAGCACGCCGGCGAAGGCGAGCGCGCGGCGCAGTTTCATGATCAGTTGCGTATGCACCGAGGTCTCCATTAGCGGGTCTCGCCGCCGCACACGAGCGGCATGGTGAGCGAGCCCGCGGGCGCGGGCGACGGGTTGGCCGGCGCAGGCCGCGACGCGAGCCAGGCGGCGATCGCGGTCACGTCGGTGTCGGTGAGCCGGGAGGCGACCTGCTGCATGCAATCGGGTGCGCGCGAGGTGCGCGTGCCGTAGCGCCAGGCGCCGAGCTGCGCGCTCAGGTATTCCGCGTGCAGGCCGAGCAGCCCGGGTATGCCGGGCTCCATGCCCGTGAGCGCCGCGCCGTGGCACGACGCGCACGCGGGCAGCTTGCGCGCGGGATCGCCTGTTTTCACGAGCTGCTGGCCGCGCTCCAGTACTTCGGGCGCGACCGTGGGCGCCGGGAGTGCCGGGAACGGCGGACGCTGGCTCGCAAAGTGATCGGCGATGCGCTGGAGGTAAGGGTCCGGGAGGTAGGCGAGCAGGTAGTTCATCGGCGGGTACTTGCGGCGACCGTCGCGGAACGCGACGAGCTGCTCGTACAAGTAGCCGGCCGGCTTGCCCGACAGGCGCGGGAAGTAGTCGTTCGACGTTCCCTCGCCCTGCTGGCCATGGCATGCGGCGCAGGCCAGCACGCGGGCTTCCATCGTGTCGGGCGCGCGTTCCTGCGGCTCCCGGGCGGATGCCGACTGGCTCAGCAAACCGCACAGCACGGCGAGTACTGCAGTGGATCTGAAGGTCACTGTCATCTTCTCTGGCGAGGCGCCCCATTCCCGCTGTCACGCGAGCGACCCCCCGCGAATCGTCGGCGCGAGCGGACACGCCGCCGGCACCGTCGCCTTCGTTGGTCTTAAGGGAACCTGTTATTCAAGTTTTTCTGCGCCCCGAAAATCTCACGGGCGCCGTGCGCTCGTATTGATGCACGTCAATTGAATGTGTGACTTCATGAGGAAGACACGGAACTGCAGTCGCAGTTTGGAAATCTTTGGCGGCGGGTTGTTCGTGCGCAAGAAGTGGATGGGTGGGACTGTTCGGGCGGGGGGTGGTGCGTGGCAGGATGGCGGAGGCGGATGCCATTGGGCGGAGGCGGCCGGTTCGAGCGCGCGTACGGTTCGAGGCTGCGTGCCTTGCTGAGACGAGGAGCGATGCGCGGCGCTGGCTCCCGATGACTGCATGCGGTGTGTTCACCGCTTTCGTCGCGCGTTACTTCGCACCGAAATGTTTTATCGTGGATTGCAGCGTTGCGCCGCAACTCGTGTGGTGGCCGTCGAATGCGACGGCCCGGCCGTCGATCACGAAATCCGGATCCCCCTCGGCGATGATGCAGGACTGATGCCCGGCGATCGGACAGCTGCAACTGTCGCCGACGCGGGCAACGGCGCGGCCGTCCACGACGAATCCCGAGTCGCCGCTTTCCACGACACCGCCGTGGCTGGTCGGGTCGCCTACGCGTATGACGTTCTTCATAAGGTACTCCGTGGAGGTGGATGGGATTCAGGCGGGGGCGTGCCGGTGTCGTTTGTCGGATCGAATCGCGCGAGTCGCCACGTCGTAGGCACGTCGTATCGGAACGCTTTCCGAGCAACCGGTCGGCCAAGGTCCGGTCGCGCACGATCGTGGCGGCCGGCATCACCGACCCGGCGGCGAAATGTTGCCGCTCGCCTCCTGCGAGTGCGTTGCCGCTCCACCCACCGGTTTGCACGAGCGTGCCTAACGCAAGGTCGGAGGCGGTTCGGCGTTCGATACCTTCGCATCGTTGGTCGGGCGCAGCCGGATTGAATTCACCACCGCGTCGAATATCGCGATGGCCTCTTCGTCGGTCAGGTTCGGGCGCTCCCATTTCCCACCCTTCGATTGCAGGCCGCTCTCGAATTCCACGGTCAAGTCGGCATTGAGCGGTTGGCGCAGCGTGCCTTGCGCCTCCCATTGGAACTGATGCGAGCGGAATCCATGGTTGGTCGGGAACGACCACAGGATTTCTTCGCCATCACGACCGCTCACCGTACGCTTGCCACGCCGCAGCGTTTTGACCAGGATGAAGTTGGTGGGCAGCCAGGCGCTGCCGACGCGCTGGAGCAGCGTCTTTTCGCCGGCTTTGGTCGTGGTGCTCGCGCTCACCGTGATGAGGACGCCCGGCCATTGCGGAAACTTGAAGCTCATCCCTGATTCTTCGTATTGCGGGGTCGCGCCGTCGTCATCGATAAATCCGTCCTTGAGGCAAAAGCCCGGTTGCTCAGGTATATCGTCGGCATCACGCGCGTGGAGATTCGGCAGCACGCTCGTCTTCATTGTGGACAAGACTTCGTCATATTTGTCCGGCATCGTGCCCACTTGGGTCATTTCGAACGCACGGCCGCCATCCCATCGATGCGCCTCAAATCCGACTGACAGAACAGTCAGCAATTGGCGCTCCAACTCGAAAAGCCAGATTGATTCGCTTATCCGCCCGCCTTTTCTCAAAAAGTACCCATTCTCCTGCCTCCCAGATCTTATCGCCTCTTCACGCTGCTTAACGTAGCTATCATATTCACCTCTAGACAACGAAGACGATTCTATATATCCATATTTGTATCTCGAAGCGTAGCCATTCACTTGAGCATCAACCGGGATATCCGCCAAGTAGCGCCCGAAACAATAAGTTTTTGCTTCACTCATCAAAGGCTCTCTCGCATGACATGCTGACATGAAAAAGCAGACACAAAGTACCTGAGCAATAGATCGAATGAGCACATCAATCCTCGGTTAATGAAGACTGACCTACAACCGGCGCCAACTGCACGATCTTCGCAATACAATAAATAGCATTACTGAGTACGTTTTTATTTCTGTAACTACCCGAGTGATCGAATCCGATCATGCCGAATACTTTGGGCGTCGGCGTGGCATCCACAATCAATGCCCCAGATTCGATAGCGACAGTCCCATCTCCTGAGTTGACGACGCCACTCGTAGCCGGACTTTCGTGATTTTCCAATTTCATGCTTATTTCCTGCTCACCGAAGGAGAGCACCGCTTGACCGAGCCGCGTGAACGACTGTGCTCGCGCATCGCTCAAACCTGATTCCGCCTCAGCCCCCACTTCATCCGAAGTCGCCCACACCACGCGACCAAACGACACCTGTCCCGGATCGCTGCCATAGTGCGCGAATGTGGCAGGATGACAATCAAGCTGGACTCGATCATGAAAGAGCCGCGCGTCTGTAATGGCAGCTTCGTACATCTCGGAAGCACTTGTATCGTTTTCTTTGGCAAGATCCGCCGGATCTATCAACGTCTCATCGATCATCCCCCACCACACGTCCTGCACTCGCTTCGCATAGATCTCCGCATACGGATCAGAGATCGGCATCGACGGCATCAGCTCCCGTGTTTTCCCGTTGCGCCGCTGCTCGAAGCGGAGCCAGCCGGGAGGATGGTGCTTCGTCGGCAATAGCTCCAGCGGGCCGGGAGAATTCGCCATCACGCACGTCACATCGGCTGCGCTCCACCCCGTTACGACGGCTGCCGCCGCCCCGCCGATATCGGACCAACCATTCACTTCCGTACCCGCACGCAGACGCCGATAAACCACCGGAGCGCCACCGACGGGTTGCACGCCGTGAACAACGCCCAGGATGCTGTCAGGCGCCTTCTGCGCCGCGCGCCGAGCGACCAATCCCCCCATCGAATGCGTAACGACGATGACCTTGTCGGTCGAAATCCAGTAGCTATCCTTCTTATACCAATCGATCGCCTCTTGAATACGGGCGACCAATCGATCCGACGACCGTTCGCTGCTTTCGAGCCAGTTATAGCCACACGCCCACACTGGATAGAAATAGTCGTCCAGCCGATTGAACTCCTGCTCGCTCAACGGCGGTACGTCGGTGTTCACCGGACGCCAGTCCTGCTCCACGACGTCGACCATCTCGTCCGACGCGGAGCCGCTCTTGCGCTTCAGCGTCCGCGCAATCTCCCAAACGGGCAGTGGCTTGCAATCCTTCGTTCCTGCATCGTCATACTGCTCGTTCAGCGCCATTTCCAGTTCGGTCAGGACCGTGCCGTAACTGCCGAGGTGGATCTCTCCCCATCCTCGACGTTTCGCCTCGCTTTTCGTCAGCGTGTACAGACTCCGAGGCACGTAAACGTCACCCTCATCATCGACCTCGACCTTTGACGGCGTCATTTGGATCTGCCGGTCCTTCGGACTTTGCCTGATCCTGCGGCCGACCTCGATCAACCCGTCGATGGCTCCATTGGGCGGCCTCCACGCCGGTATCCCAGGCCTCTTGGCCCCCTTGTTGGCCTTCAAATTGCTCCCCATGATGCCCGGCACGAAGATGACCGGGATCACATGACGAGGCGGCATCACGCACAACGCCCGCATCTTGAAGCTCTCGGGGCTCGTCACGCTCCCGAAGTACGGATGCCCGTTCTCGTCGAACTGCAGCGGGACCCGGCGGCGGGCCTTCTCATGCACCGGCTTGGCCCCACAGGTATCAGCGGAAGAAGTCGTCATAGGGAATCGATCATCAGCGTTAAGGAATGAAGCTCAGCGGGCGCATCTGCGCGTCCTGCACGACGTTCTGATGGGTTCCGTCCGTTTCCAGCGAACCCGTATCGCGCGTGTCCTCGGTCTCGTCGACCACCTGATGCCGGAACGGCGGATAGGCGCTCCCATTGCGCGAGGCCACGGCGAATTGCTCGTCCGTCCGCATCGTCGACGCCGGCATATGCGGCAGATCGGGATTGCCCCTCTCTCCACGCACATGACTGCCCCCGGACGATCGGTATCGAGCCTGCGTTCCGAGCAACCGGTTGAGGACACACTGAACAGGTTTGCATGAGCGCGCCTAACGCAAGGTCGGAGACGGTTCGCTGCGCGGCCTGTCCGCCTCGCTGGTCGGGCGCAGCCGGATCGAATTCACCACCGCATCGAATATCGCGATGGCCTCTTCGTCGCTCAAGTTCGGGCGCTGCCACTCTCCATCGCTCGATTGCAGTCCGCTCTCGAACTCAACGGTCAAGTCGGCATTGAGTGGTTGGCTCAGCGTGCCTTGCGCCTCCCATTGGAACTGATGCGAACGGAATCCATGGTTGGTCGGGAACGACCACAGGATTTCTTCGCCATCACGGCCGTTCACCGTACGCTCGCCGCGACGCAGCGTTTTGACCAGGATGAAGTTGGTGGGCAGCCAGGCGCTGCCGACGCGCTGGAGCAGGGTCTTTTCGCCGGCTTTGGTCGTAGTGCTCGCGCTCGCCGTGATGAGGACGCCCGGCCACTGTGGGAACTTGAAGCTCATCCCTGATTCCTCGTATTGAGGAGCCGTGCCGTCGTCGTCGATGAACCCGTCCTTGAGACAAAAACCCGGTTGCTCAGGTATATCGTCGGCATCACGCGCGTGGAGATTCGGCAGCACGCGCGTTTTCATCGTGGACAAAACTTCATCATATTTATCCGACATCGTGCCCACTTGAGTCATTTCGAACGCACGACCGCCATCCCATCGGTGTGCCTCGAACCCAACCGACGGGCCAGTCAGCAATTGGTCTTCCAGCTCGAAAACCCAGATCGAATCGCTTATCCGCCCACCGCCCCTCAGCGAGTATCCATCCTTTTGTTTCCCCGATCTGATCGCGGCTTCACGCTGCTCGACGTACTCATCAAATCTGGTTCTGGACAAAGAAGACGACTTTATATATCCATATTTGTATCTCGAAGCGTAACCATTCACTTGAGCACCAACCGGAATATCCACCAAATAGCGTCCGAAACAATAGGTTTTTGTTTCATTCATCAAAGGTTGTCTCGCATGACATACTGACAAGAAGAAGCAGGCGCAAAGCACCTGGATAGTCGATCGAATGAACATATCAATCCTCGCCTGATGAAGACTCACTTATAACCGGAGCCAACTGCACGATCTTCGCAATGCAATAAATGACATTGCTGAGTACGTTTTTATTTCTGTAACTACCCGAGTGGTCGAATCCGATCATGCCGAATACTTTGGGCGTTGGCGTGGCATCTGCAATCAACGCCCCAGATTCGAGAGCGACAGTCCCGTCCCCGGAGTTGGTGACGCTACTCGTCGTCGGGCTTTCATGATTTTCCAATCTCATGCTCACTTTCTGCTCACCGAAGGAGAGCACTGCTTGACCGAGCCGCGTGAACGACTGTGTCTGCGCATCGCTCAAACCTGATTCCGCCTCAGCCCCCACCTCATCCGAAGTCACCCACACCACGCGACCGAACGACACCTGCCCCGGGTCGCTGCCATAGTGCGCGAATGTGACGGGATGACAATCAAGCTGGACTCGATCGTGAAAGAGCCGCGCCTTTTTAATGGCGACTCCGTACATCGCGGAAGCACTTGTATTGTTTTTCTTGGCAAGATCCGCGGGGTCTATCAACGTCTCATCGATCATCCCCCACCACACATCCTGCACTCGCTTCGCATAGATCTCCGCATACGGATCAGAGATCGGCATCGACGGCATCAGCTCCCGTGCTTTCCCGTTACGCCTCTGCTCGAAGCGGAGCCAGCCGGGAGGATGGTGCTTCGTCGGCAGCAGTTCCAGCGGACCGGGGGAATTCGCCATCACGCACGTCACATCGGCTGCGCTCCACCCCGTCACGACGGCCGCCGCCGCCCCGCCGACATCGGACCAGCCATTCACTTCCGTACCCGCGCGCAAACGTCGATAGACGACGGGAGCGCCGCCAACGGGCTGCACCCCGTGCACGACGCCCAGGATGCTGTCAGGCGCCTTCTGCGCCGCGCGCCGTGCAACCATCCCACCCAGCGAATGGGTGACGACGATGACCCTCTCGGTCGAAATCCAGTAGCTATCCTTCTTATACCAATCGATCGCCTCTTGAATGCGGGTGATCAGCCGATCAGACGACAGCTCGCTGCTTTCGAGCCAGTTATAGCCGCATGCCCATACCGGATAGAAATAGCCGTCCAATCGATTGAACTCCTGCTCGCTCAACGGCGGCACTTCCGTATTCACCGGACGCCAGTCCTGCTGCACGACGTCGACCATCTCGTCCGACGCGGAGCCGCTCCTGCGCTTCAGCGTCCGCGCAATCTCCCAGACAGGTAACGGCTTGCAATCCTTGGTTCCCGCATCGTCATACTGCTCGTTCAGCGCCATTTCCAGTTCGGTCAGGACCGTGCCGTAACTGCCGAGATGAATCTCTCCCCACCCGCGACGTTCCGCTTCACTTTTCGTCAGCGTGTAGAGGCTCCGAGGCACATGAATGTCGCCGCTACGGTCCACCTCGACCTCTTCCGGCGTCATTTGGATCTGCCGGTCCTTCGGACTTTGCCTGATCCTGCGGCCGACTTCGATCAAGCCATCGATGACGCCATTGGGCGGCTTCCACGCCGGTATCCCAGGCCTCTTGGCCATCTCGTTGGCTTTCAAATTACTCCCCATGATGCCCGGCACGAAGATGACCGGGATCACATGACGCGGCGGCATCACGCACAACGCCCGCATCTTGAAGCTCTCGGGGCTCGTCACGCTCTCGAAGTACGGGTGCCCGTTATCGTCGAACCGCAGCGGGACCCGGCGGCGAGCCTTCTCATGCACCGGTTTGGTCGTACAGGTATCAGCGGAAGAAGTCGTCATGGGAAATCGATCCTCAGCGTTTCGGAATGAAGCTCAGCGGGCGAATCTGCGCGTCCTGCACGACGTTCTGATGGGTTCCGTCCGTTGCCAGCGAACCCGTATCGCGCGTGTCCTCGGTCTCGTCGACCACCTGATGCTGGAACGGCGGATAGGCGCTCCCATTGCGCGAGGCCACGGCGAATTGCTCGTCCGTCCGCATCGTCGACGCCGGCATATGCGGCAGATCGGGATTGCC
>NZ_JAAGNW010000419.1 GCF_010645215.1 Burkholderia multivorans | reverse complement strand
TCGCGCTCGATGCCGAGTTCGGCGAAGGTGCGCGCGGTTTCTTCGAGCACGCGCGCGAACTCGAAGCGCGGATCGCGCATGTCGTCGAGATTCGTGACGCCGAGGTGGCCGCCCGCATGCGCCGGATGCTCGATCACGATCGCATCCGGCAGACGGCCCTTCTTCATCCATTTCTTCACGACCAGCGCGATGCCGCGGCTGTCCGACAGGATCGGGATCAACGCGATGTCATGGCCGCGCGTCATCTCGGGCAGATCGAGCGGCAGGCCCGCACCCATCACGATCGCGTCGGCGCCGAATTCGCAGGCCACCTGCACGTAGTCCGCCTGCGCGCTGACCGCCTTCATGACGTTGACGGCAATCATGCCGCGCCCCTGGCTCCAGGTGCGCGCAAGCTGGATCTCGCGCGCGAGCGCTTCGAGATTCGCACCCTCGAGCGTGGCGCGATCGGGTTGCAGGCGACAGCGTTCGAGCAGGTCGGCGTGGTGATGACGCAGGTCGATGCTCGCGATCGTGCCCATCGCGCCTTCGCGCGCGACGCTGCCCGCAAGACGATGGGCCGAGATCCCGACGCCCATGCCGCCCTGGACGACGGGCAACAGTGAACGGCCGCGGATCTGGAGCGGCGGAAAGAAAGGGAGTGCGGTCATCGGAACCTCTTCAGTGCAACGAGGAAAAAGCCCGATGATCGGCGTTTGCCCGCCGCGCGCGTTGACGGCCGTCAACAAACGCACGGCGCACGATGACGCATTACGCCGCAGGCGGCGTATTCAGTTGCATCGACTTGTACTCGAGATATTCCTCGAGCCCGTACACGCCGTTCTCGCGGCCGCGGCCCGATTGCTTGAAACCGCCGAACGGCGCGGCTGGATTCCAGGCCCCGCCGTTGATGTCGACCTGGCCCGTGCGGATGCGCCGCGCGACTTGCAGCGCGCGCGCGTCGCTGCCCGCCCACACCGCGCCGCCGAGGCCGTAGGGCGAATCGTTGGCGATGCGCACCGCGTCGTCCTCGTCGCGGTACGTGATGATCGACAGCACCGGGCCGAAAATCTCCTCCTGCGCGATCGTCGCGTCGGGCGCGACCCGGCCGAACACGGTCGGCTTCACGAAGAACCCGCGCGACAGGCCATCCGGCAGCTCGACGCCGCCCGTCACCAGTTCCGCGCCTTCGTCGATGCCGCGCTGGATATAGTCCCGTACGCGCTGCTGCTGAACCGCCGACGCGAGCGCGCCGTGGCGGGTCGCGTCGCTGCGCGGATCGCCGGCGACATAACGCTCGGCCGCGGCCTTCGCGAGTTCGCGCGCTTCTTCATAGCGCGCCTCCGGCACCAGCATCCGCGTGTGTGCGGAACAGGTCTGGCCGGCATTGAGATAGCACGCGCCGACCGTGCCCTTCACCGCGGCCGGGAAATCCGCATCGTCGAGCAGGATCGACGCGGACTTGCCGCCCAGCTCCAGCGCAACGCGCTTCACCGACGCCGCCGCGAGCTCCGACACACGCTTGCCGACGCGCGTCGAGCCGGTGAACGACACCATGTCGATCTCGGGCGCGCTCGCGAGCGCTTCGCCGACCACCGGCCCATAGCCGCAGACGAGATTGAACACGCCGGCGGGCAGGCCCGCCGCGTGAATCGCCTCGGCCAGCACGAACGCATTGAGCGGCGCGACCTCGGACGGCTTCAGCACCACCGTGCAGCCGGCCGCGAGCGCGGCGGCGACCTTCAGCGTGATCTGGCTCAGCGGATAGTTCCACGGCGTGATCGCCGCGACCACGCCCACCGGCTCGCGCACGACGAGCGAATTGCCGACCTGCTGCTCGAACGCGAAGGTCTCGGCGAGCTTCGCATAGGTGCCCCAGGCGTGGAGCGGGCCGCCGACCTGGATCGCGCGCGACAGCTTGATCGGCATGCCGACTTCGCCCGTGATCAGCTGCGCCAGTTCGTCGGCGCGCGCCTTCAGGTTCGCGGTGATCGCGTGCAGATACGCGGCGCGCTCGGCGGGCGGCGTCGCGGCCCAGCCGTCGAACGCGGCGCGCGCGGCGGCGACGGCCGCGTGCGCGTCGGCCGCGTCGCCGGCGGGAATGCGGCCGATGACTGCCTCGGTGCCGGAGTCGATCACGTCGATCGCGCCGCTGCCGGACGGGGTGCGCCATGCGCCGTCGATATAGAACTGTTCGTAGGTTTGCATCGTGCGGTTCCTGTCTCCAAGGGAGCGGACATTCTACCGAGCCGCTCGCGCGAGCGCGATCCCGTGCGGGCGCT
>NZ_JAAGNW010000418.1:1728-2308 GCF_010645215.1 Burkholderia multivorans | reverse complement strand
CCATCCCGAACAGGACCGTGAAACGACTCTACGCCGATGATAGTGCGGATTGCCCGTGTGAAAGTAGGTAATCGTCAGGCTCCCTTTGCCAGAACCCCCGCCCATCCGGCGGGGGTTTTGCTTTTGGCGCGCCGGAAAAGCGCGCTCAGCTTCCCGGTTCGTTGCGCGTGCACGCAGAAAGCATCGCTTCCTCCGTTTAACTGCACGAAGACTTACGTTTCCATTGAGCCATGTCGTCTCTCCGAACGGGCTAAGATCTCACCATGGCGGATTGGGAGGGCAGTGTGAACATAGGAGCGGCTGCGCGCGCCTCGGGCGTCAGCGCGAAGATGATCCGGTACTACGAAAGCGTAGGTTTGCTGAGCGCGAGCAAGCGGACCGACGCCGGTTACCGGGTCTACCAGGACGACGACATTCATTTGCTGCGCTTCATCCGCCAGGCCCGCAGGCTGGGTTTCGCGGTCGACGACATCCGGAAGTTGCTGGCGCTTTGGCAGGATCGCTCACGGGCGAGCGCAGAAGTGAAGGCGATTGCGCTCGAGCACGTCGCGGAATTGAATGGCCGCATCGCCGAGTTGAC
>NZ_JAAGNW010000418.1:0-1718 GCF_010645215.1 Burkholderia multivorans | reverse complement strand
GTTGACGGACATGAGGAACACCCTCGCAAACCTCGCCGCGCATTGCCACGGGGATGAGCGTCCCGATTGCCCGATCCTGGAGGGTTTGGCGACGTGCTGCGATGCACCGAAATAGTGCGATTCAGTGCCGCGACGGAACGTCGCAAACGCGAGGATTAGGCTGAAGAATCAAGTGCTTATGACCGGAATGCGAGCTGTATTCCAAAATGGAATGGTCGGTATTCGAGCATTTCACTGGCAAGTTGGTGCATTGTGGTTATAATGGGGTTAACCCTATACGGGATATCCCTGACACCGATTCACCAGGGATCTATATCTTCCTTGGAGAGCCATCATGTTTGCATACGTCATCGAGAAGCTGAGCACCTGGTTTGAAACCGCAGAACGCACCCGCCGCGAAGCCTACCTGGCATCGTCGAGCGACATCGTTCAGCTCGAGCAGCGCATCCGCGCGCTGGAAACCAACGGCTACTCGCTGTAAGCCTCGGTTTCGCCGCAGTATCGCGCCCGTTCCGGCGCAATGACAATCAAGCCCCGTATCGTCGGGGCTTTGTCTTTTTTGTCCACGGAATAACTGGCGCGTCACGGACAGCGGCGCTATGGTGGCGTATCTGCTACCTCAGTCGAAAGACTTCGCGTGACATGCGACTATCTCAAAGCCTCATCCGCCTCGTGACCTGCGGGTTTGGCGTCTTGCTCTCGGGCGCGCTCATGCCGGCCCGCGCGGAGCCTGCCCGGCCGCCGCTGGTGCTCGATACCCAGACCGGCATACACGACGGCAAGAGCGGAATCGTGTTGCAGAACGCGCCACTGTCGCGTGCGCCGATCGCCACGCCTGCGCAGATGGCCGCCCCCGCGGAATTGGCACCCAACTCCGTGGTGCCGGTGATCGTGGCGCCCTATGTCCAGGTCCCGGCATGGAACGGTGTTCAGCCGCAGCCCCAACTACCACCGAGGCAGCCGCGCCAGTGAGGTGCGGCTTTCGGCGTCAGCTGCTCCGATGCTCGATCGAGAAGCTTGCGCCGTCGTCCTGGCCGAGCGCTTCGACGAGATAGGGAAGGGCTTCCCGCAGCGAATCCGCCAGCGTGTAGGGGGGATTCAGAATGAACATGCCGCTGCCGTACAGCCCGTAGCCGTCCGCCGGCGGGCGGCTCACGGTCAGCGTCAGGTGCAGCCAGTTGTTCGGTTGCAAGCGCTTCAGGTGATCAGGGAATTTCTGTGACTCGGGGCGGCTCACCTGCGGATACCAGACTGCATAGCACCCGGTCGCAAAGCGCTTGAGCCCCTCGTCGACGCAGCTCAGCGCGCGCGCATAGTCGCGCTTGTCCTCGTAGGACGGGTCGATGAGCACCAGCGCGCGCCGCGGCGGCGGCGGCAGCAGCGCCTTGATCCCCTCGAAACCATCTCCCGCATAGATCATCGCGCGCCGCCCGGCGTCACGGAAATTGTGGCGCAGCACGTCGATTTCCGTCGTGTGCAGTTCGAACAGCCGCATGCGATCCTGCTCGCGCATCAGCCGCCAGGCGAGATAGGGCGAGCCGGGGTAGTAGCGCAGCGTGCCGTCGGCGTTCAGCGCATGGACCTCGTCCAGGTAGTCGCCGAGCGCGGCGGGCAGATCATCGGCGTCCCACAGCTTGCCGATGCCGGTGTCGGATTCAGCGGTTTTCGCCGCGTAGCCGTCCAACAGGGAGTAAACGCCGGCGCCCGCGTGCGTGTCG
>NZ_JAAGNW010000417.1 GCF_010645215.1 Burkholderia multivorans | reverse complement strand
CTGAGCGATGTCGATGCGTTCGATCCGCTGTTCTTCAATATCTCGCCGCTGGACGCGGAACGGATGGATCCGCAGGAACGTCTGGTCCTGCAGACCGCGTGGCAGGCGTTCGAGGATGCGGGATACAGCCGTTCGGCGCTCGACGCGCATTACCAGGGCCGGGTGGGCGTGTTCATCGGCGTGATGTACAGCGAATACCAGCTGTTGCCCGGCGCGGGCCGGCACCTGGGCGTGAGCGGGTCGTATGGGTCGATCGCGAACCGCGTGTCGTACGTGCTCAACCTGCACGGCCCGAGCCTCGCGATCGACACGATGTGCTCGTCTTCGCTGACCGCGATCCATCTCGCCTGCGAGAGCATCCGGCGCGGCGACTGCCGGTGCGCGCTGGCGGGCGGCGTGAACCTGTCGCTGCACCCGAACAAGTACGTCACGCATGCGCTGCTCAACATGCCGTCGTCGGACGGACGCTGCCACAGCTTCGGCGCGGAAGGCGACGGCTTCGTGCCGGGCGAGGGCGTGGGCGCGGTGCTGCTGAAACCGCTGGGCGAGGCGATCGCCGACGGCGACCACATCCATGGCGTGATCCGGGCGACCAGCATCAATCATGGCGGCAAGACCAACGGCTATACGGTGCCGAATCCGGACGCGCAGCAGGCGTTGATCGCCGAGGCGCTGGCGCGCGGCGGGATCGATGCGCGCGCAATCAGTTATGTCGAGGCGCACGGCACGGGGACCGCGCTGGGCGATCCGATCGAGATCGCCGGTCTCAGTCGTGCGTTCGCGGCATACACGGATGAGCGGCAGTACTGCGCGCTGGGGTCGGTGAAGTCGAACATCGGGCACGGGGAAAGCGCGGCGGGCAGCGCGGGGCTGACGAAGGTGCTGCTGCAGATGCGCCATGGGCAGCTTGCGCCGAGCCTGCATGCGCGGACGCTGAATCCGAACATCGTGTTCGAGGAGACGCCGTTCGTCGTGCAGCAGGAACTGGCGGAATGGCCGCGCCCGGTGTTGGATGTCGACGGCGAGCGTCGCGAGTATCCGCGGATCGCGGGGATTTCGTCGTTCGGCGCAGGTGGTGCGAATGCGCATGTGATCGTCGAAGAGTATCGGGATTCCGGTAAGGTCGAGCGCTATCAGTTGCCTGACGGCCAGCCCGCGCTGGTGGTGCTGTCGGCAAAGGACGCAGAGCGTTTGCGCGAATACGTGGCGCAACTCGTGCTTGCGTTGGAACGTGGCGAGATCACGGATGCGAACCTCGCCGATGCGGCGTACACGCTGCAAGTGGGCCGTGAAGCGATGGACGAGCGGCTGGCCGTGCTGGCGGGTTCCGCTCAGGAGCTGACGGGCAGGTTGCGCGCGGTGCTGGCGGGCGATGCGCGTATCGAAGGCGTGTATCGCGGGGAAGTCCGGAAGCATCGGGAAGAACTGTCGCTGCTGGCGTCGGACGAGGATCTGTCGGAGGTGGTGAGCGGATGGCTGGCCAAGGGCAAGCACGGCAAGCTGATGGAGATGTGGGTGAAGGGATTCGGGGTGGAGTGGGCGCGGTTGTACGGCGAACACAAGCCGAGCCGGATCAGCCTGCCGACGTATCCGTTCGCGAAGGAACGGTGCTGGTTGCCGGAGGTGCCGATGGCGGCGGCGGAGACGTCGTGCACGGTCGCGGGTCTGCATCCGCTGGTGCAGCGGAACACGTCGGATCTGGATGGGCTGAGGTACAGCACGGTATTCGACGGCGCAGCGTTCTTCCTGTCGGACCATCGGGTGCAGGGGCGGCAAGTGCTGCCGGGTGTCGCATATCTGGAGATGGTGCGCGCGGCGCTGGGTCTGGCGGATGGCGGCGATGCGATGACGCGCGGCGTGAGGCTGAGCCAGGTGGTGTGGAGCCGTCCGCTGGTGGTGGAGGGGGGGCCGGTGGAGGCGCAGCTTGGGCTGTATCCGGAGGAAGACGGGACGCTGACGTACGAGGTGTACGGAGAGGATGCGTCGGGACCGGCGACCTACAGTCAGGGGCGAGTCGAACGGATCGAAGCGGGCGAGCCGGAGCGGTTGGACGTGGAATCGCTGCGTGCGCAATGCGGCGTCAAGGCGTGGGCGGCCGAGTCGTGCTATGCGCGCTTCTCCGAGCGCGGGCTGCAATACGGCCCGGCCCATCGGGCGATCGAGAACCTGTATGCGGGCGAAGGACAGGCGCTGGGGCGGCTGGTGCTGCCGTCGGCGGTGAGCGACACGCGCGAGCAATACGTGCTGCATCCGAGCGTGATGGATGGCGCATTGCAGGCGGTGGCGGGGGTGCTGGGCGAGGAATGGGAATCGACG
>NZ_JAAGNW010000416.1:1276-2337 GCF_010645215.1 Burkholderia multivorans | reverse complement strand
TGGACTGCAAAATATGTGAATAGCGAAAAATCTGCTGTGAAAGCTGGTTTGAGTGGGGGGTACGTTAATAATTAAATTACCGGATGGTCGGTATATTTTTGCGTCGACGTTCGAGAATTCGCGAGGGTGATGGAGGGATTGAAGGGGTAAATGTTGCTTATAACTGCAGGAGGGTGAATATTTTTCCGGCTCGTTTGTTTATTATTCGCCTTCGGTTGTTTATGAAAAATCAAACCTGCCGATTTGGCAGGTAATATAAGAAATATTGATGTCGAGGTGCTGAACTATTCCTGCGATTGTGTTTGGTGGAACCGGTTTTTTGTAAAGTTGGAACCGGTTACGCACAGGGTGTCGGTGCGATTGGAGTGGTTATTCGAAACAAAACAGGGGAATTGACATTGATTTTTTGCGCTTGCCATGAGAGTGGCGAGCGCTTATATTTACACCACGAAATGAATGATTCTTTGGTCTGGCTTGATTTGTTGGAGATGCACCTGTTCGTAGATGGGTCGACCATGCTGCCGCATGGCTGAGACGCATGTGCAATAGAGTCATTGGCCGGCGCAAGAGATCTCGCAGTCTTGTCGACTGCGATGGTTAATCGCGCCCATGTCTGGCCGATGAGCAATGCTTATAAAGCGGCGATAGCGTTGCAGATGCGTCCAGCAGCAAATAATAATTCGAATACGAGCGGCTCGTATCGATGTGCGTGCGTCCCCTCTCGGCTTATTGCTTCTGATCTACATGACGAGGCTCATTGTGCAGCTTTAGATTGCTTCGTCGTTGCGCCGGATACCCCGAGCCGGGGTCTCTTGGGCTCACGGATTGGAATATAGGCATGTTTATGCCACCCGTCAAACTTTGTTTGATGGTGTTTGATTCGCGTCTAAAAATAACTTGAATGGACGGGGCTTGATGAACTCCTCTGATCGCGATGCGGCAGGGGCTGGCGAGCTTGTTTGTCCAGGGGCGCGGACCTCCTAAAAAACAATGACCTGATTTAAAACGGGGACTCGCATATGCAAGGCGAGCCGTCGTCGTTCGCGCATCGAATGTGTCGT
>NZ_JAAGNW010000416.1:0-1266 GCF_010645215.1 Burkholderia multivorans | reverse complement strand
GGTGGCGATGCGATGCAGCAATTGTCCGTGTTGTTATAAGCAATCCTACATGATTGATTGAATAATTTCGAGGATCGTGATGAACGATAGTGCACCAGTGCAATCCTTGCAGGCGGCCGAAGGGTTGGACTTCGACGAGGACTTCGTACGGATCGACGCTGCGATTTGCGAGTACGACTCAATCGGAAACGCACCGCAGCGAAAAGGCGAGAGCGCGTTTCAGTGGACCTCGATCGAGAAAGCCTGCCTGGGGCTGTTGGCGCGGGCGAAGGACATCCGCGTGGCGATCTGGTACATCCGCGCGTGCATGGCGAGAAGAGGGATTGCCGGGCTGGCCGAGAGCGTCGGGGTGCTGGCCGACATCATGAGCCTGCCGGTCGAGGCGATTCATCCGCGCGCGTTGCCTGGCGAGGTTTCCGGAGAAATTCATGCGCTGCACCTGGGCTGGATTTCAGGTCATCAGTTCCTGCATCAGTTCGGCTGCGCCTGTTTCGGCGAGACGGACGTCTCTTTGAATGCGCTGGCGAATGGAGAGGCCGGTGCGATCCTCAAGGAGGCTGCCCATAAGACCTCGGCGTCACGTTTTTTGCATGAAATTCAGGAGTCCTTTGTAAGAATAAATGAATCAATGCGTGTTGCGGGGCAACAGGTCGACATTACGGGTGTGCTGAATCTGCTGAGTCTGGCGTTGTCGCGATTGGGCGCGAACGGGCCACCCGCCGCAAACGACGTACTGCCGATCCACGATGTCGAACAGGGCCGAGGCGGCGAAGTGTACGAGAGCCGGGCCGGGCTGGCAACGAGAAAGGACGTGGAGGCGGCGCTCGATCGCATCGTCGAATACTTCCTGCTTCACGAGCCGAGCCATCCGGCGCCGATCTTCCTGTCGCGGGTCCGGCGCATGCTGGGCGCGGGTTTCGAGGAAGTCATGGCGGAGCTTTATCCGGAAGGCGCCGCACTGGCGGCCCAGCTCGGGCGCCCGGCAGGGGCCAGGTAGTTGGATTTCTTAATTTAGGAGGGCGAATAGCATGTCGCGTCACAAGGATGGTCAGAAATTCATCGGGGAGAGCCGGGCCCCGCGGGTACAGATCGAGTACGACGTCGAGATCTACGGGTCGCAGAAGAAAGTCGAGCTGCCCTTCGTGGCAGGGGTGATGGCGGACCTGTCGGGCGACAACGTCGAGCCGCTCGGTCCGGTCGAGGATCGGCGGTTCTCGGAAATCGACGTCGAAAACTTCGACGAGCGCATGGCGAAGATCGCGCCGT
>NZ_JAAGNW010000415.1:1256-2408 GCF_010645215.1 Burkholderia multivorans | reverse complement strand
GTCGGGTGCTCGATGGTTCGGGTGCGCGTCACGACAACGCAAGCGCCCGGGCATGCCCGGATCTCGATCCGCACGCAGCCTCCCATGTGCCGAACGGCGCTCACCCTCCTGCCGCTTCGCGGCGCATCCAGCCCTGCCCGGAACGCACCAGCACCGTCACCGCCAGGGGCGCGACCTCAGGCCCGAACGGCGCATCGGGCGACGTACCCAGCGCATGCGCGAGCGCGGCGCGCACCAGCGCCGGATGCGTGACGGCGACGATCCCCCCGCCCGCCGGCAGGCCGTCGAGCCAGCCGCCCACCCGCCGCCGCGCATCCGCGAACGATTCGCCGCCGTGCGGTTTCTCGCGCGGATCCGCCAGCCAGGCGCGCAGCGCATCCGGGGCCGTCTGCGCGAGGTGCGCGAGCGGCGCGCCGCGCCAGCGACCGTAGTCGAGATCCGCCAGCCCCGCCTCGGCCTCGGCATGCAGGCCGAGCGCCTCGGCCGTCTGCCGCGCGCAGCGCGCCGGGCTGCTGAACGCGTGCGCACCGGCGGGCGGCGTCCAGCGCGCGCGCAGCGCGGCCGCCTCGGCAAGACCGCGCGCATCGAGCGGATCGCGGTCGGGAAACGCGCCGCTCCGCATCGCGCGGGTCGCCGCATGCGCGACGAGGTGCACGACGAGGTCGACGCCGGCCGCCCGATGCGGCCCGCCATCCGATTGCTCCGGCAAAAAATTCACGCGTACAATGCCCTCCGAATACGAACGCGGAAGCCGGTGCGAATCCGGCGCGGTCGCGCCACTGTAACCGGCGATCCCTGATCCCGGAAGCCAGACCTGCGTTCCTTGCCTTTCCTCACCACCCTTGACGGGGCGCGATTCCCCCGGAGATCCCACCATGCGCGAAGCTGTCCTCAACCCGGTTGCCGTCCCGGCGCCGATTCCCGTTAGCGAGCTGTTGCCCTGGGCCATTTTCGCCGGCCTGCTCCTGCTGCTCGCGCTCTACTTCGTCGGCGCGGAAGAAGGCGCGACCTCGCTCGTTCCCGGCATGTACGTGCATGAGTTCGTGCACGACGGCCGGCACCTGCTCGGCTTCCCCTGCCACTGACGCGGAGGCACGAATGGTCGGAAAACTGCTGGTCCGCGGGATGCTCGCAGGCATCGCCGCCGGTCTT
>NZ_JAAGNW010000415.1:0-1246 GCF_010645215.1 Burkholderia multivorans | reverse complement strand
GGAAAAGCTCGATGCGGCCAAGGGCGAGGCCCCTGAACCGGAACTCGTGAGCCGCGCAACCCAGGCCGGGCTCGGCCTGCTCACGGGCGTCGTGACCTACGGCGCGGCATTCGGCGGCCTGTTCGCGCTGACCTTCGCCTATGCCTACGGCCGGGTCGGGCGGCTCGCCGCGCGGCCGCTGTCCGCGTGGCTCGCGCTCGCGGCGTTCGTCGCGCTGGTGATCGTCCCCAATCTCAAGTACCCCGCCAATCCCCCCTCGGTGGGCGATCCGGAGACGATCGGATACCGAACCGGGCTGTTCTTCCTGATGATCGCGATCTCGATCGCGACGCTGGTGTTCTCGCTCAAGGTGCGCGGCCGGCTGTCCGCGCGCCTCGGTGCGTGGAATGCGTCGCTCGCGGCGGGGCTCGTGTTCGTGGCGATCATCGCGGCCGTGCAGCACGCGCTGCCCGCGATCAACGAAGTGCCCGACGCGTTCCCTGCCACCGTGCTGTGGCAGTTCCGGGTCGCCGCGATCGGCATGCAGGTGATCATGTGGACGACGATCGGCCTCGTGTTCGGCGCGCTGGCCGAACGCAGCGTGCTGGCGGGACGGCGCGCGTAACGGCGCGGCCGCCCCCCTGCCGCCGCCCGTTCGGCGGGCTTGCCGCGGCCACTTCGGTGGCCGTTTTCATGTGCGCCGCGCGCTGGATCTCGGTGAGCGTCCCGAGTTCGAACGCGTGCGATCCATCGCCGCCGCCCTCGGCCTGCCGACTAGCGTGAATCGCTCAGTACTTCGTTGACGACAGCCCAGGATCGTTCAGCTTCGCGTCGATTGCCGTCGTGCTTCGCCGCGACGATACATGCCTTCCACAAAGCCCAGCCGCGGGCGCGATTCCACGTGTCCTCGTCGAACGAGAGCGTGTTCCTGAACACTGCGCGGCTTGATCCGGAAAATTGAGTCCACGCGATCACGAGGTCGCACGCAGGGTCACCCACTGCCGAGCTGCCGAAATCAATGACTGCACTCAGTCGCCCCTCGGCAACGAGCAGATTGCCGAACGCGACGTCCCCGTGGACCCATACCGGAGCAGCTTGCCACTCGGATTGCAGGGCAACGTTCCACAGTTGCTCGACCGCACGTGTATCGATATTGCCCTGAAGTTTCACGAGGGCCGCACGGATCTCCTGATCGTAGACCGCCAGCCGCCCGCCTCGATGGAAATTGTGTTGCCCTGCCGGCGGCCCATCCTCGCCATCGATTTGG
>NZ_JAAGNW010000414.1 GCF_010645215.1 Burkholderia multivorans | reverse complement strand
ATTCGCCATTCGCGCTCAAGTGATCTGCTACGCGTCTCGCTTTATCGCAAGCAACTCGCCGCGCAGTTCGTCGCCTGGCGTGACATCACCTGCACCCTAATTCCGTCGACGGCTTGCTGAGCCATTCTCCCTCTTGCCCTTTCATCGACGCAACGCGGCAAGTTGACGGTACCGTTTACAGGCATTTGCGAAAGTACCAATGGCTAGACGAAGCCGACGGGTTCCGGGAATCGGCCGCGCCACGGCATACGGAATGTATTCCGCGCTCAGGGTGCTGCGGATGGAGTTGACCCTGTAATCCCGGACACAGCATCACACTAAGGTTGCTGAATCCATCGCGCGACGAAACGCTCGTGGCGAGCGGTATTTCAACGCGCTATGGGGATGCTTCTCGTTGTAATGCTCGAAGGCGATGGCCAAGTTCCGCGCAGCAGTTGCTGCGTCCGGCTTCGGCATGAAGGCGACGTAATCGCGCTTCATCGTTTTCACGAAGCTCCCAGCCATCCCGTTACTTTGCGGGCTGCACACGGGCGTGGTCAATGGCTTCAGGCAGATATCCACTGCGAACCGGCGCGTCTCGTCGGCCGTGTAGCCCGAACCGTTGTCGCTCAACCACTCGATTTCGGATGGCGTATGCAACGCAGGACCGAAGCGATTTTCCACCGCCGCCAGCATCACGTCGCGCACGATGTCGCCACTGTGGCCCGCCGTCGTGGCCGCCCAGCTCATCGCCTCGCGGTCGCAGCAGTCCAGCGCGAACGTCACACGCAGCGGCTCGCCGTTCTCGCAACGGAACTCGAAGCCGTCCGAGCACCAACGCTGATTGCTACGCGCTACGGCCACTTTGCCGTCGTGCCGCCGCTGAGGGCGAGGCGCAGCCGCTCGCCGCTCCATCAGCAGCCCGTGCGTGCTCATCACCCGATAGATGCGCTTCGCATTGAACACCTTCAGCCCAATGGCCTCTCGCTCTTCGCGCAGCACGCCCCAGACGCGGCGATAGCCGTAGCTCGGCAAATCGCCGATGACCCGGCGGATTTCCCCGACCACGGGCGCATCGTCGGTTTGCCTGGACTTCCGGCCATCCTGCCAGTCAGCGCGGCGCGCAAGCTGTGCCGAAACGTTCGAGCGCGACACACCGAGAACTTCGCAGACCAGTTTCACTGCTCGTCCCCCGGCAACAATGGCGCGTGCGCTATCCATTTTTTTGCTCGGCCATATTCAACTGCCTCGCGCAGAATCTCGTTCTCCACGGTCTTCTTGCCGAGCATCCGTTGCAGCTCACGAATCTGTTTGAGCGCATCGGCCAGTTCCGATGCCGGAACTACTTCCTCACCAGCCTTGACCGCAGACAGGCTCCCGCCCTGGTACAGCTTGCGCCAATGGAACAGCTGGTTCGGGTTCACGCCGTGCTGCCGCGCGACCAGCGAGACTGATTTTCCTGGCTCGAAACTTTCTCGAACCATTGCCATTTTCTGCTCCGCCGTCCAGCGCCGCCGACGCTCCGGGCCCGTCAACACGTCCATCACTTCCCGCTTGGTGTTAGTCAAAAACACAGTCTTATGCCTACTCGCTATTTTAAGTGGGAGACTGTGCCCGGTGTTTCAGGGGGCTGCTCCAGCGGATTCTACGAAGTTGTAAATGCTATAGAATTTTCTGGCAGGAGGGAGGTTGGTATATCCCGAGATCGGGAATATCAAATTAGAGGGAGACCGCATAAAAGCTATATCGGAACCAAAACAACTCGATTCAAAACTAGCCAGAACATAGTTCATTCCTCCGCCATTTGTGACTTGGGCTGACAAAGCGCCATCTGGCAGAGTGGTCTGCTCGCACAGCAGGAACGTTCCCGGAGGGGCGGGAATCACTTGCCTAGTACCCGTAAAACCTGTTCCTGACCACAGGCACAGGCTTTGTAGCGGACATGTACTGTCATCAGCATAAGCCAGTGTTACCATTCCAGCGCTTGCAAACCCTGAGAATAATAGCGCACCAATCTGAGCGATTATACGTGATTTCATAGCAGACTCCAAATTAATAGATTAGACTCGCTTTGTTTACCAAGCAGAGATCTATTGTCGTAGTGCATGGAAACGAATTGATTTATAGTCATCAAATAGTGCAACAGATAAAATGTTGCAATGCAGCCTAAGGATTATAGGAAAATTAGACAAGCTAATGTCAAATGTGGTCCAACGTACACCATGCTGCGATGTCGGAGTGACCCTAGCCCACAAAACTGTCTCATTTGGAAGTGGAAAATTCCGGCATGACGTTGTCATGTAGACCAGGAGGTCATGCCGTGAAGAAGAGCAAGTTCACCGAAGAGCAGATCACATACGCGTTGAAGCAGGCCGAGCTGGGCACGCCTGTCGCGGAGGTCTGCCGCAAGATGGGGATCAGCGACGCGACGTTTTACAACTGGCGGACGAAGTACGGCGGGCTTTCACCCTCGGAGCTTCGCCGGC
>NZ_JAAGNW010000413.1 GCF_010645215.1 Burkholderia multivorans | reverse complement strand
CCGCTTCGATGCGGACGGCGAACCGGACACGCAGCCGCGGGTGCCGCGTTCGGCGGCGGCCGGCGGGCGCGACGAGATCGCGGTGCTGGAGACGACGTTCACGCAGATGTCCGACCGCCTCGGCGACCAATGGCGCGCGCTGACGCGCCAGGACCAGCAGCGCCGCGAGCTGGTGGCGAACATCTCGCACGACCTGCGCACGCCGCTGACGTCGCTGCATGGCTATCTGGAGACGCTGGCGCTGAAGGCGGACACGCTCGACGACGCGGAGCGGCGGCGCTACCTCGCGATCGCGCTGGCGCAGAGCGCGAAGGTCGGGCGGCTCGCGCAGGCGCTGTTCGAGCTGGCGCGGCTGGAATCGGGGCTGGTGCAGCCGGAGCCCGAGGATTTCTCGCTGGTGGACCTGGTGCAGGACGTGTTCCAGAAATTCGAGCTGACGGCCAAGGCGCGCGGGATCGCGCTGCGCGCCGAGATCCCGCCGCGGCTGCCGGGGGTGCGTGCGGACCTGGGCATGATCGAGCGCGTGCTGACCAACCTGCTCGACAACGCGCTGCGCCACACGCCGGAAAACGGCACGATCGACGTGATGCTGGCGGCGCGCGAGGGCGCGGTGGAGGTGACGATCGCCGATACCGGCCCGGGCATTCCGATCGCGCAGCGCGACGGACTGTTCCAGCGCTCGTTCAGCGTGGGCGGCGCGCCGCGCGGCGGGGGCGGGCTGGGGCTCCTGATCGTGTACCGGATGCTGGGTTTGAACCACAGCGAGATCCGGCTGATCGACGTGGCGGGGCGCGGCGCGGTGTTTCGCTTCGGGCTGCCGGCGGCGGGCGGTGGAAGCTTGGGGGCCTGATTGCCGGCGGTCGAGGCCTCAGGGCGAGCGGGCGCGTACCGCGCTGGATTGCAGGCCGTAACCGCGATGATTTCCTCATCGCGCAGGCTGGGTAGTTGTGTCACGCGTTGTCCCAATATCGCCGCGCCGATCCTCGGTGCGGCAATCCACGACCCAAACTAAGGGTGGCCCCGACGGTGACGCTTTCGGGGGGACGTGGCACCCGCTCTTTCGGCGGACCAGCGCCAAAGGCCGCCTATGGCGTCAATCCGGACTGGTCATAGGTGGTCGAGAGGAACGCCTTTGGTCGAGGTATCAGGGCGTGTCTACGGAGAACCTGAATACGTTTCCGCTGTCTGGATTCTCAAAGAGCAGCCGCGTAGTTTGGCCGGTTGGCGCGAATGCTCCATCGGCGATCTTGTAGTAGCGCGAAACCACGCCAACTCGGCTGTTGCCGCTGGGGTTGGTCAGATAATCATTGGCCGGGAATGCGATGTCGCCGCCGCTCGTTCGCGTCAGAGCCTTGCAAGATGCGAACAGGCTCGCCAAGTGATACACCGTTGCCTTCTTCGGCGTTGTCGGATTGACGACTAGGTATACCTGTTTGTAGCGGTCATACTCCCCGGACCCGTTGGCGACGCCTTCCAGGCAGACAAGAGGTTTCGCGTTCTTCTGCCCGTCCGAGATGTATACGTTGAAGCCGGTGGGCGGGATGGTTCCCAAGCTGGACTCGCCCTGAAACGTCACGGCGTCCTTGAACGCGTGCCTGACGCCGTTCAGCTCGAAGAAGCCATCCCCAATGACGACGGACATGCTTTTGCCGCCGACCGTTGTGTCCAGCTCAACCTCCAAGCCATCTTTCTCATCGTAAAACGAAGATCCGAAGCCTTCCTTTGCTGCCTTGTGGAAGACCGCGTTCGGGATGGAGCCGTAGTACGAGTCGTAGCCATCGAATACCCTGCTGTCTCGGGCAAACGCTGCGGGCATCGCAAGCATGAGCGCCGCTGCGTAAAGGATGGGTCCAGTCTTCATTTGTAGGGTAGGCATCCAGTTGCCTTGACGTAATCGGGGTTGTGTGTCCAGAAAACCGTGCTGCCGTGTGCGGCGGTAGAGATCCAGACGGAATCGTACCGTCCTCGCTCCTTGGTATTAACGATCTTCCCGGTCTTTTTGTCCTTCGCCCGCCAATAGACCACGCCGGGGACCTTGTGCTCGGGGACGTTGAATATATTGTGCGAGGCGTCGCCCCATTGGAATCCGTCGTTCACCTTCCGATGGTTGGCGTAGTTCGTCTTGAAGTCCAATCCGTCCCACCAGTACGCGCCATTTGATGGGTCCGGGCCTTCGTTGCCAAGAGCTTTCCTGGCTAAATCGGCCGCCAGACGCATCCCCGGGTTCAGCTCTATTTCGGAATCGGGGGTGCGCATGAACTTGTTGAAGCGCTCGTTCTTTCCCGCCCACGCGAATGCATAGGAGGGATCGGCGGCTTTGATTTCGGTCACGGTCTTGCCCCACGCCCTACAGCGATTCGCGACCGCAAAGGCGATGCCGCCAATCTCGTCGGGATCGTTCGCTCCAGATGCTTCGCCATAGGCAATCGCCGCGAGTAAGCGGGTGTTCTCATCAAGGGTGATGGCGTCCGTCATCGCTT
>NZ_JAAGNW010000412.1 GCF_010645215.1 Burkholderia multivorans | reverse complement strand
ACATGCGCGCGATGATGTCGTCGCGCAGCGAGGCGTCGAAGCCCGCGCCGCTCAGTACGCCCGCGACGGCGCGCGCGGCGTCGGCCGCGCCTTCCGAGCGCGCGCCGAAGGACACGCCATGCGCGTCGTTCAGGTGCACGATGCGCTGCTCGCGATCGAGCGTCGCCGCGATCACGCACAGCCCGCCCAGCACGCGATCAATTCCGAAGCGCGCATCCAGCACGTCGAGATGGCGCATGCCGTTCAGCAACGGGAGGATCCGCGTCGCCGGGCCGACGAACGGTTCGAACGACGCGATCGCATCGTCGAGGCTGTACGCCTTGCAGCTCAGCAGCACCAGATCGAACGGCTCGGCCGGCTCGCCCGCGCGCACGACGCGCGGGGCCGGCAGCGTCAGGTCGCCGCGCGGACTGCGGATCACGAGGCCATCGCGCGCCAGCGCCTGAGCGCGCGCGTCGCGCACCAGGAAGGTCACGTCACGGCCCGCCGCCGCGAGCCGCCCGCCGAAATATCCGCCGACCGCGCCGGCGCCCACCACCAGAATTCGCATCCTCGTCTCCACATCCGTCCTGGGTTCCGCGACGCCGGGGGCGACGCGTCCGAGCGGCGACTGTAACGCAAAACGCCGTTCGGCACCGGTGGCGGCTGTGCGCGGTTTGCGGTTTGCGGTTTGCGGTTTGCGGTTTGCGGTTTGCGGTTTGCGGTTTGCGGTTTGCGGTTTGCGGTTTGCGGTTTGCGTGCGAGCACAGGTATGCCGCGCACATTACCTGCCATCCCCGCGAGAAACGCGACGCGCGCAAGGGAACGTCTTCGCGCGTGGCTGCCCCGCGCCGCGCACGGAATGCGCCTACTTGGCGCGTCCGCCTCGAACGCTACGCTTCGCAGCCGGCTCGTCGGCGGCCGGCGCCCGCTCGCCCGTGGCCTGTTCGAGCCACGACAGCGCGTCCACATACGACAGGAACTGCCGCAAATAGGCAGGCGACAACCCATGCATCTGCGTCAGCGCGCGATGCACGAGGCTGCTCGAATTGAGCGGGCCGGCGTTCTTCGGCACCTGGTCGAGCGCCGTCCGCAACTGCCGCTCGGTGCTGACGCGCGACCAGGTCTCGCGGAAGTAATCGAGCAGCGCCGGCTCCGGAAACGCGCGCGCGCCGCCCGCAGGCGTACGCTCGGGCAGGCCGACGCCCTCCACGCGCGGCTGTGCCGCGACGTAATCGAGCAGCGCCGCAAGCGGCCCCGGCATGACCGCCTCGGCAGCGGCCGGCCTTGCCTCGGCGCACGATGCCCCCGCGCGCTCGACTCGTGCCGCATAGGCGTCGAGCCAGCCCGACAAGGTCTCGTCCAGCACGCTGCGCGCTTCACCCCGAAGCGCCTGCGCACGCCGCTGCAAGGCTTCGAGCGCACGGAACCGCGCCGGGTCCAGCCGATCCGCGCCGCTCGCGCGCCAGGCGTCGAGCAGCACGTGGGCGCGCGCGCACGCGTCACTCATGCCGCGCTCCGCTCACGGCCGGCGCAGGCCGCGGCACCGGTGCGATCTCGACGCGCCGGTTCAGCGCCCGCCCCGAGTCGTCCGCATTCGAACTGACCGGCTGCTCCGAACCGAATGCCGCCGCAAACACCGACGACGCGGGCACGCCTTCGTCGATGAACGCGCGGGTCACCGTCAGCGCACGTTTCGCGGACAGCTCCCAGTTGTCCGCGAACAGACGGTTGCCCGCGCGCACCTGCTGGTCGTCGGCGAAGCCGCTCACCATCAGGATCTCGTCGCGATTCTTCAGATAGGCGGCGAGCGGACCCGCGAGGCTCTTGAGCAAGTCGCGGCCGGCAGGTTGCAGCTGATCCGAGTTCAGCGCGAACAACACGCTGCCGCTGATGCCGATTCGGCCGTTGACGAAGGTCACGCGCCCCGCCGCGAGCGGGCCCGCGAGCGCCTGTTCGAGGCTCTGGCGGCGCTGCGCCTCCTGCTGCCGGTGCCGGACTTCCGCGTCGAGCTGCGACGACAGTTCCAGCTGCACGCCGATCACTCCGACCAGGATCAGCACGAACACGCCCAACAGCACCGACATCAGGTCGCCGAACGCGGCCCAGATCGGCGCGGTGGCGTCCATGCCGCCGTCGATTTCGTCACTCATGCCGCGTCAGCCCCGGAAAGCGCTGCCCGGCCGGCTGCCGCGCGCTGCAGTTCCTCGACGATCTGCTTCTGCGACAGCATGCTCAGGTCGATCACCTCGCGCGCCTGCGCCACGTAGTACGCAAGTTGCTCGTCGCTGCGCGTCAGCGAGCGGTCGAGCGCGCTTTCGACGCGTTCGAGATGCGTCACCAGCTGGCCGTTGGCCTCGCCGAACACCTGCACGGCCGCGCCGAACGCCTCGCCCAGGCTCGCCACCTCGGCGGCGCTGCCCGTCACCTGCGCGGCGACCGCGTCGAGGCGGCCCGTGCCGTTGTCGACCTGCTCCGAGAAGCGCGACCCGACGCGCGCGAGCAGATCCGACGAAGTCGAGACGAGCGCATCGATGGCCGCAC
>NZ_JAAGNW010000411.1:1096-2557 GCF_010645215.1 Burkholderia multivorans | reverse complement strand
CGATGTAGGTCCGGCGGTGACCGCGGATCTCCGCCTCGTCACGCACCCCGCCGAGCGCCATGCGGACGAACTTGCGGTTCGTCGCGCGGGCGATCGACTGGCCGAGCGAGGTCTTGCCGACGCCCGGAGGCCCGACGAGGCACAGGATCGGCGCCTTCACCTTGTCGACGCGCTGCTGGACCGCGAGATACTCGAGAATCCGTTCCTTGACCTTCTCGAGACCGTAGTGATCTTCGTCGAGCACGCGCTCGGCGTTCGACAGGTCGTTGTTGACCTTGCTCTTCTTGCGCCACGGCAACGCGATCAGCGTGTCGATGTAGTTGCGCACGACGGTCGCCTCGGCCGACATCGGCGACATCAGCTTGAGCTTCTTCAGCTCCGCGTCGGCCTTCTTCTTGGCTTCCTTCGGCATGCGCGCGGCGTTGATGCGCTTCTCGAGCTCCTCGAGATCCGCGCCCTCCTCGCCCTCGCCCAGTTCCTTCTGGATCGCCTTGACCTGCTCGTTCAGGTAGTACTCGCGCTGGCTCTTTTCCATCTGGCGCTTCACGCGCCCGCGGATGCGCTTCTCGACCTGCAGGATGTCGATCTCGGCTTCGAGCTGCGCGAGCAGGTGCTCGAGACGCTCGATCACCGGGAACATCTCGAGGATGTGCTGCTTCTGGTCGAGTTTGAGCGGCAGGTGCGCGGCGATCGTATCGGCGAGGCCGCCCGCCTCGTCGATGCCCGACAGCGAGGTCAGGATCTCCGGCGGGATCTTCTTGTTCAGCTTCACGTACTGGTCGAACTGCGACACGATCGCGCGACGCAGCGCCTCGGTTTCCGCGCTGTCCGCGTGGTCCGGTTCGAGCGGCATCACGTCGCAGGAGAACTGCGTCTCCTGCTCCTCGATCGACAGCGCCTGCGCCCGCTGCAAGCCCTCGACGAGCACCTTCACGGTGCCGTCGGGCAGCTTCAGCATCTGCAGGATGTTGGCGATACAGCCAACCTCGTACATGTCTTTCTCGGTCGGCTCATCCTTGGCCGCGGTCTTCTGCGCGACGAGCATGATGTGCTTGCCGCCTTCCATCGCGACTTCGAGGGCCTTGATCGATTTCGGTCGACCCACGAAGAGCGGAATCACCATATGCGGGAAAACGACGACATCCCGCAGCGGCAGCAGCGGGAGCGTAATGCGTTCCGGCGGAAGAAGTTGGGTGCCTGACATTTCATTTCCCCATGAGTGGAATCAATTGTTCGGTAATTGAGGCCGGTACAGCAGATTGCAAGCCTTCGGCGCGTGGGAAATATTCAGTAAAAATTCAACCGTGGCGGTTCGAGTCAGCGTTACCCACAAAGATAAACGAAAAAAAGCCGCTCACGACGCCATGAACGGCTTTTTTGCTCACTACACCTTAAAGCCGATCAATTCGAACCCGCCACCTTCGGCGCGTCCTCATAGATCAATAACGGTTTACCGTCGCC
>NZ_JAAGNW010000411.1:0-1086 GCF_010645215.1 Burkholderia multivorans | reverse complement strand
GACATTGTCGTCGATGATGACTTTGCTGACCCCTTTCATGGTCGGCAATTCGTACATCACGTCGAGCAGCGCCTGCTCGATGATCGAGCGCAGACCACGCGCGCCGGTCTTGCGGCGGATCGCCTTGCGGGCGACGGCCTGCAGCGCGCCCGGACGGATTTCGAGTTCGACCCGCTCCATCGCGAACAGCTTGTGGTACTGCTTCACGAGCGCATTCTTCGGCTCGATCAGGATTTTCACCAGGGCGGCCTCGTCGAGCTTGCCGAGCGTCGCGACCACCGGCAGACGGCCGATCAGCTCGGGGATCAACCCGAATTTGATCAGATCTTCCGGCTCGACCTCGCGCAGCACCTCGCCCGCGTCACGCTCCTGCTTGCTCTTCACGGTCGCGCCGAAACCGATGCCGGTTTTCTCGGTGCGATCGGTGATGACCTTCTCCAGGCCGTCGAACGCGCCGCCGCAGATGAACAGGATGTTGGTCGTGTCGACCTGGATGAAATCCTGGTTCGGGTGCTTGCGGCCGCCCTGCGGCGGCACCGACGCCATCGTGCCCTCGACGAGCTTGAGCAGCGCCTGCTGCACGCCCTCGCCCGACACGTCGCGGGTGATCGACGGGTTGTCCGACTTGCGGCTGATCTTGTCGATCTCGTCGAGGTCGACGATGCCGCGCTGCGCCTTGTCGACTTCGTAGTTGCAGTTCTGCAGCAACTTCTGAATGATGTTCTCGACGTCCTCGCCGACATAGCCGGCTTCCGTCAGCGTGGTCGCATCGGCGATCACGAACGGCACGTTCAGCAGGCGCGCAAGGGTCTGTGCGAGCAGCGTCTTGCCGGAACCCGTCGGGCCGATCAGCAGGATGTTGCTCTTCGACAGCTCGATCCCGTCCTTCTTGTCGAGATGCTTGAGGCGCTTGTAGTGGTTGTAGACCGCGACGGCGAGAATCTTCTTCGCGCGCTCCTGCCCGATCACGTACTGATCGAGGATGTCGCGAATTTCCTGCGGGCTCGGCAGATCCGATTTCGACAGGCTGGCTTCGACGCCCGCCGCGGCCGCTTCGTCACGAATGATTTCGTTGCACAGGTCGAT
>NZ_JAAGNW010000410.1:1937-2561 GCF_010645215.1 Burkholderia multivorans | reverse complement strand
GATCGATGTTGCTGCCGCCGCCCAGCGCAATGACGTGATCGGGGAGCGCGCCGTTGAGTACCTCGCGCAAGACGCGCGTGGCATCGTCGCACAGCGTGGTGGTCGGGTCGGGCGCACCGCCGTCGAACACATGCGTGACGACGCCCAGCGCGCGGGCTGCATCAACGTACTCGCGCACCCACGGCGTGTGTGTCGTGAAAAATGTATCGGTAACGAGCACCCCACGCGTGTACCCCAGATGCGCGATAAGCGCAGGCAAGCGAGCGCGTGCGCCCTTTTCCATGATGAGGCGCGCGGGCGCACAAAAGTGGATCAGGTCATCAGTTCGCATTGTGCGTCTCCGCCGGGGCATGAGTAGAAAGGAAGCGCCGCAGGACGACGGCGACTTCGGCTGTGTGCGTGGTGGGAACGCCGTGCCCCGCATCCGCCATGGTTTCCAGCCGTGCATGAGGCAGTCCTTCCAGTAGCCAGTGCGCATGCTCGACGGGACTTTCGGCATCCACCGCGCCGTGCACAATGAGCGTCGGCGTGTCGACGTACTTCAAGACCCCGCGCTGATCCGTGTTGCGGATCGCCTGCCAGGTCCAGGCGACGGCGTCGTGGTCGGCGGCATCGCACAAGCTC
>NZ_JAAGNW010000410.1:0-1885 GCF_010645215.1 Burkholderia multivorans | reverse complement strand
ATCGAAGGGCGCACAGTGCGGGCGAGCCCGACATCAGAATCAATTTTTCCGGACGGCGCGAAAGCAGAGACATGGCGGCCAGCGCCACCGTCACCCCCATGCTCCAGCCCGCGAGACAGTACGGCTCGCCCTGCGTGGAAGCATCGATCACGTCCACGAGGTCCGTGGCGAACGCTTCGAGACTGTAGTCCGAGGCCTGAGATCCGCGCACCGCGAGGCCCCGGCCGCGCAGATTCGGAAGCACGAACGTGGCTTCGTCGCTCATCGCTTCGGCAAGCGGCCGCCAAACGGCTCGCGTGCCCTGAATGCCGTGCACCGCGACGATGCGACACGCGCCGTTTCCCTCTGATGTAATATCCATCTTCTAACACTCACATATCCATCTAATATGTTAGTCGAATAATAGGTATACAATCGGCGCGAAGTCAAGCCGCGTCTTCGAACAGCCAGATGGATTCAGTGCTTCAGAAGGTGCGCCCGGCCGTTCAATTCCAGCCTTCGAGCCGCAGCGTTGCGCGTACGAGGCGCTGCTCTTCCTGTTCAATCTCTTTCAGGTTCTCGCGCACACTCTTCACATGATTGCTCGCCGCCCGCCGCGCCTGATCGGGTAGACCGCCCGTGACGGCGTTGTAGAGCCGCGCGTGTTGCCGGTCGATCTCGCGCTTGTGCGCCTCTCGGTGATAGAGATTGTTCACCGATGCGAACACCGCGCTCAGCATCAGCTCGTTGAGCATACGGAGCGTATGCACGAGCATCGGATTGTGCGATGCCTCGCAAATCGCCAGATGAAATGCGTAATCGAGCCGCGCGTGCGTCGAGGCCTCGGTCTCGCGCGTGCCCGCCGCAATCATGTCGTCGTAGCGACGCGTAATCAGAATGCGATCGGCGGGCGTGGCGCGCAACGCCGCGAGTCGCGCGGATTCCGCTTCGAGCATCTCGCGCACTTCCAGCAAGTCATAGAGCGTGCGCGGCTGCGTGGCGAGAAGCTGCATCATCGGTGTCTGTGCGGGTTCGGCGGTCAGCTTAGCAACGAACGAGCCCTTGCTCCGCGTAGTGCCAATCAGACCGCGCGTGCGCAGAATTTTCAGCCCTTCGCGCAATGCGGTGCGCGACACACCGAGCTTTTCGGTAAGCCGGCGTTCCGATGGAAGCGCTTGCCCTTGCCTCAACACGCCATCGACGATCAGACGTTCGATTCGCTCGACCACGACATCTGCAAGATTTCGATTGCTGTCCGTTTCCGGTGCTTTCATCACGCCCACCATTACTGGTATTACCAGATTTTTATGCTAGCACGGCTTTCTTCTTCGATCGCCTTACAGTGGACACATCACGATGTCTCAGGACAAAAAACTGGTATTACCAGTGCGAAAGAATTCGACACCCGTCAGTTTGCGCGAAAGAATGGCGCGAAAACGGAGACATGCATGACCTACGCCTACGACGAGAAGATCGACGGCCCGCTTCCCACGCAGGACAAAGCCGCCATCGTGCGCGAGCTTCGATCGCTGATGCCCGCGCTGCAACTGCTGCATGCGACGGAGGATTTGCGGCCATTCGAGTGCGACGGCCTCTCGGCGTATCGCATTACACCGATGCTCGTCGCGCTGCCCACTTCTGTCGATGAGGTTCAAACGCTTCTGCGTTACGCGCAAGCGCGCGGCGTGCCGGTGGTTGCGCGCGGCGCGGGCACGGGATTGTCAGGCGGTGCCCTGCCGCTGGAAAAAGGCATTCTGCTCGTGATGTCGCGCTTCAACCGCATTCTCGATCTCGACCCGGACGCGTGCACCGCGCGCGTGCAACCCGGGGTGCGCAATCTCGCGATCTCGCAGGCCGCCGCGCCGCATGGTCTTTACTACGCGCCCGATCCGTCATCGCAGATTGC
>NZ_JAAGNW010000041.1:33298-38553 GCF_010645215.1 Burkholderia multivorans | reverse complement strand
ATGAATCTCGTCGATGAACAGGAGGGTGCGGCGTCCCGAGCGGTCGAACGCGGCGTGCGTGCGCGCGAGCGCGTCGCGGATCGCCGGCATGCCGCCCAGCACCGCCGACAGCGCGATGAACTCGGCGTCGGCGCGCGTCGCGATCAGATGGGCGAGGGTGGTTTTGCCGACTCCGGGCGGTCCCCAGAGGAGCAGCGATTGCAGGCGGCCGGTGTCGAGCATGCGCGCGATCGGGCCGCCCGGGCCGAGCAGAGGCGCATGGCCGGCCAGCTCGGCGAAGGTGCGGGGGCGGAGCCGCTCGGCGAGCGGGCGCGGCGGCTCGGCTTGAAACAGGTCGGACATGCGGTTCGGCTCCCCTCGGCGACGGCGGTCGCCGCCCGGGCCGGCATTATGACAGCGGCGTGGTAGGCGTGCGCCGAGGGGCGGCCGCGCGCAGCGTCAATGCCTTGATGACCGCAACCTACTGGCAGATCGGGCAACGCCTCGTCGAGTCGGAGCAGGAGGGCGAAGCGCGTGCGGCGTACGGCAGCGCGAAAAGCAACGTTCTGCTTTCCGCATATAAACATTTTCCTTTCAGTCATATCTTACTTGCAAATATCTTTGCCCCCTCAAAAACGAGAATCGAGGCATCGAAGGTGTTCAAGTAAAGTGGCAAATGTGACCTTGGTGGTTGCCGGATTGAAATTATCGAAAAGACGTCGGAGAATAAATAAATGCCTTATCACGTAGTGGTCAAGTTCAATGTTATGCCGGAAAAACGAGCCGCATTCCAGGCGGCCTGTAAAATAAACGCCAGCATGTCACTTCTAAAAGAGACTGGGACGTTGCGATTCGAAGTTATCCGAGATGAGGCGGACGGATCAGTATTTTATATAGACGAACTCTATTCAACCAAGGATAGTTTCAAGGTTCATTGCAATGGAGAAAATTTTCGCAACTTCATTGAGGCAACAAAAGATTACGCGAGTGCTCCTGTCATAATCGCGTCATGATTGACTATGGTGTAACGAGTTTCTTTCATGAAGCCAACAAGCCTCAAATAAAAACCATGAGGAAATAATGATCGATCTTTCCTGATATTGAGTTCAGAAACGTGGTTTCTAATGACGAGCATGCTACTAGGCAAAATAAGACCCCTTCCATCTACACAGACCTTCCGTGCCTTCGAGGCAGCAGTCAGGTTCCAAAGCTTCACCAGGGCTTCAGAGGAGCTGCATCTCAGTGCTGCAGCTGTTAGCCGTCACGTGCAGACCTTGGAGGATCGATTGGGTGTGTGTTTATTTGAACGGGCATGGGGTCGGATGATTCCGACTGCGACCGCAGTTGAGTTGGCCCACAAAGTCAGGCGGGGACTGATCGAACTTCAGGAGGCGGTTTCCGTAGCGATCTCGCCTGCCGCCCCAAGGCAACCGGAGCTGCAAGTCAATGTTTGTGCGGATTTTGCCTTGCATTGGCTCATACCTAATATTCACAGATTCAATGCAATTTATCCCGATATAAAATTAACGATCGACACACGCGCCTACGATGAGCCAATTGAAAATACGAATTTCGATGCGTGCATTTGGGGTGGTGGTCTTTGGAAGGGTGAGTGTTGCTCCCGGGAGTTGAGTTCAGATACCTTGATTGTGTGTGCAAACAAGACATTGTCCAGAGAACTTCCTCCGATTACGGCCTCAACGCTTTCGACTTTGCCTTTTCTTAGAATTTCATGCCGCGATTGGCATGACTGGCTGGAAGCGGCTGAACTCCCGATTATCGAATCGTCTTTCGGTCATCTGCTAGATAGTAACGGCGCATTAATTCAAGCCGCAATCGCTGGCCTTGGTATCGCGCTCATACGCAAAAAATTTGCGCAGCTGTACCTTGATCGTGGAGATCTTCAGCAGATACATGAAATTGAAGTCGATGCTTCAATTCCGTATTTCGTGATCTGGTCCAGGGAAAATGAGAAGCATTTGGAAATATCAAATTTCGCAAAATGGGTTTGCAAATATCACTGACGTCAGTGTGGGGCAGTTATCATGAAAAATTCGCGTCGAGACTTTATAAGATCCACGATGGCGCTATCCGTAGCCGCAGCGGTACCCGGATGGGCTATTTCAGCTGAATCTGACGTATGCAGCGATGCAAGAGAAAAATATGGTGACGGAATTTCTGTACTGAACATCTTCAAGCAAACTTGCGTGGTAAGTTTGTCATATATTCCTGAGGTCGGACCGATTCTAAGCGGGCTTGTCTCCTTTCTCTGGCCTACACAATCGAGTGGTCCGGATGTATGGGACACCATCAGATGTGAAGTCGAAGCCGAAATTCGACGTGAGATCGACGATGCTGTATTTAGTGTCGTAAAACAAATACTGGTTGGGGCCGGCGATGTTCTGAAGGATTATTTGAGTGTCGTAAAGTCGCAGGATGGTCGGGCGATATTGGATACTTTTATATCTACGAACGTGACTTTCCTGCAGAATTCATCCCAGTTTCAAAATGAGGAATTCGAATGGGTTCTTGCTCCTTTGGCTGGCCTGTTTTTTCAATTGCATGCATTGCTATTGAGGAACGCAAACATGAATGCCAAGAAATGGGGATGGCCTCGTTCTTATCGTCAAATTCTCCTGAAAGACTCCAGTCGGCATATCGCATCTTATATCAAATATCTAAACAAAATTGGGAAAAATGAAAAGACTCGTCTGATGAAAGGCGCGCCTTCATCTGCCGGCCAGCATAAAACAGAAATTTATAATTACTGGGCCGATTTTAATCGATGCAAGATTTTGTATGTCGACGATTTTGCATTGACAATATCTCATACGGATCCTAAAAATTTCCCGGGCCCGACAAAGGATCTCAGTGAGAAATTCAGCGACGTATTTAGTTTGGCGTATGGTACAGCGGACGATTGGGATGGTGCATGTTCTAATTTCTCCAGCTACATCTCAACGCCATATAGCAAACCAATTCGGAACATATCGAAAATTGAATTTTATCACGATGGCGGAGATGCATCATTTCCTAATGATATTAAAATCCACTATCCGGCGGGAAGTGGGCCAATCTTGTGGGGAAATCAGTATGGATCTAGATCGGATGTCATATCAGTAATTCAAGATGGGGATTTTGTCGAAAATGAGCCCAGCGTCGAATATGCCGCAATCACCGTGCCGCCTATTCAAGGCGAGAGAAAATTCAATGTTGAAAAAGCCAATCTTCGTGTTGGAACGGCTGTGCAGCAAATCGGTTTGATTTTGGAGGATGGCACGCATCTAGACTGCCCTCCAACGGGGGGAGATGCTCCCTGGCAGGAAATTTCTGTTCCGGGAAGAATGCTGTCAACGATTACTATGTGGACGCGAAGTCATTATTTCAGCTCCGCTCCGGGGGCAGTGGTTTTTGGTTTCAGTTTTGATTCAATAAAATCTCCTCCTGATGTCATTAAGGAGTTGATATATATCGGCTATATGACTGCGCCTAATCTTGGCCCAACGTATCTCCCGCAATCTGTTTCATTGGATTTGCAACAGAGGCGTAATCAATTTTGGTATTCGATTGACGCGCGAGCGAGGCGATAAATTTCGAGTTTTACAAACTCTGCTGGCGATGGCCGCAAGACGTGTTTAGCGGTATCCATGAAAGATGAAGGGCTCCGGGGTTGTCGGAGTCTGCGGAGTTTGGCGCTACGCCGCGCGAAGCGTCAGCGCCAGATTTCGATTGTAATTCGGAACACAATGATTTCACTGTTGATTTTCCTGTTGGCCGCTATCGTGCTGACGTGTCTCATCTTCAAATGCCCGCTAGCCGGATGGCTTCCCGCCACGGTGGCCGTCCTGGTTGTCGCGGTGGGTTGTGGCCTGGTTCCGGGCTGGCTGTTGTCTTGGTTGCAGGGCGGGTACGCATCCAGCCCGTCGATCAGTTGGGGAAAGCACAACGTCATTTTCTTGCAGGCCGCGGGAACCGAGTACGTTCCCGATCAGGGGGCGACTGCTCCTGGTTTGCTTTCCTATGCCGGCCTCGTCGAGGCTGCTTCGCTCTACCGGCAATGCCGCGAATCCCACGGGCGCTGCACGTTGGTCGTGAGCGGCAGCGATCCGGTTGGAAATGGCGTGACCGAGGCCGCGGTATATCGCAACGCACTGACCCAGATCGGCGTGGCGATCACTGACATCCTGCTCGAGCCCGAGAGCAGGAATACCTGGCAGAGCGCGCAGTTTGCCCGCGGAATTGTTGCCGTGCTGCATCCGAACCGGGTGTTGCTGGTGTCGTCAGCTTCCCATCTGCCAAGGAGCGTACTGTATTTCCGTCATTTCGGGATCGATGCAATGCCGGTGCGAGCCGATTATTTGCGCGCCAAACTGTCCGTGTTGCCGATCTCGTACAACTTTTTCATAACGGATCTTGCACTGCGTGAGTATGTTGGGATCGCTAAATACCATGTCTATAACACGCTGTGGCTCAATCCGCCGCGCTTCCCTGTCTTTGCCCCGTCGCGTCGATGACATGGTGCGATTCGTCCTACGCCATCCGCGCCCGAGCATCTCGGCATGAAACGGTTCTTACGGCGGATACCGTTTCGCCCAGGCCATTCCGGCGCTTGTGATCGGGTATTGCCCGCTCGGATCTCACGCACGGCATAACTCACCATCAAGATCATCGGATAACCATGCAACGTAGAACATTCTTGAGTGGCGCATTCGCCGCGACGACCTTCGCGTCATATATCAACATGCCGTCTGCCTTGGGAAAACCCGCGCTGGAACGCCGCAGTGTGGACATCGCAGATCGCGGAACGGCGTAATTTTTTTCGTGATGAAGGTCTGGCCGTCACGATCTCGGACTTCGCCGGCGGCTCGCAGGCGCTGAAGGCCGCGGTCGGCGGAAGCGTCGACGTCGTGGCCGGGGCATTCGAACATACATTGCTGTTGCAGGCGAAGCACCAGATGTTCCGTGAGTTCGTTCTGATGGGCCGTGCGCCGCAGATCGTGCTCGCTGTTTCGAGAAAGACGTTGTCGGGTTATCGATCCGTTGCCGATCTGAAGGGCAAGCGGATCGGCGTCACGGCTCCGGGATCGTCCACCTCGATCATGGCGAGCTATGTGCTGGCGAAGGCTGGCCTGAAACCCGACGACGTCGCGTTCATCGGTGTCGGATCCGGTGCGGGGGCAATCGGTGCGTTGCAGTCGGGAAGGATCGACGCACTCGTCAATGTCGATCCGGTCATCACGAAACTGGCTCGGGCTGGAGACATCGCCATCGCATTC
>NZ_JAAGNW010000041.1:24382-33288 GCF_010645215.1 Burkholderia multivorans | reverse complement strand
ATCGCAGAAGTTCATCACGCAGAACCCGAACACTACGCAGGCGCTTGCCAATGCGATCGTGCGTGCGCTGAAATGGCTGCAGAGCGCGAGCAATGATGCGCTGCTAGAAACGGTTCCCTCATCCTATCTGCTGGGCGATTCCGCGCTCTATCTGGCATGTTGGGCGCATGTGAAGGAGGCGATGTCGCCGGACGGACTGATGCCGGCCGACGGACCCTCAACATCGCTGAATGCGCTGCGCTCATTTGTCGACACGATGCGGGACAAGCCGATCGATCTTTCGCTTGCTTGGACCAATGCATTCGTCAGTCGCGCGCTCGCGACGGTCGGGCGTTGACTGCGCCTGCTCCAGGAATACCTCTATGACAATCGCTGCACTGGAATTCGACGACATCACCTGCAGTTTCGACGCTCGCGATGCGCGCATGCAGGACTATACGGTGGTCGGGCACACGTCGTTGAGCATCGCGCCGGGCGAATTCGTGGCGATCGTCGGGCCGACCGGTTGCGGCAAGTCAACCTTGCTCAATATCGCCGCGGGGCTACAGAAACCATCATCGGGCCAGGTGAACGTGTTGGGCGATCCGCTCGTCGGCATCAATCGGCGGGCCGGATACATGTTTCAGGCGGATGCGCTCATGCCGTGGCGATCCGCGCTCGACAACGTGACGGCCGGCCTGACGTTTCGCGGCGTACCGGACAACGAAGCGCGAGCGCTCGGCGAGGCATGGCTGAAGCGCGTCGGGCTGGGCGGCTTTGACCGACATTACCCGCATCAGCTATCGGGCGGAATGCGCAAACGCATCGCGATGGCGCAGACGCTGATTCTCGACCCCGAGATTGTTCTGATGGACGAACCGTTTGCCGCGCTCGATATCCAGACGCGGCAGCTGATGGAAAACGAGTTGCTGGAACTGTGGGCTTCGGCCCGCAAAGCCGTGCTGTTTGTGACGCATGATCTCGACGAAGCCATTGCCCTGTCCGACCGCATCATCGTGTTGTCGGCGGGCCCGGCCACGCGTCCCATCGGCGTATTTCCCGTCGACCTGCCACGTCCTCGCGACGTCCTCGAGATCCGCTCGAACCCATACTTTGCCGATCTGCACGCGCGGATCTGGCGTGTGCTGAGAGACGAGGTCATGAAGGCCTATCAACAGCAGTTCGTCGGCGCGGCCGGTCCCCACGCATGAGAAGGGGGCTGTCCAATACGGACAGGGAGAAAAATCAATGAGCCGAAGCTTCGCAACACTGACGATATGGAGAATGGCACTGCTGCTTTCTCTTTTCATGCTCTGGTACGTGCTGACCAGCCCTACGCTGCTGCCCCCACTTTATTTCGACGATCCTTATCAGGCCGCTTTCTTCTTCGGCGAGCCCCACGCAGTATTGCTGAGGATCTGGGTCTGGTTCACATCGGGCGAGATATATTCGCACCTGGCGGTGACCTTGCTTGAGACGCTGCTCGCGTTCGGGCTTGGCGCCGTGTCGGGTCTATCGGTCGGCCTGTGGCTGGCGCTGTCGCCGCGGGCAAGTGTGCTGCTCGATCCGTACATCAAGGCTGCGAACGCGATGCCGCGCGTCATCCTCGCACCGATATTCGGGGTGTGGTTCGGTCTCGGCATTGGATCGAAGGTTGCACTGGGCGTCACCTTAGTGTTCTTCATCGTCTTTTTTAACGTCTATCACGGCGTCAAGGAGGTTAGCCCGGCGGTGGTGGCGAACGCGCGGATGCTGGGTGCGAGCCGCCGGCAACTGTTGCGATATATCCATCTGCCCAGCGCGGGCAGATGGGTGTTTTCGAGCCTGCACACATCGGTGGGGCTGGCATTCGTCGGGTCGGTGGTCGGAGAATACCTGGGGTCGGCGCGGGGCGTCGGATATCTCATCCTGCAGGCCGAAGGCGCATTCGATATCAATACCGTTTTCGCCGGTATTCTGGTGCTGACGATGTGCTCGCTCGCGTTGGACGCGTTTGTCACACGGGTCGAGAGATGGCTGGTCAAGTGGCGGGTGCTCGATTGACAGCGGGAACGCCTCGCGCCGTGCGCGATGCCCGGCGTGCGCCGGGCTCTGTGTACGGTGTCGCCGTGGAGTCCGCCGGGCGGCAGCGCAGCGGTGCGAGCGAACAATGCGGCATGAAATCAGCTCGCCCCCGACATTGAGGCTGAAATCGCGAAGCGGCTGCCGGGCGTTGCGGCTGCACCGGATAGTTTGTTGGACGGACGGGAAAGAGAGAAAGATATCGGAATAGGCCCGATTTCATTATTTAGGAGAACATCACGTGTGTGAATCGAAAACTTGCATGACCGAAGCCACGGCGCCGGCCCGTAGAGAGTTCCTGCGGATGACCGGTACCTCAGCATTCGTCGCAGCGATCGGCGGCATATCATCAGCAAATTTCGCGGTCGCAGCGGATGTGAAGATGTCGCCCAAGCCGCAGAATATATTGTTGCCCGACGGCGCGTTCAAGCGTCTGACAGAAGGGAACACCCGGTATGTATCCGGGCTAGCCCGGCGCCACGATTTCGTTCATGAGCGAGAAGCGCTCAGCCGTGGACAAAATCCTTATGCCGCGGTGCTGAGCTGTGCCGATTCGCGCATTGCCCCGGAATATGCGTTCGACAGCGCACGGGGAGATCTCTTCGTCACGCGTGTCGCCGGCAATTTCGTCAATGATGACGTGTTGGGCAGCCTCGAATATGCCGTTGCTGTGCTAAAGGTGCCATTAATCGTCGTTCTCGGACACGACAAATGCGGCGCGGTGGATGCGGCGGTCAAGGTGGCGACCAAGGGGGTGACGTATCCTGGAAGAATCCAGTCGCTCGTTTCGGCAATACTGCCATCGGTGAACAAGATCGAAGGCGAAGCGCCAGATCTGCTGAGTTCAGCGATTACGCAGAACGTCCGCGATAGCATGGCCAATCTGCAAGCTCGATCGACAATCATTCAACAGGTTGAAAAGGCCGAGGAGCTGAGAATCGTCGGTGGTGTCTATCGCCTCGGCACGGGAAAGGTCGACTTCATCGGCTGACAGAAGCGACGCTGTCAATTTGGGATGATGCGTCGATGAAGAGGCAAGAGAACCCGTCGTTCATAAAATGGCTGCAGAAGGACGCCGTTAAAAAACCCGGGAAGTGATCGCGCAGCGAGGCATCGTTTCTGTCTAGGAGACGGAGGGCGCCATGCGATGCACGATCGTTCTGGAGTCCGACGATGGCGATAGGACTGAGACCGACACGTGGAAGTCATGCGACTTCACGGCGCCACCAGGGATTCGACATTCCGGGGCGTGCTGCTGCCCCTCGTCGAAACCGCACACGGCAGCGTGCCGGCTGACGAATCTCGACCGGCTCTGTCGAATCCTCCATCAACCGGATCATTGGTCGCCGGATGTGCAAGGGCCGGCACATGCGCTGGAGCCGCGCGGGGGCACACAACCTCGTACAGGTGCGCGCGGCCCTTCTGAATCAGGAACGCCCCGAACGCTCCCGGCACCCGCTTCCATGGATTGGCGAGCGGCGCGTTTCGTCGCCATGGTGAAGAAAAATATTCTCCATCGCCCGCACATCGTGCCGGCACCATGGAACAAAATTCTGTATCGGATGTGTTAAAAATAATTGCGACCAATCGCTCAACCTCTTGCGCGGCAAATTGAACTGAAGTAATTGCTGTTCATGTGAAATAGGATTTCATTGCGATGTCTGGAAACAACCACTTGCTCAGGAAAATAAAAAACCTTCCTTCCACACAAACACTCCGTGCTTTCGAGTCTGCAGTTCGCCTGCAGAGTTTTGTTCGAGCCGCAGAGGAGCTCAATCTGACCTCGGCAGCAGTGAGTCGCCATATCCATTTGCTGGAAGAGCGCGTGGGCGCCAGTCTCTTCGAGCGCTCCTGGAGCCATATGAATCCGACCGGGATCGCATTGGACCTGGCCGATAAAATCAGATGCAGCTTGACGGAAATTCAATATGCGATATCCAAAGCGAATGAACAATCCGCACACGGCAAGGTGGAGCTGAGATTGAGTGTGCTGGCTGATTTTGCGACGCTTTGGCTGATACCGAATATATCCATCTTCAATGAAATTCATCCGAATATCAATCTTTCCATTCATACGCACGTAAATGGCAGGCCGTCGGACTTTGAAGGCTCGGACGTCGGGATATGGCACATCGGGCAGTGGCAGGAAGGCTATGGCGCCCACGAACTCAGTGCTGACAAATTGATTTTATGTGCCAATCGGAAAGTCAGCCAAACCTACCCCGTGATTGATGCGGCAACTTTCGCCGATCTGCCGCTCCTTCGGATCACCTTGCGTGATTGGGGGGAGTGGTTGGAAGCCGCCCGGCTTCCGGCGGTCGAACCCAGCATCGGCCCGGTACTCGATAGCAACATCAGTCTCACCCAGGCTGCTATCGCAGGTCTCGGCTTTGCTTTGGTTCGACAGAAGTTCGTACAACAGTATCTGCAGAGTGGCGCCCTGGTGCGCGTGCACGAAGCCGAGATTCGCGCGCCTATTTCATATTTCGCGACGTGGAGAAAGCAGAACCGCCATCATCGAGAAGTCTCCGAATTCGTCAAGTGGCTGCGCGAATCGCATTGATGCATCTGGCTTACCGAAGGCGGCACGAAGGATCACTGGAAGCCAGCACCTTCCTTGCTCCATTGATGACGGTCGTGGCGCGGCGCCGATCACTTTGTCTGCACGCAGTGCGGGACGGGATGCGGTCCTGCCCGATCCATCTGGGCTTCTCCACATCGCGACCGTCATCGTGCGCGAGCCGCACGTGGCGTCTGCTTCCCGCCACACATGCGGCGTCAGGCCGCCCTGCCGACAAAACCGAGGGGATTCAAGGCGATTGGCGATGCTTGAACAACCAGATGCTTGCCAACGTAAACACGGCCGCGTAGGCGATCAGCACGGCCCATGCGACCCATACCGGTCCTACGGCGTAACCCAGGGCATGCAGCGTGATACGGGCAAATTGATAGGAGGGAAGAAAGGGCGCAGCGGCTTGCAGCCAACGCGGCAACATCTCGATAGGCACCCACAGGCCGCCGCAGAGAGATAGCGGGAGGTAGACGAGGTTGATGATGCCCACGGCGGACCCCGGAGAAAGCAGTAAGCCGAGGAGCGTTCCAATGGTGGAGAAGGCAAGGACACCGCCTGCTATGGCCGCCATGAACCTGAGCGTATCGGCTGGTGAGACGTGCAATCCGGAGAGTGCGTATCCCAATGCGAGCAGCACGATTGCGATCAATTCCCCGAATGCAAGGGATGCGGCGATCTTTGCCGAAAGATAAGCATGGACGGGCATGGGTGAGGCCCGTTTCAGTTCCAACCAGCCATGGCTGCGCTCCATCACCAGTCCTACGCCGACGGCAAACATGGCCGCGCCCATCGCACCGAAGGACGAGTAGCTGGCGAGCAGATAGCGGGAAATCGGCTGTCCTTGCAGGATCTCGACGGGATGTGCAATACCGAACACCAGGTAAAAGATCGTGGGCAAGCCGAGCACGGAGAAAATGTAAGGGCGCTCTCTCACCAGGCTGACAATTTCGCACCTGGCCTCTTTGGCGTACACGCGGGCCGCGCGAACGAACGCACCTTGAACGATAGGAGTTAGGTCTGCATGAGCCTGAGTCATCTGGGTTTTCCTCGTATCACGAATCAAGTGGGTCACTGTGTCTGGTCATGGACACGAACGCATCTTCGAGTGCGACGTTGGTCAGTTCGAGGTCGGTCAAATTGCGGTCGAGCTTCATCAACTCTCGAACGGTCGCTTCCGGTGCCGATGCGGATATGCTGGTCCTGTCACCGTCGACGGTGACGGACAGCACGGTGTTCAGGCGCAGGAGCGTCTCCCGGTCAAGCGACGTCCTGCAGCGAATCGTGCGCTTGCCGCTGAGGGCCTTGATTTCTGCCGGGGTGCCTTCTGCGATCACCCGGCCGTGCTTCAACACGACGATGCGATCAGCCAGTGCATCCGCCTCCTCGAGGTAGTGGGTCGTCAGGAGGATCGTTTTTCCTGTCGCAGCAAAGCGTCGAACGTGTTGCCACATCGAACGACGTGTCTCGACATCCATCCCAACGGTTGGCTCGTCCAGAAAAAGAAGATCAGGGTTGCCGCAAATCGCCAGCGCGAAGAGCAATCGCTGCTTTTCTCCCCCCGAAAGCTTGCCGAAGGGGCGTTTCTCGAGTCCTTTCAGGCGCGCGATCTCGATGATCTCCGGCACCGGCAGCGGGCGTGGGTAATAGCTGCGAAACAGGTCGAGATGCTCATCGACCCGGAGGTGTTCCGGAACGCCGGATGTCCCGACCTGAAGCAGCGCCCCGGTTCTTTCGCGCGCAGGTCGCGATCCCGCCGCATGTCCGAACACGCTGACGCATCCCGTGGTGGTGCCGATCAGGCCGAGCAGCGCCCGGATCGAGGTGGTCTTGCCGGCGCCATTGGGACCGAGCAAGGCCACGATCTCGCCTGCGTACAGATTGAAGGAGACATCGTCCAGTACCCGCCGTCCCCCGAATGATCGGCTGACCGATTGGAACGATGCGATCAGTGGCTTGCTGCTCCCATATGGATCGGAACGCGGCGAGGCGGGATGGAGCAGTGCGGCTTTCTGATCCCGGTTTTGTATAGGTAGGAGGGATGGGGTAGGCATGTCCGGATTCCTGCTGATCAAGTTTTCTGGGTCGCCGACGTTTCCGGATGACCCGGTTCGGCGCGCGCTGGAATGAATGTGTCGGACCACTGATAGTGCTCGATGTAGGCATGAAGAAAATCGTCGTAGCGATAGCAGCTCGGGCCGTGCAGGGGATCGGCGACAAGCATTTCCGAATCGCCGCGGATACCGTGAATGACGACCAGGTGCCACCCGATGAAGTGGCGCATGCATGCGAGCACCGGATGTCCCGACCTTATCAAGGTGCGCACCTGTTCAAGCGGAAGGGCGTGGCGAACGGCCTCGAAATTCAGGCCGGCCTTGGAAAGTGCATGCGCGGGAGCGCACACCTGATCGACATGGTCGCCCAGGACCGAGTGTGCGAACTGAACCTGATCGAGCGGACCCGCATGTCCGTAGTAGCGCTTCAGCGCTACGCACACCGCGGCCCAGCACATCAGATGACCGTGTTGCGGCTCGACTTCCAGCGGCAGGATAAGCATTTTTTCACCGATTAACCGATCACGACGACACGCTTGTCTTCCAACGACCGAATGATCGCCGCGCAGTCATGTGGAGAACGGCCGAGTGATTGGGCCAGTTGCGCGATGGTGCGTGGGGTGTCCAGATACTCCACGATCGAGCATTCATCGCTTTCCAGTTCGATCGGTGCCAGATAGCGCTTGAACGTGATCCGCAAGTGGGCGCCGCCGGGCGCAATCGAATGGATGGCGGCACTGAGTTGCACGACGAATTTTGTAAGAAAATCGTCTGTTGCGAGTATGCGGTAATGCTGCCCGGCATGGATCAGCTCGCGAACGTCGTAGCGCCAGCAGGACCAGCACGCTTCGCGGACTGTCGCCGGCAACTCGCTGCCGCATCGGGAATCGGCCAGCAGGCCCCGAACCCCGGTAAAGTCGACCTCGGGAACGAGCGCGGCCAGCAAGCCGGCAACGGTCCGCTTCAGCGCGCTGTATTGCGTACCGACAAAGGGAGATGGCGCGATCTCCTGCCATGACAATGCGAGCGCCCAATCGTCATGCGCGACACAGACATCGGCTTGTCCGCGCCGGGTCAGTCTCGCGAATCCCACCTCTTGCTTGAGCGGTACGAAGGCGATGTCGTGCCGTGCCGCGGCCATGCCGAGTGCCCTGTTCAGCGCCGCAGAGATTTGTTCGACGTCGGCTCCGCAGTCGTTCAGCGGCTTTCCGAGCACCGCCTGCGCAACGCGTGGCGCAAGCGCCTCGGGCAACGGATCGGACAGCCAATGAATCGTTGCACGCAGCCAGTTGCTCAACACCGCGGCCGTATTGCCTCTTAGCGCCTCCAATTGCGCCTGGCACAAGTTCATGTACAGCAGGTCGCTTTCCGATCTGGCGCTCGACGTCACGTAAAAGGCGCGCCGATAGTACCGCGCCGCGTGGTCGAGCGCGCCGAGCTTCTTGTAGATGCGCGCAAGATTCAAGCAGTTGATATAGATGAGATGCCAGTCGCGTCTGCGGGGATCTTGCAGGCGCAGTTCGATCTCGTCCTCGAGTGCGAGTGCTCCGCCGGCATCGCCGGATCGCAACCTCGCGAGCGCCGTGATGTTCAGCAGATATAGCGCGAGGCGTGGCGCATTTTCCGAATCGAAGTGCTGTCGCGCGAGCTCGAAATAGGCGGTCGCCCGATGGGCGCTGCCAGTCATCACGAGGCCCCATGCCTTGCTTTGATAAATCGATACGATCGAGGATGCCCAGGGCGACCTCGTAGCCACCTTCCGCAAAGCATTGCCCGGCCACGGCTTGCAGAAATGCGACGTCTTGAGTGGGTGCGCCGAGCGCCAGGTGTGCGCGCAGATGGTCCGGCAGCGTGCACTCGAGGAGCTTTTCTCGTTGCGCGGGATCCAGCGTAACGCCGCGCGCGTTTGGCGAGATCAACAGGCTCCCGTCACGCAAGCGCAGACAAGGCGGTGTCTGGCCTGTATTCGCGAGCCACGCGTCGCGCAGGAGGCCGGGAAGCGAGCAGGTTTCCCGAGGGGGGGCGTACTCGCCAGGCGCATTGAGGTGAACCCATTGGATGCCGGGAACTGGCGCCGGCATGCAATCGGATCGCGAAATGCACCACACGGCGAAGTGGTCGTCCCGTGCGGCGTCGCCGAGCAATCTGAGAAGATGCAGATTCTCGGTGCCCCAGATATGCGCATCTTGTGGGGCGATCACAAAGACGTGACTGATGCCGCAGCTTCGGATCCGCGCAGCGAT
>NZ_JAAGNW010000041.1:23972-24372 GCF_010645215.1 Burkholderia multivorans | reverse complement strand
GCATTCCGCGTCGATGAGGAAACTGACCGTATCCGCATAGGCATCGGCCACTTCGTCGCTGCCGTGGAGATTCGGCTGAATCGGCTCCGGCTCAGGAAGATCCAGTTGCCGGCATAGATCACGTGCAAGCCAATGGCCGCGCCAGGGTCCGCCGCTCAAATCGGAGAAGAGGCACTGCCTTCCCAGGTCGCGTACTCCGGCATCGCGTGCCAGTTGAGCAAAATCGCGGAAGCTGTACGCGCTTATCGTTCGAGGTTTTGCCTGTCTTACGATATGGGCATATTGCACCGGGCCATCCGGTTCCGGCTTAGTCATGTGCGTCATCATGCCCTCCCGCACACAGGCCATTCATATACAGGATCGAGTGATTGAGGCCATCGAGACCGAGCAGTTCATCGTC
>NZ_JAAGNW010000041.1:22957-23962 GCF_010645215.1 Burkholderia multivorans | reverse complement strand
GATGACGCGGTCGTAGAATCCACCGAGGTTGACGACACCGAAACCAAGCGCGGTTGCGGTCAGATTGATGTTCTGAGCGACGTGCCCCGCTTCGAGCAGCGTGAAGCGGTAGCCTTTGTCGCGATACTTGAAAACCGAGCGATTGAACAACGCGGTGATGAATATTGTTACCGACAACTGAGCGGCGAGATCACGCTGGAATTCCACCAACCCTCGAGAAAGCGCGGCATCGCATTTACCCGATGCGATCCGATGCAAGGCGTTTGCGTCCGGAGCGTAGTGGTAAATGCCGGCCGGCAGGCCGTCGACGGATCCGCCATGATAGAAATACAGTTCCAACGGATAAAGAGCGCCTCCGGAGGGAACGGTGCGGAATCCACGATGGATATATGGATTGTCTTGGTTGTGTCGCGTCATCCCGTATGCAAAATGCAGGATGGTCCGCAACTGTACGAGGGATATCGACGTTCGACGGATATCGCTCGGGGTGACCCGGCCCAGCACTATTTCTTCGAAGCCGCGCTCGACAGGCGCGATCGTTTCCGGCAAGGCGATATGCTCCATATTTCGATATGGCAGGCTCGCATAGAGGCCGTCCATCTCTTCCACCACGCGTTCTCGCGGCAGCGCGATGTCGTAGTGGGAGGTCTTCGAGCTCTCGTGGAACTGCTCCCATGCAGTGCCTGCGGATTCGCCCGGCAAGGCTGTTTCGAACCACGTCGTATTAGGCATGACGTCCTCTCCCAAGGAGGGTTGCAGATCTTCCATTCAAGGAAATGGATGCGGGTAGGGGTAATCGCCGTCCGCACGGGTGATGCCTCGGTAACCGAGGCGCTGCGGGATGGTCCAAAGCCTTTCTCCGCCGAGTGCGCGAAGGTGATAGCCCATGAACAGGGGGTGATAGCCCGGCACCAGCGCGCGCACTACCGTCAGCCCCAGCGCTCTGACGTCTTCCGTCGTGACGTCACACACGAGCGGGCGATATCCGGACTGCCGTAGACGCGA
>NZ_JAAGNW010000041.1:22401-22947 GCF_010645215.1 Burkholderia multivorans | reverse complement strand
CATTGAAATCGATGGTCTGCTCGGATTGGAACAGGAATTCTGCGTGTCGTGTAACGGCTGGATCCATCCAGAAGCCCACGTGATCGATCTGACCGACAACGTTGTCGAACGCCGCCTCGTAATCGACCGGCTCCACTTCGCTTTTGATCTGAAAGGCGTACCGCTCGGTATGGGCCAGTTCCTCGAGCGATTTTCTCACGGCCTCTTCGGGGCTCGTCGCAGCGGCCGCCGCGATCACGATGGGGACATAGTCCCGACGATGGCGGCCGACCGCGAGCACGACGGGCACGCCCGTTTCGTTGCTGATGTCCATTAAATGGATGCGGTATCCGACGTGCTCGAAGCGGGAAACCAGATCCCGATTCGTCGCGGAAAGGGTTGACGTGAGGATGCGGGGCCTCGATAGGCAGGCTTGCCAGGTTATCGTGAAGCAGTCTCGCTCGATCACCTCGCAGAGACCGCCGAGCGCCGCCTCTTCATAGCTGCAATGGCAGGACAAGCCGGTGGAGATTGGCTGGGCGATCGGAGTCTCATCGCCCCCTTCGT
>NZ_JAAGNW010000041.1:19229-22391 GCF_010645215.1 Burkholderia multivorans | reverse complement strand
GCGGGGACCCAGCGGACCATCGACGACGCGGTAAATGGATCGAACATGAAGTCGTCGTAGCGGTGCTGCTCGTCGGCGTACAGCGCGAAATCCGACGGATGAACACAGTCGAATGCGGCTTGCTCATACGAACTCAGCGGGAATGCGTTCTTGTCGTACACCGCCGCGCAGTAACGCTCGATGGCTTCGCCGATCGCTTTGGCGAGCGCGACGTCGCGCACGGACGCAGCCCCGCCGCCCACCGCGAAATTCCGGTATCCGCCCAGCGCCTGGGTGTTGGCTGCCGTGCAACTGAAGCGGATGAAACGCGGCGAATCCGCTTCTGCCGGATGTTCGCGCACCTGAGTGATCAGCCCTATGTGACTGTCCACGAGGAGCGAAAGGATGTCCGTTAGGCGCGTAAATGGCGTTTGGATGTCAATCTTCATGATGCCCCACGGTTTGGCGGATTTCATCCCAGGCTTCGGCGGGCGTGAGCTGCTTGTGGATGTTGGTCAGGGCATGCGTGCGCAGCCCGCTACACACCGGACAGCGAGGCGCTTTCAGTAACTTTCGCCGGCTCATGCTCCCGCTCAACAGGCTGATCTCGCACAGCGTGCCGATTTCCCATTGAATGTTCGTTTTGAATTTCACGAGGTCGAACTGTGCGACGCTCGCCAGAACTTCCAGCATCGAACGATGGTAGGCCGCCACCTGCTGCCCGTCGAAGGCATGCCGCTCCATCAAGCGCTTTTCCTGAAACCGTTCGACATTCGAGTTCTGTCGCGTATTCAGGCAGGCGAAGCAGGCGGAATCATGGGGTATGACGAGCGGTCCGCAATAGCCGACGAGGTTTTGCAACAACACCGGCTAGAACGCGATGTCGTGGGTTACCGCATACTCGTTCCAGCGTTCGAGCAGGAAGGCGCTGCCGAACTCCGACGCCGTGACGACAAAACCGCAGGTTCCCGGTGCGCTGTCGATGAAGCTGTCTTCGTCGACGATATGCGCGCGTTGGCTGCGCCAGAACTCCGATACCAGTTCGAACCGGTCATCAAAAAGTGCGGTGTTTCGCAACATCGGATCGTCGACGATAACGTAATTGTCGAGGCCTTCGTCGAACATGGCGCGCAGTAGATGCTCGTTGAGTAGATTGATCCCGACGAACGCCCATTGCTTTTCGTTGAGAACTTTTGCAACGTGTGACTGCGATTGATTGAAATGCCAGTAGAAGATATCGGTCGGGCGCTCGTCGGATGGGACGTGCCGCGTAAAATCGCCGTCATCGGTGGAGACGATAAAACGCTTTTCGCATAACAGTTCAAGCAAGGACTCGACGAGAGGACGGGCAGGCCCTGCAAACAGGTTCGCGAGTTCGCCCAGCGTGCGCGGTTCCGTCAGCAGCGCTTTTTGCAATACGCGGATGACGAGCAGCGCATTCGCGTCTGGAACCAGAACCTGTTCCACACCTCTGCGCAGAACGATGCCGTCCAATTCTTCGACGATCTGCATCGGCAGCAATCTAAGTTTTTCGTTCGGGTTCAAATTTGCCTCCGAAAGCAAACGATTGGATACATCTCGACGACAGCGAGATGACAGGTAGCGTGCAGTTTGGGCGAATGCGATCCCTACATCAGACCGATGCCGCTTTGACCGATGCCGCTTTGACGACGGCTGCGGCGGAGCAGCAGCAGGCGGGCGTGCAACAGCAACAGCAGCCGGAACCCACCATCGGCTCGTCAGACGTGCCGAACAGGCTGTGATGGCTGAATGCCTCCTGGATGGAATTCAGATCGCGTGGTGAAAGCTCGTCGGTGCGTAACGTGTGGTTGCGGCAGGCGAGCGCGATGAGATCGCCTTTGAGCAGTTGGCGTGCCGCCGGTGTCAAGTACGCCTGAGCATCGTCGTCCAGGAGATCGGTGATCGGGTTGTTGAAGTCGATGAGAGCATTGAACTTGGACATTTTCAAAGAATCCTCGGTTATGCAACTATAAGAAAAATGTGAATCGGTTCGCCTGTCAGACACTGCCAGCCGTCGGTTTGCCATTCATTAAAGCGTCAACTCAGATGCTGCTTCATTGAGTGGTGGCGATTGGCCATTCATCTTGAAGATCAGGATGCAATGGCAATCGCGTCGATTGATTTTCAGCTTTGCGAATGAATGATCTCTTTACCTATTCACATACGTTGAGACGAATGTGCCGGAATTTGATTCCGTTGATTTTTTTGATTTGCTCGACGTTTATAAACAAAATTTAATTGATCGAGAAAGCGGCGCTGGCTGGACGAGGGTCATTGCCGTCGATACCTGAGGCGAGCGTCGCGCTGTGCAAGCCGGAACGATCAGGGGGATGCAAGCGAAGAAAGCGCTCCGTCACCGCGCCCGGCTCCCCGCGGTCGTGATGGGCGATTCGTCTTCCTTGTCGACGAGCCAGGATCGCGTTGAGCGACCGATTCGATATCCGCGATGCGCGGAATGTCAGGCTGCCGAGGGCTCGGGCTGCATGATCCGCAGCCGGTACTGGGAGCGGTTGCAGAGGAAGTGCTTGCGGAAGCTGACGGTGAAGTGCGTGTGGTCGCGAAGCTGATCCGCTGGGTTTCCTGGACCAGATCTAGAACGGATCAGCGGATCACATTGATTGAGATGTTGTTCCCCGCGCGCTTCAGCATGACGCTACAACCGCCATTCGATCGGTAGATCGTAGGTCAGTCCTGACAATCCACTGGCGAGCAGCACTCGCGCGAAGTGGCACCACGCCGAACCAACTTTTCCTGCCTGCTCGTACTGTAGTAGCTGCTTCGCGATCATCTCGAGGCGTAACCCGATCGAGGGCAGCACATCAGGCTTTAGAAGCGGCGAATTGAAGGGCGCGAGCCTGCACAACTGCATGCCCATTGACATGCTGACTCGGGGCCGATCAGCAAAAGCACTGCCACGCCCGCCCCAATGCATGAGTGCTTGACTCCAAACCATCACGTCGCCCGTGTCGCCGAACAATGCGCGCACGTCGCGCACGTCGAACAGGGTCTGAGAAACCATATCACTGCCGTATGCTTCGTCTTGGTTCTTTGGGACCAACATCATGCATCCCGTGGTTGAGTCGACTGGTGTAAGTGGAATCCAAACTGAAACGGCCCCGGCATTTCGGTCAGGCAGTAGCGCGCGTGAGCCGAGATCGCGAT
>NZ_JAAGNW010000041.1:17760-19219 GCF_010645215.1 Burkholderia multivorans | reverse complement strand
CGCCTTCTCGAGCCTGCACGTGCCATACCCAAAAGTCCGGTAGAAGAAAATAATCCTGGCCGGAGAATGCCGCCTTCACGATCTGCTGCAGTTTCCAATAGACAAGCCAAAACTCGTCGCAAATGAACGCAAACACCGGAGGAATGCCTGCCTCCTTCAAACGATCGACTACATTGCGCATTGCCCCAAACGGTGTTTCGACCCACGCTGATCGCGGCGGACTGAACTGGAAATAACCTTCTATTTCCATCCGTCTTGTCAGCATCTTTATGGTTCGTTCTTCCAAATGAATCTGCTTGTGCCGCTTGAGGAGCGGGTCGTCGGTTACAGGAAGTCCCTTGGTGAACGGCTCCAACATTCTCACGACATCAGCTACCGTTACTCGCCGCCCATCAGGCGCGAGATAAGATTCGACAATCGAAGGGGCCGCATCCGGTGACATAACGAAGAGTTTGAGGGTAGAAGTTCAGTTGCGGCTATTGCCTAGACCATGTCCAGTTTATTAGACCACTGCACATCCGCGACGGTCAACGTATCGGGTCCAGGCGAACCCACGGAAGGCACTCACTGATTAACGCTGGACCTGGTGAGACAACGGACGCTGACAAGCCGCAACCGACACGGCAAGGTGCGCCGTCGCCGCGCGCGGACCCGCACCTGGGTCACGGCGCTCAAGATGAAGAGGAACCGTAGAAACGATGACAGGATGTTCCGGAAGCCGGCTGAGTGATGCATAGTCTTCCATTCGCGTGAAGGATGACGGCGTCGATTCGACATCGCCACCATTCTCGTCAGGCCGGATACGCTTTTCCTCTTGCGGATTCCGCGTTGCGTGGCGCACTGCCGACCCGACGTGAGCATGGGGCAGATCCGATCAACGCTCGCGGAAGTGTCGTCGTGGGGCAGCACTGCTTCCACCCGCGGGATTTCCGTTTCTCTCCGTCGTCTTCGGTCGCGTGGCCGGCACGACGAACGACATGCAGTTATTTTTGGAGGTAGGGATGGGTAATCAATCCATGTTGGGTACTGCAGATGATCAGCGCCCGGCCTATGCGCTTGTCACCGGCGGAAGCCGAGGGATTGGCCTGGCAGTAGCGAAGTACCTGGCAGGCAGGGGTATGAACTTGCTCCTGCTGGCACAAGATCCTGCCAGGCTTGCTCGGGCCAGGGCCCAGATCCTGGACCTGTACCCGGATTGCAGGATTGAACTGCTCAGCGTGGACATGCGTTTTCCGCATCAGGTGCACGAAGCAGTCGTGAAAGCCCTGTCGAGCCCCATGCGGATCACCATGTTGGTGAATTCGGCCGGGGTCTTGAAGATGGGTGGCTCGGCCCTTGCCAGCGAGGATGTCATTTCCATGGTGGACGTCAACCTCTCCAGCGCCCTGGTGGTCACCAATCTCGTGGCGAACCGCATGCGGCTTGATGGTGGCGGACAGATCTTCCTGCTCTCCTCGAT
>NZ_JAAGNW010000041.1:15693-17750 GCF_010645215.1 Burkholderia multivorans | reverse complement strand
CCTCGATGGCCGGGATAGAGAGCATGCCAAAGCTCGGGGTCTATGCGGCGACCAAGGCCGCGTTGATCAGCTACGCACAGGCTCTGCACAAGGAGTTGTTGCCCTTCGATGTGCGCGTGACCTGTCTGTGCCCCAGTGTGGTCAATACCGACATGACCAATGACGGCCGCATCCCGAATGAGGCGAAGATCCAGGTCGAGGATGTCGTGGCGACGATAGATTTCGTCCTGCGCTTGCCGGCAGCCGTCATGCTTCCGCAGGTTGAAATTCGGTGCAAGGTCATCGAGATGGAGAAGTTCGCCGTCGGGGCGGGCACACAGGCCATGCCCAAGGGCAACTGATGGCGAGCCGGTACGCAGAGGCGCTATGGTCGCCATTCTGGTCTGCCCGGGCCCAGTTCGAGCCCCGGAGGAACAGCGATCGCAGCCGGTCGGCGTCGAGCATGCGCGCGATCGGGCCGCCCGGGCCGAAGCAGGGGCGCGCATGGCCGGCCAGCTCGGCGACGGCGGTCGCCACCCGGGCCGGCAGGCGCGGCAGGCGTGCGCCGAGGGGCGGCTTACGCTTACTGGAACACCGTCATGCCGGTCTCGATGCGTTGCAGCATCTCGCGCGTCGCATCGGACAGCCCGCGCTGCGCCTTGACGAGGATCGAGGTGGACTGGCGGCCGAGCGACGGATGATCGAGCGCCTTGCCGACGAGCAGGCCGCGTTCGACCTCGCTGCGGATCGTAAACGTCGATACGAAGGCGACGCCGAGCCCTTCGAGCGCGAAGCGACGCAGCACGTCGAGCGTATTGGCGACCACGGTCGGCTTGAACTTGATGCCCTCGGCGTGAGCGACGCTTTCCATGAGGCCGCCGAGGCCGTACAGCGTCGGCATCGTGGCGAACGGATACGACACCGCCCGGGTGAACGTGATCGGGCCGTCGTGCTTGGCGAGCGGGTGGTCGGGATGCACCGCCGCGGTGACGCTGTCGCGCACGCTGCGGTAGACCGAGACGCCGTCGACGGCCGGCGCGTTGTAGGCAATCCCGATATGGGCGTTGTCGGTCAGCACGTCCTCGCTGATTTCGCGGGTCGCACGCTGGCTCAATGAAACGCGGATATTCGGATATTCGCGGCAGAAACTCCACAGGACTTCGCTGACGAACGGAGTCATCATGCTTTCACTTGCGGAAATGGAAACAGTCCCCGTTTTTAGTGATTTCAGCGAGTTAATCTGGCTCTCGAATACTTCATATTGCGCATCGCAGCCGCGTTGGAATTCGAGCAGATATTTGGCTTCTGCGGTCGGCTTCACGCCGGAGCGTTCGCGATCGAACAGGTGCAACTTGGTTTCGGTTTCGAGTTTACGGATCTGTCGGCTGACCTCCGAGACGGACATGGCGAGCCGGTCGGCCGCCTTGCGCACGGAGCGTTCCGCCATCACTGCTTCGAAACATTGAATTTGCCGCGATTTATATAGCTCCATGATTCAATCCAGTCTGACCACATCCCGCATGGTGCAGGTTTCCGCACACCGTGTCTCGTACATTGTCGTCTAAATACGCCAAACCTTCTGTATAGTCTGCTCGCATTCGGCTGCACATACTTACAACGGCTACCGAGGATCGAATGTCCGTTCAAACGAAAGGCGTTCCTGATTCATATGCGAGCGCATATCGGAAGATCGATTTAAGAGTGCTGGCATTCCTGGCGCTGTGCTATTGCGTCGCCTATATCGACCGCGTCAACGTCGGCTTCGCGAAGCTGCAGATGCAGCACGAACTGGGGCTCAGCGACGCCGCCTACGGGCTCGGTGCGGGCATTTTCTTTCTCGGCTACGTGCTCGTCGAAGTGCCGAGCAACATGCTGCTCGTGCGCGTGGGTGCGCGCCTGACGCTGAGCCGCATCATGGTGCTGTGGGGGCTCACGTCGGCGGCGACCTGCCTCGTGTCCGACGCGAACACGTTCTATGCGCTGCGTTTCCTGCTGGGCCTGTTCGAAGCGGGCTTCGCGCCCGGCCTGATCTATTTCCTGACCCGCTGGTATCCGCGCCAGCGCATGGGGCGTGCGAT
>NZ_JAAGNW010000041.1:13535-15683 GCF_010645215.1 Burkholderia multivorans | reverse complement strand
CCTTGAGCGATGCCCCCGAGCTTGCGCGCTGGCTGACGCACGACGAGAAGCAGGCGGTCGCGACCGCGCTCGCGCATCGGCATCCCGAGCCCGCGCCGCGCGCGGCGCTGCGTCGGGTGATGCGCGACGCGCGCGTGTGGCGGCTCGCGCTGACCTATTTCGGCCTGATCAGCGGCATCTATGCGGTGGGCTTCTGGTTGCCGACCATCCTGAAGTCGGCCGGCGTGCACAGCTATACCGAAATCGGCCTGTACTCGGCCGTGCCGTATCTGTTCACCCTCGTCGTGACCTATCTGGTCGGGCGGCGCTCGGACCGGCAGGGCGAACGGCAGGCGCACGCCGCGCTGTCGACCGCGGTGGGCGCGGCGGGGCTCGTGGTGGGCGCGCATTTCGCGGATCAGTTCGGACTCGCGCTGGCCGCGATCTCGGTCGCGACGGCCGGCATGTACGCGGGCTATACCGTGTTCTGGGCAATTCCCGCCGATTATTTCGCCGAACAGGACGCGGCGGTCGGCATTGCATTCATCAATACGCTGGGCCTGTTCGGCGGCTTCGTCAGCCCGACGCTGATCGGCTGGGTGACGAGCGCCTCGGGCAGCAGCGAGGCGGGCTTTCTCACGATCGCGGTGCTGCTCGTTGCCAGCGCAATCGTCCTGGCCACCCGTCCCGCCGGCGACGTCCGGGTGGCGGCGTCGTGAGGTACGGCGCATCCGTCGCGCAGTTCCGGCGGATGCGATAGCGACACACGGCCTCGGCGCATGAGTAGGGAAATGCAGTGTTTTCCCTGAGTCTTCATTTCGCACTGCGAAGCATGCATCGGGATGGTGCATGCGGGACGACGGACGCCGGCCGGGCGTGAGTCGGTTCGCGGGGCGAATTTCGAGTTGCCGCTTGCCAAGCAACGCACCGTTGGCCCGGGGGCGGGCGGCTTTGCGATCGCCGGGTCCGGCGATCGTTGTTTTGTTCTGGCGCGCACGAGCGTGGGGTTCCGGGCGCTGCGTGCCGCCTGTCGAGAGCGGGCAGGCGTGACGAAGGTCGACGTTTGCCGGGAGAAACCGAATGACAACCTACGCGATACTGAAGGCGCAGCTCAAGGCGCTCAACGATGAAGCCAAGGCTGCGCGGCAACGTGAACTCGAACAGGTGCTGTGCGACATCCGCGCGGCCGTGGAACGCTACGCGATCGCGCCGGAACAGATCTACGGCAACCACGTGAGAATGCGGATCCGCGACGGCCGGCGCGGCCCCTTGCAGCCCAAGTACCGCGATCCCGAGACCGGGCAGACCTGGTGCGGCCGCGGGCGGCTGCCGCGCTGGCTGGTGGGGCGCTGCAGGGAGGACTTCCTGGTCGAGCAGGCCGTCTGATCGAGGCGCGCGGCGGCGCGTCGCTCGCCCGGTTCGGCGGGCGGCGCGGTCCGGACGCGCCGGGTGCGGCGGCCAGCTGCCGTTCCGGAACGGCGCGAGAACCCATGAGATGCGATTGATGCGGCAGGACGCCGGCGGGATCCGGGCAACACCGGAGCGGGCGCCCAGCTCTCCTTGACGCCTGTCCGGGCGTTCGGGTGGCTTTACTTCCAGACAAGTTTCCCCACACGATTGATACGTGCCCCTCGCCGGGCAGCGCTGCCCATGGGCTGCGAAGGGGGCGGCATGAAACGGGTATCGCCTGAGCATTTCGATGCGGCGCAAAAGGCGCTGGTCGAAACGTTCAAGGAGTCGGTGCGCACGATCTCCTCCCAGACCGACGTCGTCCTGGGCGTCAAGGACATCCATTCGCGCCACCTGAGCGCCACGGACGCCTTTGCCCGGCTCGTCGGCCTGTCGAGCGGCCTGGACGTGGCGGACCGCATGGATCGCGACATGCCGTGCGAGGGCACCGCGCAGTTCGCGGACTGCTATGTGCGGGAAGATCAGGAACTGCTCCGGCAGCCGGATCTCCACCAGAAGAAATCGATTCTCAACGTGCACGAATACAGTCACGGGATCGATGCGCTGGTCTTCGAGAAATACGCGCTGAAGCACGTGGCGACCGAGTCCGCGCTCGGCGTCGTCTATGCGGCTCACAAGATCGAACTGTCCCGGTTCCTCGCGCTGGTGCCCAACTACGTGCTCGAATTCGGCATCGGTTGCAGCATCGAGCACGTCGAC
>NZ_JAAGNW010000041.1:12300-13525 GCF_010645215.1 Burkholderia multivorans | reverse complement strand
TTTCCTGCTCGCGATGAACTGGGACTTCAAGCAGATCGCTCACTTCATGAACAAGCACCGGCCGATCGCGAGCACGCGCAGCCCGGACGCGATCTACAAATGCCGCAATCGCATCTGCGAAAAGCTCGCCTGCCATCCCGCGCATCTGCGCGAGATGCTCGTCGGCATGGGCATTCACCAGAAAATGCCGAACCTGTTCTTTCGCCGCCTGATCGGTTCGCGATCGCTGTGACGTGCGCGGCGCCGCCGCGCGCGCCGGATTGCCGGACCGGTAGCGAATACCGAATCCGACGCCGCTACGGGTTCCGCGCGCCGAATCGATCACCCTATTTTCCCGATGCGCTGAATCGAGGGGGTTTTTATTCCACGATTTCTGATTGCATTGGATTTTCAATGAGCCGATGCCGGTGAATGCGAATCATATCGTACGGTTGTTGGGTTAATCGATTTTCCAATATCGACAGCGCGTCAAAATTAACGGCAAGTCCAATCTTTTGGACTACCGCCGGGCAGCGCCGATGGTTATGCTCGATCCCAATCCAACCCCACACGCTCGCGTATGAACGGCCCGGAAGCCGTTTGCGCAGCGGGATGTCATATCCTGTCGAGAAGGAGGCGCCCTATGTCTGCCGGCAGTTCATTGACTGTTGTTCCAAGCACGCCTTTCGGGGCGGAAATCAAGAACGTGGATCTGCGGGATCCGACTCAGGCTGAAATAGAACAGATAATATCGGCATGGGATCGGCATGGCGTGCTGGTGTTTCGCAATCAGACGCTGAATGACAATCAGCTATTGGCTTTTTCCTCGCATTTCGGCACGCTCGACGTCCCGCCGAATCAGGGCGAGGGCGTGAAATCCCCGCCCGGTTATCCGAACATCTTCGTCGTGTCCAACGTGCGCGACGCGCAGGGCAATCCGATCGGCGCGCTGGGCGACGGCGAATCCGCGTGGCATACCGATTCGAGCTATCGGCCGGACCCGCCGGACGCGTCGATCCTGTACGCGCTGGAACTGCCGGCCTGGGGCGGCGACACGCTGTTCGCGAACATGAAGGCCGCGCTGGCGGCCTTGCCGCCCGCCCTGTACGAACGGGTCAAGGGGCTCGACGTCAAGCATGACGGCACCTACGACTCGTCGAACATGCTGCGCAAAGGCATGACGCATTGCGACGATCCGCGCGCGGCGATCGGCCGCCTGCATCCGCTCGTCATCGAGCATCCGGTC
>NZ_JAAGNW010000041.1:6247-12290 GCF_010645215.1 Burkholderia multivorans | reverse complement strand
GAACGCCTGATCGATGCGATCTGGGCGCACGTCGAAACCGCCGTCTATCGCCACCGCTGGAGCGTCGGCGACCTGCTCATCTGGGACAACCGGATGACCATGCACATGCGGGAAGCCTTCGATCCCGCCTCCCGCCGCGTCATGCATCGTACGCAAATCAGAGGTACTCGGCCGCCGCGCCGGCCCGAGGGCTTGTAAGCGCGTGTTCCCTGTTCAACGCAGTGGGCGGCCGCCGCCGGCGGTTGCCGTTTCCTCTATCGGAGCGTGAATATGTCCGTTGCAACGTCTTCGTCCAATCCGTTCATCGAACCCCCGCTGAACACCTGGGTCGCCACCGAGACGGACCTGGAGCGTTATATCCTGTCCATCACCGATCGCGTGCCGCAGCGCCTGCTGCAGCTCGCGGTGGATCCGTCGCCCGAGAACACCCGGCGGCACCTGCTCGAATACATCCGCGACCACCGGGTCCAGCGCAGCATCAAGGAATTCGACAGCCGCTTCGGCGCGCGCGCCCACGGCCCGGACGCGCTGGCTACGGTGCTGCGCACCGTGCGTCACTATCACAACGGCTTGCGCGGCGGCCTGCTGTATCTGTCCGGGCGGATCACCGAGGACACCCGGCTCGAACGCGGCCGGCGCGACCGGATCGCGGCCGCGGGTCCGCTGTTCGCCGCGTTCGACGAGTTCACGGACAACCCGCACTATCTCGTCTCGACGGTCACGCCGATGCTGCATGCGGTCTGGTCGGAATCGCAGCAACAGATTTCGGTCGACGATGCGCTCGCGGTCCTGACGCACAAGGGCATGCTGCGGCGCGACCCGCCGCATCTGGAACGCTTCTACGGCGTCATCGACGAACTGGTGGCGGCGGGTTCCATGCGCGTGACGGCCGACCAGATGGACCAGGAGGATCCGATCGAGGTACTGCCCGAGCAGGCGCTCAACGCCTGGCATACGCGCCGCATCATCACCAAGCGGCCGGATGTGTCGTGCGCCGGCGCGTGCGCCTTCATGTACGGCAACGAATCCGTCGCGGGGCAGCTGTACGGGAAGCTCTACAAGGGCTTCAAGCGGTTCCAGCGCGAATACGGGCTCAGCGATCATGCCTGCGACTACTTCGGCGACCATGCCTCGGAGGACGGCGAGGACGGCGCGCCGGCGTTCGAGGCGAGCCACGCGAGCCTGATGCTCGACGCGCCGATCCTGTACGCGATGCTCGAGCAGACCAACCGCGAAGCGGTGTACCGCGGCCTGCACCTGTTCCTCGAGACCTATGCGGATCTCGTGGAAAACCTGAGCCGCACGCTTGCCGAGGGCCCGCACGACGCCGCGCATGGGCAACGGAGCGCATCGCTGCAGGAGGTGCGCGCATGAGTACGCATCGCGTCATCGACGCCGACGGACATGTGCTGGAGCCCGCGGACCTGTGGGAGCGCTACAGCGACAGCGCCTACCGCGGCCGCGCGCCGAAGATCGTCGAGGACGAGACCGGGCTGCAGCGCGTGGTGGTGGACGGGCGCCTGTTTCCGCGCCATCACTACGGCCTGAACGGCGCGGGGTCGGCGGGCGCGCCGGTCGTGCCGCCCGCGATCAAGACGAAGCGCTACGAGTTCAACAAGGCGGGCGGCTTCGATTCGCGCGAGCGCCTGAAGGACATGGATCTCGAAGGCATCGACGTCGCGGTGCTGTTCCCGACGCTCGGCATGTTCCTGACCGGGATCCAGGACCGGCCGCTCTCGGAGCGGATCAGCATCGCGTACAACAACTGGCTGCATGACTATTGCTCGGTCGATACGGACCGGCTGAAGGGCTATGCGCATCTGCCGCTGCTCGACGTGCAGGCCTCGATCCGCGAATTGCGGCGCGCGGTCACGGAGCTGGGCATGGTCGGCGTGTATATGCGGCCCAATCCATACGGGCACCGCAATCTCGACGATCCCGAGTACGACCCGCTGTGGGAGGCGATCGTCGATCTCGACGTCTGCGTGGGTTTTCATGAAGGCGCGAACGGCCCGCTGCCGATCATCGGCGCCGATCGCTACGAGGCGAACGCGAAGGGCCGCTACAACCACTACATCAGCCACGTGCTGTCGCATCCGTTCGAGCAGCAGTTCGCCTGCCTGACGCTGATCGCGGGCGGCGTGTTCGAGCGCTTCCCGGATCTGCGGGTGGCGTTCATGGAGAGCGGCGTGGGCTGGCTGCCCTACTGGGTCGACCGGATGGACAAGGACTTCGAGCACCTGGGCTGGTATGTGCCGGATCTCCAGCTCAAGCCGAGCGAGTATTTCCAGCGCAACTGCTGGGTCAGCTGCGATCCGGACGAGGTGATGCTGAACTACGTCGCGGCGACGATGGGCGACGACAACCTCCTGTTCGCGTCCGACTATCCGCACTTCGACGCGATGTTCCCGGGCGCCGTGGCGGCGATCGCGAATCGCACGGAGCTGTCCGCGTCGAGCAAGGAGAAGATCCTGGGCCTGAACGCGGAGCGCCTGCTCAAGCTGTCGTCGCGACAGCCGGCCGAGCGCGGCGCGCTGCTCGCCGGCGTGCGCGCGTAAGCGGGAGCCGAACGATGACGCAGCGTCAACGTTATCTGATGGTTTGCACGAACCTGCGGCCGGCGGGGGCGCAGAAGGGCTCGTGCGCGGCGCGCGGTTCGGTGGAGCTGCATGCCGAGCTGAAGGAGCTGGTGCGGGTGCGCGGCCTGGCGGCGACGGAAGTCAGGGCGTGCACGTCGAGCTGTCTCGATGCGTGCTGGGCGGGGCCCGCGATCCTGGTCGAGCCGGATCACTACTTCTACGGGCGGGTGTCCAGCGCGGACCTGCCCGAGATCGTGGCTGCGCTCGAAGCGGGCGGGCGGGTGGAGCGCCTCGTGCTGGAGGAAAGCGATTTCCTCGGGCCGAAGGAGCCGGACCGGACGCTTCACCCGGTCTAGGCGAGAGGCGAGGCAGGCGCAGGGGAAGGCGTCGCCCGACCCCGGCGCGATCGATCGGCCGGCGCGTTGCGCCGGATGGTCGGTCGCGTCGGGGTGTTTCGACAGGGACGCGGCGCGTCGGTGCGAGCAGGCGAATCGTATCCGTCGACGTGGAGGGACAGCGCCCGTCGATACGTGCAGCGCTTTGAATCCGCCGTGCTTCAACGAGACGAAAGGCCCTGATTGATGCAATGGCCGATTCAAATCGTGCGGACGTTTCGAGTGCGCCTTACTCGCAATCGGTGCTTATGTAATTTTGCGTATTGTGTTTCATGCGCCGCGCCGTCACGCTCGTTTGAACGCATCCGCGCGCCATTGCATGAGGGCGCGCACGCGTAGCGCGCATGCCGCATGTCGTCTGACTCAACAGGCTTCCTTGGAAGAAGGGATGTGAGATGAACAAACTCTATCCGAGCGCGGCCGCCGCGCTCGATGGCATCGTCGGGGACGGGCAGACTTTCGCGGTCGGCGGTTTCGGCCTGTGCGGCATTCCCGAGGCGTTGATCGCCGCGCTGCGCGATACCGGCGTGAAGGGGCTCACCTGCATCAGCAATACCGCGGGCGTCGACGGCTTCGGCCTCGGGCTGCTGCTGGAAACGCGGCAGATCAGGAAGATGTTTTCCTCCTACGTCGGCGACAACAAGGAATTCGAGCGCCAGTACCTGGCAGGCGAGGTCGAGATCGAATTCACGCCGCAAGGTACGCTCGCGGAGAAGCTGCGCGCGGGCGGCGCGGGGATCCCGGCATTCTTCACGAGCACGGGCTACGGCACGGTGATCGCGGAAGGCAAGGAGACCCGCCAGTTCGGCGATCGCCACTATGTGCTGGAGCCGTCGCTCACGGCCGACGTCGCGCTCGTGAAGGCCTGGAAGGCGGACCGGGCGGGCAACCTGATCTACCGCCGCACGGCGCGCAACTTCAACCCGGTATGCGCGATGGCGGGCAAGATCACGGTCGCCGAGGTCGAGGAGATCGTCGAGACCGGCACGTTCGATCCGGACTCGGTCCATACGCCCGGCATCTTCGTGCAACGGATGGTGCTCAACACCACGCCGGAAAAACGTATCGAACAACGCACCGTCCGCGCGAAAGGAGCATGACATGGCCTGGAATCGTGACCAGATGGCCGCGCGTGCGGCGCGGGAGCTGCAGGACGGCTTCTACGTGAACCTCGGCATCGGCCTGCCGACGCTCGTGGCCAACCACGTGCCGCCGCGGGCGGAAGTGTGGCTGCAGTCGGAGAACGGGCTGCTCGGCATCGGGCCGTTCCCGGCCGACGACGAAGTCGACGCCGACCTGATCAACGCCGGCAAGCAGACGATCACGACGCTGCCGGGTTCGTCGACGTTCTCGTCGGCCGATTCGTTCGCGATGATCCGCGGCGGTCACGTCGATCTCGCGATCCTCGGCGCGATGCAGGTCAGCAGGACGGGCGATCTCGCGAACTGGCTGATCCCGGGCAAGATGATCAAGGGCATGGGCGGCGCGATGGACCTGGTGGCGGGCGTGAAGCGCGTGATCGTGCTGATGGAGCACGTCGCGAAGGGCGACCAGCACAAGATCCTCGAAGCATGCACGCTGCCGCTGACGGGCGTGGGCGTCGTGGACCTGATCATCACCGACCTCGGCGTGATCGAGGTGACGCCGGCGGGGCTGAAGGTCGTCGAGCTGGCCGACGGCGTGAGCGTCGACGAAATCAAGACCAAGACGGGGGCGCCGCTCGATCTGAGCGCGCTCCGCTGAGCATCGCATCGCGGCGGGGGCGTCTCGCGCGCCGGCCCGCCGGATGCCCAACCGACCGATCCTATTCGTCATGCGTGAGCTGGTGTCTTTCGTGGGGCTGCCGTTCGTGGCGATGCTCGCGGGTTCGAGCCTCGTCGTCCAGGCGATTCTCAACGTCAATCTGCGTTCCGGGCTCGCGTCCTGGTCCTGGGCCGCGCTCGTCAGCTATCTCGGCGGCACGGTGATGATGATCATCGTGCTGCTGATCCAGGGTGCATCGCGGCCCGCTGCGCACACGGTCGCATCGGTGCCGTGGTTCGCGTGGCTCGGCGGCTTCTTCGGCGGCGCGTATATCGTGCTGTCGATCGTCCTGCTGCCGCGCCTCGGCGCGGCGGCGACCGTGGCGTTCATCGTGACGGGGCAGATGCTGACGTCGATGCTCTGCGACCAGTACGGCTTGATGGGGCTCGCCCGACTGCCCGCCACGCCGCTGCGTCTTGCCGGGGCGCTGTGCCTGATCGTCGGCGTCGTGCTGATGCGGATCTAGCCCCCGCCTGGCTCGTCGATCAGGAAGTTTCGACATGCCACGCCGTCGCATGAGGATGTCGGGCAAAGGGGCGTGGCATTTCGCATGCATTCACATGCCGGCTGGCGATCAACCCGGATTCGATGGCGGCGGCTTCAGCGGTTGCACGCCGCGGATATCGGGTGCGCCGCGCTGAGCTTCGAGCGGCGGCTGTGGCGCGGCCGGCGTCGCGCTCCAGGTTGTTCCCGCCGCCGCGGCGCTCACCGGCGGCAGCGCTTTGACCAGTGGTCGGCTCGACGGCGGAGACGACATCACAGGCGGTGCGCGATCGAACGGAGCGGGCGGTTGCGCGGCGGCCCCGGGCTCCCGAGCGGCCTGTACGCCGAAGCGCACCCCTGCCGTTGCCGCGCTCAACAGCGCGGCAACGGCGGCAAGCCGGCGAACCTGCGCGTTCACCAGCTCACCTGATCGTTCAGCGTCAGGTTCGCGTGCGCCGGCGTCTGCATCAGGCGGTTCGCCGTCAGATTCTCCCAGCTCACGCTGCCGTCCGCATTCTTGCGGTAGTACTTATATTGAATGGTCTGGCCGGCCGGGAGGTTGATGGTATTGCTCCAGACGGGGTAGCGAGCCGGGTCGACGGGCATGCCGAGATCCGTATTCCAGTTGCCGAGTGCGGCCGCGTTGCCCGTCACGTAGACTTGCTGGCCGAGTTGGGTGCTGGCGTTGACGTTGACCGCAACGGCGACCTGTCCGCTTTGCAAGGGGGGCGGGCAATTGTTGTAGCGCGCGCAGACGACCGACGGCACATCGACGATACGTCC